>MTME02000001.1 GCA_002011115.2 Candidatus Pyrohabitans sp. JdFR-17
ATTGGCTCTGAAAAGAAATGTTCACGTTTTGGTGGAATTCGTCGACAACCCCGGTCATAGCCATAGACCTGCGCGGACATGGGGCGAGCGAAGGAGACTGGCAGAGTTTTTCGCCCAGAGAATTCAACGCTATGGTTCTGGATGTGAAGGCGGCGAAGGAGTACCTGATTAGGAGAGGGGTAAAGCCAGGTAGGATAGGCATCGTGGGGGCAAGCATAGGCGCAAACATAGCTCTGCGCTATGCTGCTGAGGACGGTGAGATAAAAACTGTAGTGCTGCTCTCGCCTGGGCTTAACTACCGTGGCATAGCCACCGAGGAAGCGGCGCAGTATCAGCGCTCTGCCTTTTTCGCCGCAAGCGAAGAGGATGCCTATGCATACTCCTCGACGGAGCAGCTTTACGCTCTGGTAAAGGGGGAGAAGGTATTCGAGAGGCTTCGCAACGCTGGGCATGGCACACGTATGCTAATCGCCTCCCCAGAGTTGAAGAAGAAGGTCATCGCCTGGCTTGAGGCGCGCCTATAGGGGCGGAGAAGGCGCTCCTATTACCCCTTCCGAACCAGATAGGGGGCGACGCACCCGCCCTTACCAACCTTCGCTTCCGCTTCCCGAGTTTTACCGAGGGAAGCCGAAGTCAATCTCAAGGAGATTGACGAGCTATCGCTACGCGAAACGGGAAGCCATCCTCACCATTAGGAGTATTCTCTTATGACCTTGATGTACTCTCCAGCAGCCTCGCGCGTTGTACCAACGACGAGGCGGAGGTAGCTCCTCCTGCGCGAGGTCACTTCTTCTAAGTAGCCCCTCGCAACAATTCGCTCTCCTTCAAAGGCTTGACCCGCGTAGGTGTGGGTGTAGGCAACTATTTCTTCTATGTCAGAGTCTTTGCAGCTAACGACGTAGCGCGCCGGGTAGTCAAAGGCAAAGCGGGCGTCTTCCACCACGCAGGTGACCTCTGCCATGCCGAGGCGGGTGTAGCTCTCTTCCCCCCAGCGCTCCTTCGTGGCTTCCCTAACAAGAAGTAAGTCAAAGGTGGTGCCGTCGAAGCTTGCCTTGTGGAACTTCCTGCGCTCGTGCCACAGAAACTCCTCGAAGCTCAGCGTTTTCTCGCCCGGAAAGCGCTTTTCGTAGGCGCTTCGCCATTCCTGGAGGGTAAGCTCCCGTATCCTCTCATCACCCTCCTCAATCAACTCCGCTAGAAGCTCCCTGGCTTTGAGGTGGTTCTCCCAACCATAAACCACAAAGTCTATGTCAGACGTGGGCAGATGCAGACCCGCGAGCAGCGAACCCGTGATGCCCAGCTTGTCAGCAGGCACCACCCTGGAAAAAATTTCCGCGAGGCGAGCAGTCTTTTTTTCGAGCGCATCTCCTGGCTCCTCTGCTATCTCCGCCAGCCTCTCCTGCGGAGAAAGCACCGCCTCAACCCGCGAGCGTGGAACCGCCTGGAGCCTTGATCCTGCGTAAGTGAAAATGTACCCCGGGCGGTGATTCTGAAGGTACTCGAAGGACTGCGCCGTAGAAGCCACCTTGCAGTAGCTTATACCTGAGCGCCGTCTCTCGCTGTGCTCGCAGGGGTAGTAGCGCAGAAAGGCGATGTAGCGCTGTGGAGGATGAGCATAGCTCACCACCGCAAATATCATGCCTTCGCGGGTTATAAGGAAGTCGCGCAGCTTTGGCGCAGGCATGCGCTAAGCACAAAACTTAACGCCTGTAACCTAGCCGCGAAGCCTCAACCAGAGGAGGCATGCGTAGCCTAGGCCCAGGGCAAAGGAGTAGTAAATGGCGCGGGAGAGAAGTATCCCCGCCAGGGCGGCGCTTCCCTCTATACCGGCGCCTGCAAAGAGCGCCACCATCATCGCCTCTGTCGCTCCCACTCCGCCTGGGAGAAAGCTCGCCATGCCCACAAGGATCGCCACGGTTTTAACAGCCATAACCAGGAGGAATGGAGCATTGACGCCAAGCGCTAGGAAGATTAGATAGGTTTTAAGATAGGATGTGGACCACATCGCAAACGAGAGGAGTAGATTTGCCACAAGTGCACTGCGCCGTGTGGAAATCTTCCTGAGGGTGTGCAGAAACAGCTCAAGCCTGGAAGAGAGGAAGTTTTCAAACGCTGCATAGCTACTGAACCTCTGCCTTAGCATTTTTAGTGGAGGTAGATGGTACACAAAGCGCAGCACCTTTGCTTGAGTGGCGTCGCTCTTCTTGATGTAGGTAGAGGAGAGGGCAGCAAGAATAAGCACAAGCAGGAGCACCTCACCAAGAAGCTTGAGCGCTGGAGGTATCTCCAGGAAGAGCCACAGCAGAAAAATTGACACGAGGGAAAAGACGAAGAAGGCAGCGTAGTTGCCCGCTTTGTCCATCATCACCGTAGCCATGGCGGCGCTCTTCTTGATTCCAGCCTCTCTGGCAAGGTAGTAGGCACGCAGGGGTTCGCCACCCACCTGTGCACCCGGCGTGGAGGTGCTCACAAATAAGCCTGCAAGCAGAATCACAACCACACGGGAGAAGCGCACCTCCGCGAGGGGTTTTATAAAAAGCATCCACTTTAAGCTCCAGATCAGGAACCTCACAACGGTAATGCCTATTGCAAGGGCGATTAATTCATGCCTCGCCCCCGAGGCTATTGTGAGAGCTTCCCGCCAGCTTATCTCCCTCGCCCCCCAGACGAGCAGGAGGGTTACAAACAGGAGAATTAAGAGATTTAGCTTCTTCATATTCAGCTAATCACAAAACAAAAGATTTAAATATGTTTACCTGTAAAATTCTGGTTGTACCTGGAGGGAGGAATTTTGCGGCCAGTGCAGCTTTATAGGGCGGGGTCGTTTAAGCCCGCGCTGATAAACGGGATATTTGGATTTACGTGCATCCTCTTCTCCGCACACTACCTTTTAAATGACGACTTCTCCCAGTTTTCAGTACTATTTATTCTGGGCTTTGCTTTTTTTGTGCTCGCTATGAGGATTTCCGCTCGCTAGTAGCGTTATTGTTTTGCTTGTAATTGTTATCTCAGGGTTATCGCCGTAGAGGTTGCGAGCGATGCAGGTGAAGCTGTACGATACCACCCTGCGAGACGGCACGCAGTCTGAGTATATCTCCTTTTCTGTAGAGGACAAACTCCGCATCGCCGCAAAGCTCGACGAACTCGGCATCCACTACATCGAGGGTGGGTGGCCGGGCTCCAACCCGAAGGATGCCGAATTTTTTGAGAAGGCAAGAAAGCTGGAGCTGAGCAACTCCCGCATAGTCGCCTTCGGCAGCACCCGCAGGGCAAATGTTAGGGCTGAGAAAGATGTGAACCTCCTGGCACTTATAGACAGCGGCGTGGATACTGTGACGATATTCGGTAAAAGCTGGGACCTGCACGTTAAGGCGGCACTCAAGGCAACGCTTGAGGAGAACCTAGCCATGATTACAGAAAGCGTGGAGTTCTTGAAGGAGCACGGCTTGGAGGTGTTCTTTGATGCAGAGCACTTCTTCGACGCCTATAAGAGCAACCCCGAGTATGCTTTAGCCACACTTCACGCCGCTGAAGATGCTAAGGTGGACTGCCTGGTGCTGTGCGACACCAACGGCGGCACGCTGCCTTTTGAGACCATGGAGATTGTAAATGAGGTTAAGGGTAAAGTTGCCACGCCTCTTGGGATACACGCCCACAACGACGCAGACACCGCCGTGGCCAACTCAATTATCGCCGTTCGCATGGGTGCTGTGCAGGTGCAGGGCACAATAAACGGCTACGGTGAGCGCTGCGGAAACGCTAACCTGTGCTCAATAATCCCCAACCTGAAGCTGAAGCTGGGTATAGACTGCATAAGTGATGAGCGGCTGAAAAAGCTGACCGAGGTTTCACGTTTTGTGAGCGAGATCGCTAACCTGCCCCACCAGCACAACCTGCCCTACGTGGGAAGTTCTGCCTTCGCCCACAAGGCTGGCATACATGTCGATGCCGTGTACAAGGCACCACGCACATATGAGCACGTTGATCCTGAGAGTGTTGGGAATGCGAGACGCTTCCTGGTGTCTGAGCTCTCTGGCAGGACGAACATCTATGTCAAAGCTAAGGAGTACGGCATTCCCCTGGAGAAGGACTCACCTGAGGTGAGGCTTATACTCCAGAGGCTAAAGGAGATGGAGAAGCAGGGGTACCAATTCGAAGGTGCTGAGGCAAGCTTTGAACTGTTTATGAAGCGTGCCCTGGGTTTAACGAAGCCCTTCTTTGAGCTGGAAGGATTTCGCGTGATGGTGAGCACAGAGCGCGAGAGGATTCGCTCAGAAGCGACGGTGAAGGTCAGGGTTCGCGACAAGTATGAGCACACCGCCGCAGAGGGCAACGGACCTGTTAACGCCCTTGACAATGCGCTTCGCAAGGCTCTGGAGAAGTTCTACCCGGTGCTCAAGCAGGTGTACCTCACAGACTACAAGGTACGCGTCCTCGACACTCATGAAGGTACTGGTGCTAAAGTACGGGTGCTTATAGAGAGCAGCGACGGCAGGCACAGCTGGGGCACAGTAGGGGTGTCTGAGAACATCATCGAGGCGAGCTGGATCGCTCTTGCTGATAGCATTGAGTACAAGCTCATGAAAGAGCAGGAGGGGGCTGGTTTTTCTCCGAATGTACCCGAAGCAGGGTGATAGTCTCTTTCTACAGAAAGCTGAACCTTTATATACCACCGGAAGACAATCTTTAATCCGGGATGATGGGAAACATTTACGCTCCTCTGGTGGCTACCCCTGCTGGGGGGATTGCCCATTCGGTGGCATCGCATGGAAATGCGATTGGTGAGTCTCTGAGCTTTGCGCTGAGTTTTGCTGTGATTTTCCTGGTTCTCCTCCTTGACTGCATGTTTAGAAAGCTTGGTGGTTGAAATGGGAATATTACGCATCTCCATCCTCGTACCGCTTTCCCTTGCGGTAATCCTGCTCAGCCTTACAGCAATGAGGGAGGCTCTCATAGGGGGCGATACAAAACTTGTCGGCGTGTACCTTGGATCAGCATTTCTGCTCCTCGGTGTTGAGCTTTACATTGTGAGGTATGAGCTTCTAGATGAGCTTCTCACCGACATCCTAGAGAGGAGAAGCAGAGTGGGAATAATCTCCAGCGAAAAGGGTTTTATCAAAGGTACTACGCTCTTCGCATTCGTGGCCCTCGCGGTTAGCAGCCTTGCTCTGCTCCTGAAGTACATCTCGGGGGGCTAGGCCATGAGCCTTACAAAGTTAATAGACTGGCTGGATGAGAGGTTTGAGATTCGCCGCGACTTGGAACGAGCGCTGCGCAGGACTGTGCCCAGACACGCTACGGGTGCTGTCTACTGCCTCGGAGGCATAGCTTTCCTTGCGTTTATGGTGGAGGTGGTCACGGGCATTGCACTCGCCAGATACTACCAGCCGAACGCAGCGCTCGCCTACGAGAGTGTGCGTGTGATAACCTACGAGGTACCCCTTGGCTCTCTCGTCAGGAGCCTGCACTACTGGGCTGGCAACGTAATGGTGGCAGCGGTGCTCCTGCACATGCTCAGGGTGTACTTCATGGGCGCGTATCGAAAGCCCAGGGAGCTGAACTGGGTTGTTGGCGTAGCCCTGCTGTTGCTCACCTTCACCTTCGGATTCAGCGGCTATGCACTGCGCTGGGACGTTGCTAGCTATGGCGCAACAAGCATAGTGGTGCTCGCCCCGGCTTCGCTGCCCTTCGCTGGAGCGTGGGTAATGAAGGTATTCCTCGGCGACCTGGCTATAACCGGAGAGACTCTTACAAGGCTGTACTTCCTGCATGTCTTCCTCCTACCCATGGCTGCGTTCGTGCTAATGCTTATACACTTCCTAATCGTGAGGAGGCAGGGCATCGCCAGCTACATGTGAGGTGATTTTATGAAGGAGATACCTTTCTTTCCCTATCAGGTGGTTCGTGAGCTTGCATTAGCCAGCTTTGTGCTGGGCGTGCTTCTAATCCTCGCATCGCTCTTCCCGGCGCCCCTCGGAAAGGAGGCTGTACCTGGGGAGGTTACAGCGATAGAGCCCCAGTGGTACCTCTCACCTCTCTTCGGCTTCCTAGCCTTCTGGCGGGCCAATGTCTCTGAGAACCTGAGCATCGCTATCGCCATGCCTGTGATTGTCCTTGTGATAATACTGCTTCTCCCCTTCATAGACAGAGGCGAGGAAGAGGCAGCGCCACCCATGAAAAGACGAGCATGGAGCTTCGCTGGTGTGGTGTTTATCCTGGTTCTCCTCTACCTTGCGTACTACGCCTACACCGCGAGCTTTGCAAGCTACGCAGAGCTCCTACTATGAAGCTTGAGCTTGTCATCAAGCTGTGCGCACTGGCAGTTATGACACTGGCTGTGGAGAGGTTATTCTCCGGAGATATCAGCAGGGCGTTGCTTCTCGCGCTATTTGCAGCTATGCTTGTGCATTTCTCTTCAAGGCGTGCTATTCGACAGGCAGGGTAAAGCAGAACTTGCTCCCCTTGCCGGGTTCACTTTCTGCCCAGATCGTGCCCCCGTGCAGCTCAACCATGCGTTTTGCTAAAGCCAGACCCATTCCAGTGCCAGGGTAGCGTCGCGTGGTTGAAGAATCCACCTGAAACAGAGGCTCGAATATCTTCTCAAGGTGGTGCTTCTCTATGCCTATGCCGGTGTCCTCCACGCACACCACTATAAAACCTGCACTAAGCGCAGACGTTTTGATTCTTACCTCCCCTCCGGTGCGGTTGAACTTTATCGCATTGTCTATGAGGTTGTTAAGCACATGCTTTATGCCCATAACATCAACCTTAACCGGTGAAAGGCGATTTTCAAGCTCCACGTGTATCATAACCCCATGTCTTGAAGCCATCTCTTCCTTCCTCTCCACCACCTCCCGTATGATACTTTCAATGTCCGTCACCTCTAAATTAAGTGAAACTTCTCCGCGGTGTATCTCTGCAACCTTCACCAGGTCATCGATTATATGATTCTGTCTTTCCAGAGCCTCAGCAGCAAATTTGAGATACTCCTTTATACTACCATTTACCTCCCCCATGGCGAGTTCCATAAATCCCCTAGCCACGGTAAGCGGCGTTTTAAGTTCATGGCTTACATTTGAAATTATATCCGTCTTAATCCTGTCTATCTCCCGAAGCTCATCGTAAGCGAATTTGAGTTCCTCATGCGCCTTCTCAAGATCCTGAAGCATGTTGAAGTATGCATCTCTGCTCTGTTTGAGCATCTCCTCATAGCGTTTCCTCTGAGTAATGTCCCGCACTATTGCTGTAAACCCCTGCCTGCCCAGGGATGTGAGGGTCATCTCCACATCTATAACGTCACCATCCTTTCTGCGCATCTTCAGCTCGCTCTGCCTCGCAAATCCCTCAATTCTCGCCTTTTTGATGAGTTCTTTTAGCTCTTCTCGAACCTCAGGAGGAAACAGATGCTCAAAGAGTTCGCCTGCAATTTCAGCTTCGCTATAACCAAGAATATCTACAGCACCACGACTCCACATGAGGATCTCGCCTCTGCTGTTAAAATTAATCACTGCGTCCATGGAGGCGAGGAGTATAGCGCGAAGCTCAGCGGTGCGTTCATCAACAAGCTCTTTCAGATGCTCCGAGTAGTGCCTAAGCTCTTTTGTCCTGTCTTCCACTATCTTTACCAGCTCTTCGGTATGCTTTCTGAGCTCTGCCTCAAGCTCGACTTTTTTGCTAACCAAGTAGGCGAAGGCCGTGGAAAGCGCAGGGGCGAGGAAAATCATAATGTGGAAAACTAGAAATAAGGGATCTGTCCTGACAAGGTGAACAATAAGCCCCCGAAAACCTGCCATAGCCTTATATTCGTAGGCAAGGTAGAAAATGAGCAGGAACCAGCCACTCAAGCCTATGGCAATGCTCAGTCTGTAAGTTTTTATGGTCTCTGTGAGTTCTTTAATAAATCTGAGCATCAAACCTCGCCTCTCAACCTGCGAAGCTCCTCACGAAGCTTTGCAATCTCATTCTTGAGCTCTATCATCTTCATCTCCCTGCCTATCGCCATGTTATAGAAGTCTTCCAGCTCACGCATCTTCCGCTTCAGCTCCTCCTCTGCCTTAACCTCCTTTGTTATATCCTTCGATATTCCAACCATGCCTATGGGTTCACCTTTTGGGTCCTTCAGCAGAGAAAGAGATAAACTGATATCTATAAGCTTACCATCCTTTCTGTATATCTTCATCCTGTAGTTTCTTATCGCATCTTCCGGATATTCCAGGAGAAACTCCTCCATTCTCTTCCTCTTATCCTGAAACTCCTCCGGATAGAGGTCGTATATGCTCCTACCCATTATTTCCTCCGCAGAGAAGCCAAACATATCCTCCGCTCCCTGGCTCCAGAATGTTACCCTGCCTTTCAGGTCAGTGGCAATTATCGCATCTCCAGAGCTCTTTACAATATTGTTGAGGAAGTCTCCAGTTTCTCTCAGCTTCTTTTCCAGCTCATACCTTTCTGTTATATCACTTACAACCTCTAAGACGCGATTTACCTCTCCTCCGTCGTTCTTCAGAGGATACGCGTTTACCTCAGCGTAAAACTTCCTCCCTTTTTTTGTTCGATGCTCATGCACCACCCTCGCAGGCTTACCTGTGGAAAAAACCTCAAGCACAGGGCAGGATTCCCTCTCCTCAGCACAGGGCCACTCTTTTAGATGTGCCACCTCGTAACACTTTCTACCTATAGTCTCTACCTTCTTTGAATCACACATTTCCGCATAAGCTTTATTGCACATGAGGATTCTAAATTCGCGATCCACCACCGCAATTCCGTGCCCCAGGCTCTCAAGTATATTCTCAAAGAAGTCCCTGCTCCGCTCTATCTCCTTCTCCAGCATCGCCTTTTCTGTGGCATCCTCACTGAGGAGTATCAACCCCTCTATCTCCCCGCCTGCCCCTCGAAGTGGTTGCAGTGTGAAGTTCAGATAAACAGTAGCACCCGCCTTTGAGCGATGCTCATGAGCATAAACTTTTATAACCTCACCCTTTTCCATCACCCGTCTAAAAAGCTCCCTGAAGCTCTCTCCACGATGCTCCTCATCCAGCAGTGTGCTTATCTCACTGAAATGCTTTCCGATTACCTCTTCGCGTATTATATTCAATTTTCCAAATCTGCGCATGTGCTCCACTTGGTAAGCATTGATAGCCCTTATTTTCAGATCCCTGTCAATAACTATTATTCCAGTTGATATACTGTCAAATATATCATCACTGAAATTTTTAAGCCTAAGAAGCTCTTTTTTTGCAAGTTCTTTTTCAGTCACATCGCATAGAATTGTCAGAACATATTTCTTCCCTCCAAATTCAAGAGGCTTCATAGCGATCTCCAGAAAACAAACTTTTCCATCATGGTCCAGTTTTTCGACGTCTTGTACACATTCGTTTGAATTAAATACTTTCAAATAACTATATTTTTTCACAGGTATGAGTTCAAACAACTTCTTTCCTTTTATTTCTTCATCTTGCATACCAATTAGCTCTGCAAATCTGTGATTGAAAATCACTACCTCAAAATCTCTGTTAATAACATGTACAGCTTCTTCAAGGTTTTCCACAACCTCTCTCCAGAGTTTAAATTTTTCTTCAATCATATTGCAAATTTTTTATATGCACTTCAATATTTAAAATGTTTTTGATGGGGAATATTTTTATCGAGTGTCGCAATACCTTAAGCGATGAGACACATACTTCTCATATTGCTCCTGCTCCCATGCGCCCACGCAGAGGAATTCTCGTCAATCCCTCCCGGATCGACCTCGATTTCCCTATCCGGCGTTAGTGAAATCACCGCCGAGCAGGTTATTGCATTCTCTTCGCCAGAGTCAGCGCTTGCAGCGCTTACCAGCTTTATAGCCTCTGCTAACACCTCGCTTTATGTCAATGTTTACACCTTCACCAGCGAGGAGATAGCTGGAGCACTGCTGAAAGAGCTTGAAGAAGGCACGAACGTGGTGCTTATGGTGGACAAGGCACCGGTAGGGGGCATGCCGGAGAGGGAGCGCATGCTTCTCGGCACCCTCGCAGCGCAGGGAGCGGAGATCTTTCTCTACGACGGCTCCCTCAGATTCAATCACGCAAAGTATGCGATAGCAGACAACATAAGCGTGCTTGTAACCACTGAAAATTTCGGAAACAGCGGGTTTCCTCTCAATGGAGTTGGAAATCGCGGCTGGGGAGTTATAATAACCAGCAATGAGCTTTCAAGGCATCTAGCAGAGATTTTCTTCGCTGACCTTAGGCATAGTGAGAGGTTTAAAGGCAAAGCGAGTATGCGCATAGCTGCACGCGAACCTGAATCTCACTTCGCTGGCGAGAGATACACCGGCAATTTTCCCGTTGTTGTGGTTATCGCCCCTGAGAATGCGATAGACGCCACGCTTGCCCTACTTAGAAGTGCAAACCGCTCTATCTACATAGAGCAGTTCTACATATACACCTACTGGGGCAAAGCCAAGGAGGGCTCGCCTGTTACAACGCCCAACCTCTTCCTGGAGGAGGCGATAAACGCGGCTCGTCGTGGGGTGGAGGTAAAGATACTCCTGGACTCCACCTGGTACCATGTGAAGGAAGACGACCCCAGAAGCAACCTGCGCACCGTTCGCTATGTGAATGAGATCGCGCAGAGGGAGAACCTCCCACTTGAGGCACGCCTCGCTAAGCCAGATAACAAAGTCAAGAAATACCACCTCAAGGGCGTCGTGGTCGACGGCAAAGCTGTGATGCTGGGAAGCATGAACTGGAATGAGCACTCGCCCAAAAAGAACCGTGAGGTGAATGTGATAATCTACGGCTCGCCAGCGCGCTACTTCGAGAGACTTTTCTTAGATGACTGGGAGAGGAGCGGGGGTGAGAGAAGCAAACAGAACCTGGCAATTTTTGCAGTGCTTGCAGTACTACTCCTAGCTTTAGCGATTAGGCTACGCAACCGCCGCTAGAGCCTTCCTCCGAGAGCTTCGTCGAGCCTGTCGAGGAGCACGTGGAGAGCATGGGGCACCCACATCCCTAGAATAAAAACACCCACGCTTGCGGTGGTGAGATTAAGGTTAAGCCTGTGCTCAGTAAGGAGGATGATGGGCAAGAGAAACACTCCCAAGTAAGCAAGCCTCGAGACAAAACCTGCAACCAGAGAATGGCTCAGCCCGCGGTGGCGCATTAGCTTTGCGTAGGGTATCCATATCGCCGCAAGTATGCCCCAGCGGCGCATGCTCCTGGAGCCCCTATCTAGGTCCAAGTCAGGGGAAAGCCACAGCAGACTGAACAGGTAGGCGAGGGTAAAAAGGAGCACATCGCTGGAGGAGAGACGCTCCCAGGCAAGGTACAGCACTGGGATAAGCACAACCACGCCCACAATGGCATGCACCTCATCCCTTGGCAAGCTCACTCCTCCAGTAAAGCCTGCTTAAAAGAGCGGAACTCTGTGTCAAGCACCCTCGCTATGCTGCGAGCCTTTTTCCTGCCTATCCCCGGCACCTTAACCAGCTCCCCTTCCTTTGCGGCGAAAACTCTTCGCGGCGTACGGAAGTGTGTAAGCAGCCGTTCGGCAAGCTCAGTGCCAATGCTGGGCAAACCGCTCACCAGAAACACCTGCCTCTCGGGCATCTCCATCATCTTGGGTTTAGCTCTGATCCTCGGCTTTGAGCGCCGCTCCTCCTGCTCCCTCTTTGCAATGGTGAGAATCGCCTTTGCCACAGACACCTGGTCTTTAACCTGAAGTACCGTTACGCCCATGTCGAGGCTGAGCGAAAAGAGGCTACCCCATATGGCAGAGAAGTTGTTGAACCCGTCGAGCTCCTCCTCTAAGTAGCCTTCGATGAGTATCACCGGCTTTTCATAAGCCTCGCTCAGCCTGCTCGCTTGGTCGAAAAGCCTGCCAGAAAAAAGCGACGACAGATAGTCTCGCGCTGACTTGCGCTCTATGCCAACGCGCTCGCTCACCACGTAGTCGGCGACGGTAAGGCTGCGCAGTTTTACCTTAGCCCCTAGCTCCTGGAGCAGCACAGGCACCTGCGAAGCCTGCTCGCGAACATCCGCAATTACCTCAACCATCTCCTTCCTCCAGCAGGTAAGCCGTAGGTGCGACCACACTCATGTAGGTGTAAACCACCGCCTGAATCAGCCTTCCAATTAAGAATAGCACAACTCCCGCAGCAAAAGCCTTGCCCCTGAACTGCGTGGCCATGCCTATGAGCATGGTTATGAATATAAGGAGCATGAAGAACAGGTTCAGTGCCACCACCTCGCTGCTTCGCCTCACTCCAAGAGAGGTGCTTCTCTCCATTGTGGCGAGAAAGCTCCTGCCCTCGAGCACAGTCACCGGCACTGCGAAGAAGAAGAGCAGCGCAAAAACCACAACGCCGAGTAAGGATATCCCCAGGGTTACCAGTGCGAAGAGGGCAGAGCGGGTGTACATGAAGCCGGCTAGGGTTAGAGAGCTGATAAGGAAAACGCAGGCTACGAAGAGCAGGGCAGCGACGCCTATCGCCAGGAGGCTTCGCCACCGCGAGAGCGCATGCCTGAGCGCTAGCATCAGCGAGACCTCACCACGCCTATGTTGCGCCGCCAGTGAGGCGTACATGCCATAGGTGAGCATGTCCACCGCGAGAATAGCTGGGAGGCTGGCTGCTAAAGGCGGAGCGAGGGCTTTTATTCCAGCCACTTCGCCACGCTGAAGCATGAGCACAACTTCATAGAGCACCTTGCTGAGGTAGAGCAGAAAGGCGGTGTAGATGAAGGTAGTGGCGATTCGGGGTACGAAAAGCTTGGGCTCCGCACGGAGAAGCGCCAGCGCCTCGCGAAGCACCCGCGCAGCCTTCAAGCTAACGCCTCCTGTGCCTCGGCTTTACAGCTACCCCACGCTCAAACTCCAGCATTTCCCCGGCACTGAGCAGCGCTGTGCCTGTGGCTAAAAGCTCATCGCTTTCATCCACCACAACAACTTCCTGCATAGCCCTTATCTCGGGATCGCAATCTACAACGAACTTCGCAAAAACGCTCTTACCCTCCTTCGCGAATTGCCTGGCTTCTTCTGCAACGACGACACGGCATCGCGGGTAGCGAAGACGAAGCAGGCGCTCTGCTCCAGCTATGGTCGGCACAACTATGCCATCGCTGGCGCGCAGCGTCGCTACTAGTTCGCCATCAACAAAAGCACGTCTTATTCTGCCGGTACGCCTGGAGTACTCTGCCTTAGCGCCGGCGAATAGCACCTCGCCCGCGCCCCTGCCAAGCTGGTAATCAGCGAGGGCTCGCAGCTTTAGCTCCTCTCCGCCTTCAAAGCGAAATTGCGAAACTTCGTCGAAAGCTTCGCCTTCAATGCCCAGAAATCCCAAGCTAGTGTGGTAATGCACCTTTGTAAAACGCTGAGCGTACTCTGCTATAACACGACGCATGAAGGCTATCTGCTCCCTGTCAAGCGTGGCAACGCCCTCATGCTGGGTTAAGGGGTACGTCTCCTCAATCTCCAGGGGGATTATCCCAAAGACCGGCGAGGCTATGCATACGTGGTAGCGCTCACTGCTCGTCAAGCGATAGGTGCGCGAGTACGGCTTCTCGCAGTCGGGTAAAAGCACAAGCTCAGCGCCACGGCGCTCAATCCAGGATAGCCTCTCAATGTGCCTTGCCACTGCCGGACGCGAGAGTGATTCCATGCCTGAGTAGAAGAAGGCTGAGCGCTTTGTCACGGGCTCCAGGCGTTCAAGCTGGGCCGAATAGCCCTTAAGGACACGCAGAGCCTCGAGCAATGCTGGATGCGCCCTCGCTCGCTGCTCCACAAGCTCCCACAGCGAGCCCTCGTATATCGCCTGCCTCACGCGTTTTATCTCCTCCAAGCAAGAGATGAGGTTATGCTTCGCCAGCAGGTGTTCGCGTTCTTCTGCCTCTAAGCCCTTAAGCTCCCTTGCAGAGTGCTCTGCACAAACCTCACACGAGCAGGGAAGTTCGTGAAGCTCTTCAAGCTTATACGTACCCCTCGCGGTGATATAGCGCCCATCCCTGGCGTAGAGCGCGTACGCCGCGCTGTCAAAGAGGTCGCATCCCAAGAGCGAGGCGAAGGCAAAGATTACCGGATGCCCAGCACCAAATAGATGCACCGGCTTTGCATGCCCCAGCTTAAGCTTCGCATGGAGGATTACCCTTGCGAGGTCGGCGAAGCGGTACTCCTCCATGAGGGGAACCACGCCCCCTATTGCATGCACGTCGAAACCCAGCGCTGCTATTCCTGAAGCTGCGCGCTCCCTTAGCCCAGCATAGGTGGAGCCCTGCACAGTACCAGCGAGGAGCATTTTTCTGCTAAGCCTAGCCGCCTCCTTGGCACGGGTCAGTGTCTCCTCAAGATCCCGCTCCGCACGCTCATAGCCCACATCTGGAGGCGTAGGAATGTCAAGAATCACACCTATGTCCACACCTATCTCATCCTGAAAGCGCACTATCTCGCGAGAGGAGACCTCCACGCTGCCATACTGGTATAGCTGGAAGGAGCCCGAATCAGTCATCACCACGCCGTTAAAGCCGAGAAGAGCGTGGATTCCTCCCTCCAAAGCGCTCTGCCTCAGTGCAGGGTCACGGTAGATTATGTAGGAGTTGGTGATTATGCCATTAAAGCCAAGCTCCTCAATCTCCTTTACATCAAGCACCTGACGCTTTGGATTTATTACAGGGAAGAGGTAAGGCATCTCAAGCTTTTTGCCATGAACCTCGAACACACCTGCTCTTCCTGCCCCATCTTTATACTTTATCTCGAACATGCCTCTGCCTCTGCTTTTGAGGATAAATAAATATCTGAGATAACGTTTAGAGGACTATTCTTTCGGCAGCTGAACGTAGAAAATGCTTCCACCCTCTGGGTTATCCTCCACCCATACTCTGCCGCCATGTAGCTCAACAATCCGCTTGACTATGGTCAGACCCATGCCCATACCCCTCACCCCAATTTTGTCCCTCCTCTCGAAGCGATTGAATATCTCCTCCTTATCATCGTCGGGTATTCCTGGACCATAATCCTTAACAAAAACTGTTATATTTTTGTCATGCTCAATGGCATCTATCACTACCCTCTCACCATCGGCTGTGTACTTCGCCGCGTTGCTGAGCAGATTGAGGAAAACATCCTCTATGATAGGGTTGGCATTAATGTAAAGAGGCTTTTCCAGCCTGTTCTCCACCACAATACCGGCAGTTTTTAAAAGTGGCATCATATCCGCAATTGCCCTCTCAATAATTTCCTTCAAATCAAGGGTTTCCTTCTCAAGCTCCTTTATCGACTCCAGTTTTGAGAGCTTTGCAGCACTTTCAATCATATTTATAAGCTTATTTGAACTCCTCATTATCACCTTAATCTCCTCATTATCTGGAAACTCGTCGAGAAGCAGTTCTGCAGCATTTCTTATTACCCCGACAGGATTCAGCAGGTCGTGTCGCATTATATCTGTGAAAAGTTCTCTCAGCTGATTTGCATGCTCAAGCTCAGCGAGGTAGCGCTTTGTTTCATTCTCAGCACGCTTGCGCTCCGTGATGTCCTGCACCACCGTGAGAAAGGCGAGCTCGCTCTCATAGGTTATGGGTGCTGAGACAACCTCCGCATCAATCACCCTGCCATCGAGAGTAACGAACTTTTCTTCGAGTGGCGGAAGCACCTCTCCTCTCTGCATTCGCCGTAATCTCTCCCCTACTATTTCATAGTAGTCAGGATGTACCAAATCCATTATCGACTTTCCTACGAGTTCCTCAGGACTTTTGGCGCCCAAAATTTTCGCTCCAGCGGGATTTACATACAAAATCCTACCTTCCCTGTGCACAGCGATGCCCACGGGCGAGAGTTCTATGAGGCGGCGATAGCGCTCTTCGCTCTCCCTGAGCCTATCTTCAGCCAACTTTTCTATCTTGCGCATCTGCTTAATAAGGAAAATGACTATCGTGGAGACAATTAAAGCAACGAAAAAGGCGTCAACTACTCCTATGAGCATCAGGTCATAGGAAATGCTGCCATACAATATAATGCTGTTTATGACATTCATTATTGCTGTAAAAATTTCCGCCAGGACTACTGATATCCACACGAAATGCCAGAGGCTAATTCTTGTGAGTTTTTTTATCACGCCGGACAAAATCCTGTGTGGATGCCCAGAGTCATCACTGCTGTTCATCTCTATTATTTGCTCTGCAGTACCTTGAGTGCCCGGACTCACGTCCTTTCACCCAGAACATATTTGACAATTTTGAGAAGCTCATCCCTTTCAAAAGGTTGCTCTGCCGTTTCAAATGTGTTCTCCTCTAGCATCCGCACAATAAACATCACTACTGGTATCAATTTTGTCCTCTCATCAGCATTAATTTTTTGTTTGACATCCAGCCGTCATCGCCAGGTAACATGACATCGAGGAGTATGTAGTCAGGATGCTCCTTTTTAAGGTTAGCAGTACACCAATCATCATTGCACGCCTCAACAACACTATGGACTGCCTTTTCGAGTATTTTTCCATATTATAGACTTCATCTCTAACTAGGCGTCTACAAGCAAAATTTTTGCCATATCAATCCTCCACATGGGTATGTTTTCGAAACATCTTAATTGTCTGTTTCCTTCTATATTTATATTACCTCCGGTTGAACTTTCTGGCACAGATTAGTAATTGCAGTGTATATCCAGAAAAGTCCGGCGGTTAAACAGGAGGTGGAAGTGTGGGAATAAGCATTCTTACTTTATCTAGGTTGGAATACAAAAGTGACATACCATGCAGCTGAAAGGGAAGATTACCGTTGTAACCGGAGCTGGACGCGGAATAGGTGCTTCCGAAGTGAAGTTTTTAGCGGGCGTGGGCGCTCTGGCGGTGCTCGCCTCGCGCAGAGAAGCGAGCTTGACGCGTGGCATATAGAATCTACCACGAAGGTGGCGAAGCGCTAGCTGTATCAGCGGACGTTCGAAGCTTTTCTAAGGTTAAAATTATGTTCGCAATCGCCGCTGAGCTTGGCAGAGTAGAGATAGTGATAAACAACGCTGGCTTGGCAATACAAAAAACTGATATATAGGAGTTCGATAAAATAATAGCGGCGAATGTAGAGGGCGTATTCCTGGGCTGCCGCGAAGCGCTGCGAGTGGCATGCTGTAGAGGAGCGGCGTCATAGTAAACGTTTCCTCTGGTATGGGAAAGATGGGTTTCCCATAGCTGAGCGCCTACTGCGCCAGCAAGTTCGCAGTACAAGGCTTAAACGAATCCCTCGCGTACCATGTCTCACAAAAAGTTAAAGTTTATGCCGTCTGTCCAGGAGGTACAGATACAAGAATGTACCGCTCCCTCTACCCTGAGGACGACGTCTCAAAGCTGCGCTCTCCAGAAGAGGTTGCCTCTTCAATAGAGGCACTGTGCAAAGGTGAGGTAAAGCTTGGCTACGGCTCGTGCTTAGAGGTTTATTGAGGTGATGAGATGGGCAAGGTGATTGTGGTTATAGGAAGCGAGTCTGACCGCGAACTCGCGGAGAAGGCTGAGGCTGTCTTAAAGGAGTTCGGCGTTGCTTGCGAAGTGCACGTAGCAAGTGCTCACCGCACGCCGGAAAAGGTTAAGGCTCTTGCAGAGCGCGATGACTGCGAGGTTTTCATAGCCATCGCTGGCTTAAGCGCCGCGCTCCCCGGAGTAATAGCAAGCCACACAATAAAGCCTGTGATAGGCGTACCCCGGGAGGTGAAGCTTCTCGGCTTAGATGCGCTGCTTGCAATTGCCCAGCTACCACCTGGAGTACCGGTTGCTACTGTTGGCATAGACAACGCCAAAAATGCGGCACTCTTAGCTATTGAGATTCTTGCCTTAAAGGATTCAGAACTCAGAGCTAAACTGGAGGAGTACAAGAGGCGAATGAGGGGCGCCTGAGCAGGGGAATCATGACGAATATCTGCTTTTTAACCCCTATCCTTCTATCTCGGGTGCGATCTCAGCTTCAGCTGTTTTTAAGTCATGAGGAGTGTCAATCTCAATCCATGGTAAGCCACCGGTTGTGGTGTAGCTGACTGGCACCCCATTTTCTATAAGTCTCCTGAAAGCCTCCTCATAGAAAACTCCAGAACCGAGCTCAAGGAGCACCTCATTAAGGGCATCGAAGAAGACAGAGGTAAAGGCAGAGTCAACGCGAGCTAAGCCTATATACTCCCCGTCTGCTTCATCCGGAGACAGCTCCTTGCCTATGTCTGTGATACGCTTACCTCGCGCAGTTACCTTCATCTCCTCATCTCCCAGCTCCTTCTCCACGTCCACCATCAGAGTGATACCATTACCCTCAGCCTCAAGAAGCCTCTTCAAAATCTCCGGGTGGAAAAACACGTCGGAGTTCACAATCAAAAATCCTCCCGTGGCAACCTCCTGCTGTGCCAGACTCAAGCTATAGATGTTGTTTGTTGAATCATAACGGGGGTTGTTAACATATCGCACCTTTAGCCCGAATGCGGAGCCGTCTTTCACCTCCTCACGAATCTTCTCATCCTCATAGCCAGTTATTATTATAACTTCTTCTATTCCACTGGCGGAGAGGCTCTCCAAAATGTGGAATATCAGCGGCTTGTCTCTCACCAGCAGCAGAGTCTTTGGTTTATCTCTGGTAAATTCGCCAAGCCTGCTACCCATGCCCGCTGCAAGGATAACCGCCTTCATCGTTTTACCCCTCTAAATGACAATATTGAACTACAATAATATTTCTTGTGATTAAAATTCTATTAAAGGGGTGGTGGGATTTGCTTAATCAGCCTTTGGTGTGAATTTATACGGTAAGGCTGAATTACAATAAAAAATGCTTAAAAAGAGATTATCAGGTTGTTTAAAATGGAGTTGAAATATCCACTTACTCACTACATTTACAGGCGATTTTCTATACCCATTGCAAAGCTGCTGATGCGCACGCCACTGACACCGAACATGGTAACTATTATAGCAACCCTCCTCGGATTCTATGCTGCCTACCTAATAGCCACTCAGAGCATAATCGCAGGTGTGGTAGTGCTTCTAGTATCTCAGATTATGGACTGTGCCGATGGCGACCTGGCGAGGCTCTCCAGTAGGGTGACAAAGAAGGGAGCCTACCTTGACAGAGTGCTGGACAGATTTGTGGACGCAGCTTTAATAATCGCTCTAATCGCCTTTAACCCCGCGGAGTACTGGCTGGCTGGAAGCCTAGCGATTGTGGGTACCTTCCTGGTTAGCGTGACCAGGATAATGGCTGAAGCTGTGGGGGCAGAGTGCAAAGTTGGTATCGCAACGAGGGATTTCAGAATCCTGGCCATAATAATAGGCTTGCTCCTAGGTGAGGTGTATTACCTCCTGGTCTTCCTGGCGATACTTGGATTCCTTACAGCTTTCCACAGGATGATTTATTCAATGAGACAGATGTGATAGCCATGATATTGAAACACTTCAAGCAGATACTCCTGCCTGTGGATGTAAGGATACACAAAGGCGCATTGAAGCATGTGCCCAAGCTGGTCAGCAGATACGATTTGAAAAACGTGATAATTGTAACTGGACCCAAGACAAATGAAATCGCAGGTAAGAAGGTGGAAGAGCTTATCTGCAGTAGCAACGAGTGTAAGTCCAAGAAATTTATTGTTAAAACCGCCTCAAGGGAAACTGCGAAAAAAATTGAGCAGGAGATTAGAGGCGACCTCGGCGAGTATGATGCCGTATTAGGGGTGGGTGGAGGCAAGGTGCTTGACGTAGCGAAGGTAGTGGCGTTCCACTCAAACGCTCTGCTCATAAGTATTCCCACCAACGCCGCCCACGATGGTGTAGCTTCACCCCTGGCGAGCTTCAAGGAGAAAGGGATGCCAATCTCAATCAAAGCTGCCTCTCCTGTGTCCATTATCGCCGACCTGGAGATTATCAGAAACAGCCCTGTCAGACTCCTCCGCTCGGGCTATGGGGATTTGGTCTCCAATTTGGTGGAGGTGAAGGACTGGCTTCTCGGGGTGGAGAAGATAGACGAGGACTACGACGAGATAGTGGCAAGTATCTCCTCCATGCCTGCGATGCTCCTGCTTAAGAGCGCAGACGAGCTGGACTTCAGGGACTCCAAGTATCTAAAGCTTCTGGTGAGGGGACTTATCCTAGGTGGGCTTGCTATAAACATGTATGGCACATCTCGCCCGGTTTCAGGCTCTGCTCACAAGTTCAGCCACGCATTAGATTATCTTGGCTACGGGAGGGGCACCCACGGGGAGCAGGTGGGAATAGGCACAATAATTATGGAGTACATGCATCAGCACTACTATGGCGAGGGTGACTGGGAGCTTCTAAAGTACTCCCTAGAGAAGATCCTTGCCCCCACCACCGCCAGGGAGATAGGTCTCACAAAGAAGCAGATACTGGAAGCGCTGATGTACGCGAAGAACATAAGACCCTCGCGATACACCATCTTAGAGGATCAGAACCCCGGCAAGAAGGACTTTGAGATATGCCTAGAGAAGACAGGGGTGGCGAAGTAGATTTATATTACCAAAGCTACCTACCTAATTCAATGAACCTGCTCCATCTTAAAGCGCAGCCAAAGCATGGCGATGTGTTAGCTGTGATAGAGGTGCCCCGCGGCACAAAGACGAAGTACGAGTACGATTTTGAGCTTGGAGTTGTAAAGCTATCCCGGATGAGCTTCACTTCTTTCGCTTCGCCAGCGAATTACGGCTTTATCCCCCGCACCTGGTGCGAGGACTCCTCACCTTTAGATATTCTGGTGCTGTGCCAGGAGGCGCTTTACCCTGGCATAGTCGTTGAGGCTCGCGTTCTGGGCATGCTTGACGTCAAAGCGCAGCGCAAACGAGATCCAAAGCTGCTCGGGGTAGCGGCAAGGGATCCGCAGTTTCAGCACTTAGCGAAGCTTGAGGATGTTCCAGAGCATTTTCTCCGCGAGGTGGCGCACTTCTTTGCCCACTACCGGGAGCTTGAAGGAAGAGATATAGTGGTGGGGAGCTGGCAGCCCCGGGAAGAGGCACTTGCAGAGCTTGAAAGGGCGAAAGCGAGGTATGAGGAGAGGTTTTTGGATAACCTGTGATCTCCTCTATCCACCTGTAGTGTTTCTCATTTCTTGTAACTATTGGCATCACAACCATATTTCAGCAGCATCTCTGCAATCGAAACATATTGTTTTAAGACGGGCACGAATCGCAATCCTCGCGTCCCTCGCAAAAGATGCTCGCCCTGCGCAAAAGCCTGCGGTGCTTCTCAAGGCAGCGCACTATATTCTCCGCCGGGAGGGAATTTTTGATAAAGAGCACGTGGTGCTTCTTCGCCGCTCGCATCGCTAACTCGCGGTCGTGGGTGACGATTATGCAGCGCAGCTTGGCTAATAAATGAAGAATTTCCTCGTCACTCATGTGGGTGTCCACATCGCCGATGTGCAACACCCGCGTACCGTGGTTGAGCTTCTTCACCCGCTTCGGGATGTTGACATCGAGGAGAATGTCAATTACTATCCGACCACCTCCCGGCGAAGCATTCTGCCACGCCTCTGCTGAGAAGCGCTTCCCCATGCGAATGCAGAAGCCATGGTTCTACCACTTCTTCTCCAGGGTAGTTTTTCACTCTCAGCTTTTTGAAGCCATAGCAGGAAAGGACATGAACAAGTTCAGGGAGATCCTCGTGGGAGAATAGAGGGGGCGCGAGAGTTGCTGTAACCTGGCAGCGCACCTGCGAGGAAGAGAGCACATCAAGGGACTGAAAAATCCTGTCAACCGCGTCGCCTCTCCCGGTTACCATCGCATACTTTTCAGTGTCCAGGGGCGCCTTTATGTCTATCTCCACAACATCCGCAAGCCCTTCTTCAACCGCCCTCTCCAGTGCACTTGGATAGTAGCCCGTGGTGTGGAGCTTTATATCAAACCCCCTCTCCTTAAGCTGCGCTGCAAGCTCTAAAGAGGCTGGCTGCATAAGAGGTTCGCATCCCGCGATGGATACAGCATCTATCAGCTCTTTTCCCTCCTCCAAAAGCTTCACAAGCTTCTGCGTCTCTGCCCTCTTAGTATTAGCGTTCCCTGCAGCGCAGTAGAAGCACCCCAGGGGGCACCCATGAGTGTGCACAACTGAGCAGGGCTTGCCGGGATAGGCGGTGGTTGAAAGGTGCTCTATGTGTGAGAACACCAGCTCCATCTCACCCTAACCTCCCTGCGGCGGAGCCGCAACCTGCGCCCGTGTCGCCCTCATGGGAATAGCTCCAGAAGCGCAGCTTGGTGTGCTCCGCTACTTTCCGCGAAAACTCCATCAGCGCCGTCACCTCTGGCAAAGCTTCGCTTATTAATATTCGGGAAACCGCACCACCTTTGCAGAGAGGATGAAACTCGCCCTCTATGCTCAGCCGCTGGTGTAGAGGAAGCTCAGCATCTGCTCTTACCCAGGAAGCGTGGGTATAGTAAACGCTCCCTTCTCGCCTATCGCCTCTGGCTATAAGCCTGTCCGCAAACATGCCATGGTCGAGCTTCGCCAGCCTCATTGCCGGGTTTTCGTCCGCAGCCTGGGTGAGCACAAAGCTCAGCCCTGTGTCCCGACTGAACTGCTCCACAAGGGCGTGCATATACCTCACCACGCGCTCCCCGAGCTTTGCCGCCTCGCCCTCGTGAAGCTCTTTGCCAAGGTAAGCGGTGAGCATCTCATTCAGACCAACGTAGCCAACGCCGAGAAGAAGCCAAGCGCCGGAGTAATTCTCAGAAAGCATGGGCAGCATCCCAGCCATAACGCGTCGGTCTATAACCTCCTTTTTTAAAAGAAGCGCATCTATGGCAAGCTTTACCCTCTCTTCAAGAAGCTCAAAGAGCTTTCTCTCTCTGCCTTCGCTCTGGTAAGCTATTCTGGGGAGATTGAGGGTGACCACCTGGAGCATGCCTGCACTCAGCTGATGCAGCGCCTCCTCGCCTGGGAATGAGTAGTTCGCGATCTGAAGCTCTCCTTCGTGAGGAGCCGCGAAGCAGTGATTCGCTCTCCTCGAAGCTGCCAGATGGGCAGCGCGCAGGTATGCGTCGTAGCCTTCTTTTTCCTCATACTCTTTACGCAGTCTGAAGTACACCTTGGGGCTAAGGAAGGGCCTGGCTAAGTGGTCTCCCGACGCGAAGGCCTCTGCGATGGCAAGAGCAAGGGCGCGTGCTTCCTCCTCAAAGTCTCCATAGACAGCGTCGCCCACGTCGCCACCAGGAAGCGTCGCTGGCTCAGAGGCGAGAAACTCGGGTATGCCGTATTCAACGCCCAGTTCGTAGGCGTGCTCCCCCTTGCTAAGCTGGGAAACCTCGTAAATCAGGAGCTTAGCGACTCGCGCTATTTCAGCGCTGCTCATTCCACTTACATAAGGAGCAAGCCACACGTTTATATAGTCCAGGCACTGCGAGGTTGAGAAGCTCTCCTCTCCATGGCGGAGCGCATTTATTGCGGTGAGCACGGCCTCTACTGCATGCTCCGCCGGTGGGGTTGCGCTGCTCCCACCCCTAACACCGGCAGTGAGGTAGGGGCGGAGGTCATGGGCAAATGCACTCGCTTTCGTTGCGAAAGCCTCTAAAGCGTGGATGTGAAGGTCACCCTTCATATGAGCGTCCGCAAGGGTTAGAGGAAGAACCTTCAGAAGTGCAAACTCCTTAAGCACGTTGGCAGCCATGGCGCGGTGCACCGCCTCTGCACTCTTCGCCTCGCCTTCAACTAAGCGAGAGGCGTCGTAGACAGGCATTCCAAGGCGGGTATAGCCAGCTCGAGCCTCCTCGAAACCATGCTCAAGGAGCTTTACATTCACCACCTCGCGTATTAACGGGGCGGAGATAAACTCCAGCTTAAGCCTGCGCAGCTCAGCCTCAGCCTCCTTCGCTATGTTCTCAGCTATTTCTCTGGGCAGGGAGGTCTCACGGATGAGTGACTCCACTATCTTCTTCCTGTCGAAGGCTTCGATGGTGTTTCGCGAGGTGCGCACATACATGCTGTGGTAGCGCTTGTAGCGCTCCGCAGCTTCTGGATTCATTGCATAGAGCACCCGGAGCGTCTCCTGCTGAATCTCTCTGGTAGAGACCCCATCCCTAATTCGCTTGGCAACCTCCTGGGCCACTTCCACAGCGGTCCAGAAATCTATCCCAGCGTCTACACAGTCGTTGGTAACCATGTTAGGGTCAAATGCCTCCATCTCACCTGAAGCTTTGACAACACGAATCCGGGTACCTGTCACGCCCATGCTCAACCCCACATTTGGATTTCTAATTATCAGAGGTTTTAAGATTAATAGATACGTGGTTTACAACGCATATAAATGTTTCGAAAGAGTTTTCTTAACCATACAGCAAAAGATATTTATATGTACTAACTCAATAGCTATAAACGCTCACCCCTCAGGCTATGAGGTTAGAATCGCAAACTGGTGTTATCGATGGATGATGTGGACAGGAAAATCCTGGAGATGCTGATGAAGAACTCCCGCACCTCTTATAAAGAGATAGCCAAAAAAACCAAAATTTCCGACGTGGCTGTGCACAAACGCATAAAAAAGCTGGAAAAAAGCACAATTAAGGCTTTCACAGTGCTTATTAGTCAAGAGGCTATGGGCAAGCCAATAACCTGTATACTCAACATAAGATGCAGCATCTCAGACAGCGCTGCAATAGCAAGGGAGATTGCAGATGTGGAAGACGTCACCGAGGTTTACACCACTCTGGGGGAGTACGACATAGTTGCTAAGATACGCACCGAGAGCATCGCAAAGCTTAAGGAGATAGTGGAGAAGAGGATTTCGAGAATCTCAGGCATAAATGAGGTTCGCGCCAGCGTGGTTTTCGAATGCCTCAAGGAGAATGTGAGCCTTGTGATTTGAGCACGCCCTCACCCGGTGAGGGATGCCCCCTTTTAACCCTAATTTTCATCCGCTTTTTTGGCACGTTTACAATCTTTTTGAGCTCCACAGTGACATCTTCACTCAGCGTGAACTCGTGCATTGGCACGTCCGGAAGCCTGCCGTTGACCTCATAGATGTAGTAGCCCTCCTCTCCGTCTATGCTCACCACAAAGCCGCGTGCGCCCACGCGCTCCACCTGTACATTTGCCACCTGCTTCAGAGCGTCGAGCACATTTGTTCCTGCCGGCACCTCTACGCTAACATCCTCTGCGAAGTACTCCAGAAGCTCATATATTCTCTCTGGCTTCGCTCTTAGTACATTTGTCCTGCCGAAGGTTCTGCGCTCTATTAAACCCTTCTCCTCCAGCAGCCTGCAGTGCTTCGATGCTTGAGGGACTGAGATACCAAGCTCGCGAGCTATGCCTGAGAGGTGCATCTCCCTCTTCAGGAGTAACCTGAGGATTTCCCTCCTGGTTTTGCTTCTGAGCACACCGAAGATGTCCTTTATTGTTGCCATTTTGGTTAACATATGTGAATAGAATCGTTAGATATTTAAGCCTTTGGGTAGAGGTGAGGGCATGGCTGTAGATGCGGAGCTGGCAAGAGGTTATGAAGCGCTTGAGGCTGCGATGCGCCTTGGCTTAGGTGCGGTGATTGAGCTGGCTAAGAGCTTCATGGAGCGCGCCTGCGAAGTGGAAGGGCATGCGCCTGCAGCGGTGTTTTATCAGCTCGCCGGCGACAGCTACCTCACGGTTTATGAGAATATCCGTAGCCATCGTCATGAGCTGGGAATGTTTATGGTAAACCAGGCAACGAACTGCTACATGCATGCGGCTCGCCTCTACGAAGCGTGTGGTGAAGTTGAGGCTGCAATGAAAGCATACCAGGAGCTTCTTACCTGCCTGCACAGTCAGAAGCAAGGCACTATAAACCACCAAAATGTGGAAGTGGTGGTGGCGCATCTTTCGCAGTGGGTGGAATACTGTGAGAAGAAGCTCAGGCAGCTCATGCTCAGCAGAGAGGGGGTTAAGTGCTTAGCAATTAAATGAAGTATAAATGTAGCTAGCTGTCCCGTGGGCAACATGGGCCTAAGCTTGGCGGTGAACTGATGCGCTGAGAATAGGGAAATGATTACTTATTTGTTCAGCTCCAAAACATCAAGAAATTTAGCCTTTTTGAAGTCAGCATCGAATGTAGCTATTTTATTTATCCCGTAATGTTTGCAGGTAGCAGCAATAAGTGCATCATTTGGGAGTAGACCATAGACATTGACAACCTCCCACATCTCTCTGTAGGGTGCAGGAGGCAGAACTTCAACAGATAGAAGCCGCAGCAGATCTTCAATATCCTCCGCTATTTCAGAAAACTCCGCCTTCACTACATCTGGCTTCTCTCTGAGAAAAGTCAGGAGGTCATAATGCCTATCTATCCCATACTTGTCTCCCGCCTTCAGCTTTAGAAGAACATAGGACAACTCCTCAATAACGTTAATTGATGTAAACAGCTTATACTTCCTTAATTTCTCTATTTCCACATCCCCTTCAACAAAGAACCTGAGAAAAATACTTGTATCAATAAAAATGTGTTCTTCTGTCATATATTTCATCCATCACAGCTTTTATATCAATTTTACCTTTGTATTTCCCTTTCAGCATTTCAAGCTTAGGCTCCCTTTTAATTTCTATTTTCAACTTTTCTCCCTCTTTTAAATCAACTTTTCCCAGCGGTTTGAAAACCCCGTCCTCGTATATTACTTCGATAACTTTTGGCATATCATTAATTTGTTTGATAACCTCAAATACTTTTTGTGGAACTTCCGATATTGCTATGCACATTCTACTTCGCCGAAATCATCTCCTCCATAATCACCTCCCACTCGCGGATAAGCTCCTCTTCCCTGTCTTTATCTATCAGGGAAGCAGCAGCTATGCGGTGGCTTGCGTCGGCTGTGCCTCCCACGCGTTCTGTGGCTCTGGGCAGAGTTATATTTAAGCCAGGCACCTCTCCCGAGAGAACTTTCCTCTCCAGAGGTTCCGGAGCCCTGAAGCTAACCTTCACACCCTCCCAGTCTATCCTACCCAGGTCTGGCAGCTCTGGTATAAAATCCTGAAAACCTGCCACAAACTTCTCCTCGTCGATAAAGCTCATATCCTTAATTCCATGGCAGAAAAGGCCGATCACCTTTACCCCCATGGGCATGAAATCCTTACCCACGTGGAACCACTGCACATACTTTTCCTTTCGAATTCCCCTATTTTTCAGCTCCTCAATCTTCCGCTTAAACTTCTCATCTTTCAGCCTTTTCAGCTCAGTGGCTCGCTTTATTACCTCATCTGAAAACCCATGCAGAGCTGCATCAAACCCCAGCTTATAGCCTCCCTCGTAATATCCAACTGAGCCAAGCGTGGTAAGGTGATCTGCCACAACATCGGCGAACTCGTTAAACTTATTAAGGAAGTACCTCTCCCTGCTGTCATCAATCT
>MTME02000002.1 GCA_002011115.2 Candidatus Pyrohabitans sp. JdFR-17
TGTCGTTTATCACAACCTTGGGCACAGAGGTGACCTGGTACTTGACCACAAGCTTTGGAAATTCCAGCGTATCCACCACGTCCACGCGGAAGTTTTCATTAAGCAGAGCGAAGCGGTTTGCGGTGCTTACAATTCCCGGACAATAAGGGCAGGTAGGCGTAGTAAAGATGCGAAGGTGAAAGGGCGAGGTTATCTTTGAGATTCTCCGCTTTGACTCTTCCTTTAGCTTGGGCGTCCTAAGCGAAGCTTCCACAAGGGTGTCAATGAAGGGCACAACCTCCTGCCCGAAGGGCGTGCCGTAGTAAACTATCTTGTAACCATGAATCAGAAGCGCAGGTATATATGCGATGCGATGCCTTTTTGCTTCTTTGCTCTCAGGCGTCAAACCCTTAGTAACCTTAATTTTTGGAGAAAACCCCTGAAGCTCTGCGATAAACTCTTCCATCTCACGGCAGTAGAGGCAGGAAGAGGCGTGGGTAAAGAGCATAAGATGAACCTCCTCCCCAAGCTCTTTTAGGGCCTTCTCTACATAGCTTCTCAAATGTTCCTCGAACTTATATACCATAAACTACCTCCTTCTACCTCTTCCCCACCCTGCAAGAGGTACACACACCAGCTACGTAGTGGTGCTCGCAAACTGAGCGACCACACAGCGAACAGGTGAAGCGAGCGGGTTTTCCACAAATGTGACACAAGCCAGCCAGCATTCTAACCCCCCAAGTGCTCTTCCAGCTCCTCTAAAAGCTCATCAAGCTTTTCAAGAGCCTCAAACTCCTCTTTCTCCAGTTTTCTGCGCTTGTTCTCAAGTACGCCGCCTGATCCATAACTTTCCAGCAGCGCTTTTAACTCGCTCTGAGCCTCGTAAAGTTCATTGAGCCAGTACTCTAACTCACGAAGCATATTCTCACATGTGGCGCAGCCATTGTGAGCTTTCTTTTTTAACTCATCTATTGCGGCGCGATACTCCTCGTAACTCTCCATGCTTATTGTTCTACCTACGAGAATAAAATATTAACCCGTGTTATACACCAGACCGAGAACGCGATCGAGGTCGAGGAGAGCATGCCTCACCTCCTTTATTTCATCCTCGCTTAGCCTTGCCTCCCTCATTTCCGTGATGAACTCCCAGTAGGCGGAGAGCGCTGTCTCCACATCCAAGTCGTCGTTCATCGCCTGGATAAACCTGCTCCGCATGCGCTGCACCGCGGCGCGTATCTCGCCCCTAATGCCTCCGCTGCGCTCAGGTGGCATGCTAAGGAGCTCATCAAGCGCTTTAAGCTTTGCCCTCGCCCTGTCCAGCTTCTCAAAGGTGAAGTCAAGATGCCTGCGGTAGTGCCCCTGGAGGAGCACCAGGCGAACCTCCCGAGGCGAGTAACCTTTCTTGATAATCTCGCCCAGGGTGTGGTAGTTTCTCAACGTCTTTGACATCTTACGCCCATGCCACAGCAGGTGTTTTATGTGCACAAAGAACCTGACATAGGGTTCTCCTGCGATAGCCTCGCACAGCGCAAGACTGTTCTCATGGTGGGGGAAGATTAGGTCTTCGCCTCCAGAGGCTATGTCCACACGCTCGCCTAAATAGCGCAGGCTCAGCGCTGCGCACTCCACGTGCCAGCCAGGGCGCCCCTTACCAAGGTTGCTATCCCAGCAGACGTCTTCACCGCGCCTGCACGCAACCCACAGCGCGAAATGCTTAGCTTCGTCGTAATCCTCGCGCACCGTTTTCGCTCTCAAACGATGCTTTGGGGTTTTGCCTGAGAGCCTGCCATAATTCGCCGCCTTAAGCACATTGAAAAACACGTCATTACTCTCAGCTATGAAGGCGTAACCCTTTTCCAGAAGCCTCTCTGCAAGTGTTGCCATCTCAGAGATGTGCTCGCTTGCAAATGGGTAATACTCCGCCCTTTCAATATTCAAAAGCTCAATATCACGGAAGAATGCGCGGGCGTACTTGCTGGTAATATCCTTCAAGCCTACGCGCTTGCGCTTCGCTCTCTCTATGGTTTTCTCATCCACATCGGTGATGTTCATCACATGCACCACGCGGTAGCCGAGGTAACGGAGCCACCGGCGCAGCAAATCCTGCGCAACGAAGGTGCGGAAGTTGCCCACATGGGCGTAGTCATGCACTGTGGGGCCGCAGGTATACATCCGCACCTCCCCCTCACGGAAGGTGGTGAAAACCTCCTTTCGTTTAGTTAGAGTGTTGTAGAGCTTGAACGCCATCCTTATAACCCAGCGATTTACCGTCGTAATCAGAAAGTTTATTATTGTCAGCTTCCTTTTAACCCCTGAGGGAAGCGCATGATTATCACAAGGCAGAAACCCCTGGAGGAGATAAAGGAGACGCTCTCCCGCTATAAGGGCGTAGCCCTGATAGGCTGCGGGGGATGCGTCGCTTTCTACCAGACAGGCGGGACGAAGCAGACCAAGGAGATGGCAGCCAAGCTGAGAGAGGCAGGGGTAAACGTGGTTGCCCTTGGAGTCAGCAACAGACAGTGCTACCTCTGCGAGGAAAAGGAAGTCGCTAACCTGAGCGATGCGGAGAGGATTAGGAAGGTGGCAAGAGAACTTGAGGGCTTCTCCAAGCTTGAAGAGGCGGAGGCAGTGCTCAGCCTAGCCTGTGGCGTTGGAGTGCAGAACCTGGCGAATATCCTTGACATGCCGGTGCTTCCGGCGCAGAATACCCTGTTTATGGGACGTAGACGCGTGGAGGGTGACTTCGACCTGGAGCAGTGCATAGGCTGCGGCAACTGCATCCTCGCATTCACCGGCGGCATATGCCCTGTGACGCGCTGCGCCAAGTCGCTGATGAACGGCCCTTGCGGCGGTGTGTTCAACGGCATGTGTGAGGTGAGCAAGAGCAGAGTGAGCGAGCATCCAGTACCCTGTGCGTGGATAGAGATTTACAACAAGCTTAAAAAGCAGGGTCGCGTTGATGAGATGCGGAAGATACGCCCGCCCAAGGACTTCACCAAGGCGGCGCACATGCGCAAGGTTGCATGGGGGTTATAGGCCATGGGAGAGGTGTACAGCAACTTTATGCGCAGCCTGCTGAGCAGCGAGTTTACCATAAGCGGGGAGATAGACCCCCCCAAGGATGCGAACCGCGCTGCCGTAGAAGAGCAGGTGAAGCACCTGAAGGACCATGTGGTCGCGGCTAACGTCACAGACAACCCTATCGGAGACGTGATAATGAACACCCTTGCGCCCTGCGTGATAATGCAGGAGCTTGGGTTAGAGGCGATTTACCAGGCTACGTGCAGAGACCGCAACAGAATCGCGCTTCAGAGCGACATAATAGGCGCGGCTGCGCTGGGGATAAAGAATGTGCTCGCTCTCACAGGAGACCACACAAAGATGGGTAACCATCCCCAGGCGAAGCCGGTATTCGACCTCGACTCGGTGCTGCTCACCCAGACGCTGCGCAGGCTTCGCGAAGGAGAAAACATGGCTGGCGAGAAGCTGGAGCACCCGCCCAAGGTGCACATAGGCGTGGGGCTAAGCCCCGGAGTGGAGCCCCTGGAGCCAGAGATTATCAAGCTTGAGAAGAAGATCGAGGCAGGCGCAGAATTTGTGCAGACCCAGTGCATATACGATGAGAAGGTGCTGGAGCGCCTTAAAGAGGCGACGGCGCATCTCGACATTCCCATCCTCCCCGGCATAGCGCCCCTGCGAAGCGTGGGTATGGCAAAGTTCATGCAGGCAAACGTGCCAGGGATAAGCATCCCCGACGAGATGCTGGCTAAGCTAGAGAAGAGCAAGGACCTTACGGAGACGGCGATAGATATAGCCGCCGAACTCATCGCCGCAGTTAAAGACTACGGCTTCCCCGGTGTGCACATAATGCCAGTAGGAATGGACCGCTATGTGGGCGAGATGATCGCACGTAGCGGGGTGCGCAGGTAAGCACCCCCTCCTATTATCCTCAGCTAGCCTGCGCACGCAGAGGGCAATGACGTTTATATTAATGTGAGGAAGATATAACCCTGCCTTCGTTACCTTTTCTTCCTCGCCCTGTGCAGGAGAAGGGAAAGAGCGAGGCTGAGGTTAGGCGCCTTCTCAGGGAGGCGAGGAGGAGAGACTTAACTTACGCTAGCGGGCGCATTTTAAGCTCAATGTGTACCTCGCCTCTGCCTATCGCTTCCCAGGCTTTCTGCGAGTTTTTGGAGACCAACTTGGGTGATCCTGGCTTGTTCCAGGGCACAAAGAATCTCGAGAGGGAGGCGGTCAAAGCGATAGGCTCGCTGCTGGGCAACCCTGAAGCTAAGGGCTTTATAGTGAGCGGGGGCACGGAGGCAAATATAACGGCACTTTTCGCTGCCCGCGAAGTAGCGAAAGTAGCCAAGCCAGAGGTGGTGCTCCCTTCCACAGCCCACTTCTCCTTCGATAAGGCAGCGCGAATGCTGGGCTTGAGGCTGATAAAGGCTGAGGTAGGCGAGGACAACACCGTCTTGGCAAGCGATGTGGAGCGAAAGATCACTCAGCGCACTATCGCCATCGTAGGAATAGCGGGCAACACGGAGTACGGCGCTGTCGACGACATCGCGGCGCTTTCTGAAATTGCGCTTGAGCGCGGGCTTTACCTGCACGTCGATGCCGCCTTCGGTGGCTTTGTCCTGCCCTTCCTTAAAGAACTGGGCTATCCTGCGCGGGATTTCGACTTTTCTCTCAGCGGGGTGTGCTCAATCACAGTGGACCCCCACAAGATGGGCTTAGCCCCTGTACCAAGTGGGAGTGTGCTCTTCCGTGAGGCGAGCTACCTGGAGCTTCTGCAGGTGGAATCGCCCTACCTCACGCAGCCCAGGCAGTGCACCATTTTAGGTACAAGAAGTGGAGCAAGCGCCGCCGCCGTGTTTGCTGCTCTCACCTATCTCGGCAGGGAGGGTTACCGCAAAGTGGTTAAGGAGTGCATGGAGGTTACGCACCTCCTACGCGAAGGTTTGTTGAGCCTAGGGATGCACGTGCCTGAGCCTTGGATGAATATCTTGGTTTTCGACCATTCGCGAAGGGAGGCGATAGCTCAGGAGCTGCGCACCCGCGGCTGGGCGATATCCCGGACTCGTAAAGGGGAAATCCGCCTCGTTATAATGCCCCATGTCAAAAAGGAGCATGCAGAGCAGTTTCTGCGCGATGTGAGGGAGGTTGTGAAGAAGCTATAGGCTACTCGTATATCCCCCGCAGCTCCCTCACTCTAGCCACGCGCTCCACAGCCAAGAGATAAGCTGCCATGCGAAGGCTTACATCCTCGCTCTCTGCTCGCTCCACAACCTCTGTAAAACTTCTGCTCATAACCCTCTCCAGCTCTGCGTTGAAGCGCTCCTCATCCCAGTAAAAGCCGTTCCTGTTCTGCACCCATTCAAAGTAGCTTCCCGTAACCCCGCCAGCGTTGGCTAAGATGTCAGGAACCACCACAATGCTGCGCTCCTCCAGAATCCTGTCCGCTTCTGGCGTAACCGGACCGTTCGCCCCTTCAACCACCATCTTCGCATTGACATTATCAGCGTTCGCACTGGTTATCACCCTTTCAAGGGCAGCGGGTACAAGGATGTCCACCTCCAGCGAGAGAAGCTCCTCATTTGTTATCTCCTTGGCCCCGGGAAATCCCAGCACGCTTCCATGCCTGTGCTTGTGCCTCAGCACAGCCTCCGGGTCAAGACCGCTCACCGAAAAAATCCCACCCTTAGAGTCGCTCACAGCAAATATTCGGTATCCCATCTCGTGCAGGAACTTCGCAGCGTGGTAGCCCACATTACCAAAGCCCTGCACAGCAACGCATTTGCAGCTAAGGTTGAACCTCTCCGCAGCTTCTTTGGCCACTATCGCCACGCCACGCCCTGTAGCCGCCTCCCTGCCTGGGGCGCCGCCTATCTCAACCGGCTTACCTGTAACTACAGCTGGCGTGGGATAGCCGAGATGTGCAGAGTAGGTGTCCATTATCCACGCCATCACCTGCGCATTGGTGTAAACGTCCGGCGCAGGTATGTCGCGTTCAGGCCCAATAAAGTCCATTATTCGCGAGGTGTACGCTCTGGTTAAGCGCTCAAGCTCTGCCCGGGAAAGCTCCTTCGGATTGCATACCAAGCCACCCTTGGCTCCCCCGAAGGGGATATTCACCACAGCACACTTCCAGGTCATCCACATCGCCAGAGCCTTGACCTCGCCGAGAGTAAGCTCCGGATGGTAGCGGATGCCTCCCTTAAATGGCCCTCTCGCGTTGTTGTGCTGCACCCGATAGCCAGTAAAGACGCGAATCTCACCGCTGTCCAGGCGCACTGGAACAGATACTTGCACCACGCGTTGCGGCTGCTTAAGAACCTCGCATATCCCCCTCTCCAGCTGAAGCATGCGACAAGCTTCGGTAAGCTGCCTCACTGCCATTTCATAGGAGTTGTTACCGCCCATCCTCCTCTCCCTCAGGATTCCACAATGTTTCCTATTTATACCAAGTATCTATGGTCGCAGGAGGTCTCGCAACTCTATGTTAGAGTTGCCTCGACTTTCCTCACTGAGTTTCGGAAAGTAATAGGAACCCGCTGGTGATTACCCGTTTCGCAAGAAGTGCGATAGGGTGATGTAGTTCCTATACACAGCAAAGTTTTTATCTTTTGTGGTTCAAAAATCCAAGCGAGGAGGGAAGAGGTGGAAATATTACTTGTAGACGATGAGAGGATGACATGCAAACTGGTAAAAAAACTGTTGGAGAGGCATGGCTACAGCGTTAAGGTTGTTAATTCAGGCGACGAGGCGCTAGATTTGCTTAAGTCGGGATACAAACCTTCACTCATCCTCATGGACGTTTTTATGCCGGAGATGAGTGGAATAGAGGTGAGCAAAAAGATAAAATCCAACCCTGCCACCACCCGGATACCCCTGCTGCTTTTCACAGTTCTCGGCTTGGCGCATGGAATCAGAGATGCAATTAAAGAAAGCGGTGCCGATGACTACGTGGCAAAACCCTTTGAGAAGGACACTCTCCTGAAGAAAATAAGGCACCATCTCGCTGAAACTACTTCCTGAGAAGTTCAGTGTACTTCTTTAAATTCTTGCTGCTTTCAAAAGCCGAGGAGAGGCTCACAAGATACTCCCCATCCTCACCTGCGACGACTATCGGCTCCTTCATCATCAAGCTGGCAACGTCAATCTCGTACACGCCATCTTTAACCTTAATGTTCCAGATGTCTTCCTCCTTCGGCTTTCTAGACATCTTCGCCTTAAGCTTCTGCCACCCACTCTTGCGCTTTTCCTCTGCCTCGCGTATTATCTCAGCAAACCTCTTACTCGCCACCCTCCTGAGCTTCTTCTCCTTGAGCTGAGTAGCTTCGCTAGAGGAGAGCTTCCTGAAATACAGGAACATGCGATTCCCGCATTCGCACCCTCTTAAGATTCTTTCGTCATCCTCCTGGTAGACTTTGCCGCACCGCGTGCACTTGTGGGGCGTTTACTCCCCCCCCTTCTTCTTTTTCTCCTCCTGCGGGATATCCACCTTCGCGAGCATTGAGATATAATCAGGTTCCCGCTTTATTGCCTCTATTAGGCGAGTCGGTCCAACGATGGTTATTCCATGCCTTCTGCCAGCGATGTACTCAGCTATCTTCTCGCGTAGCCCCTTGGCTCTAGAGTCTATGCGGTAAAACTCTATGCCATGAAATTCCTCGGCGTCTATCTCGCGCATCGTAGCCTCGATAAGCTCCGCCTCTTCTTGTGGCTCCAGCGCCTCCTCAAGCACCACGATGATGTTCCTCTTAATCTTGTCTAGGATGAAGCTTATCTTCTCGGCGCTGCCCTTCCTTGCAAGGGTTTCCGCACTGACGAAATCCAGCTGAATCTCCATAGCTCCACCTCAGGTAAGGTGCTCCTGAATCGCTTCGTACAGCTTCTCTATGTTCTCCCCTGTTGCGGCGCTTATGGGCACAACCACATGCTGGGGAAAGGCGCTGGCTATTGAGTCGGGGTTGGCCTCGGGCAGGTCTATCTTGTTCGCCACAATTATCATTGGTATCCCCCTCGCTTCCAGATTGCCAATAATCGTAACATTAACCTGAGTATAGGGGTCCTGGGTGGAGTCCAGCACCACGAGCACGGCGTCGACGTTATCCAGCCACTTTATTGCCTCGATTACCCCCTTCGTCGCTTCTCTCGCTCTCGCCTTCGCATCCTCTTCGCTCATCCCGAAAGCCTTGAAGCTTTTGTAGTCCACCTGCGTGGCTATGCCCGGCATGTCTACGATATTCATCTTTAGCTCGCCGTTGTTCGTCGTAACGACGATGTTCTCAATCTTCTGCACATGCCTGGTCTCGTGGGGCACCTCTGAGACTGTTCCCACCTCCTTACCCAGCCAGTCGAGAGAGATGCGGTTCGCAAGCGTGGTCTTGCCGGCGTTAACAGGACCGTAAAAGCCGAGCTGTATCTGCTTCTTCCTATTGAATATCTTCAGAAGTTTCTGGAGGCTCTTTTTGAGCTCGCTTAACATGGTGATACCTCTTTTCAATAGATTTTTATTGTAGATTTATATAGGTTGTGGTAGAGGTGTTTGCATGAGGCTCAACCCGGACGAAGAGGAGCTGGAGCGCGCAAGACGGGAGATCATTAGCTTCATCCGCGAAGAGGTGGCTAACGCTGGAGCTCAGGGTGGAGTGGTGGGATTAAGCGGGGGGATAGACTCGGCGCTTACTGCAACTCTGGCAAAAGAAGCGCTGGGCGATAATCTTCTCGCCTTAATTATGCCTGAGCGCGGTGTTACCAGCGATGCAGACGTAAGAGACGCGAAAGAACTCGCGTCGAGGCTTGAAATACCCTACCATGTGGTGGAGATTTCTCCCGCCGTCGCTGAGGTTATGCGCAGCTTTCCCTTCGACACTTTCCCGGAGGAGCAGCGAAAGCTGGCAGTGGCGAATATTAAGCCAAGGCTGAGAATGATCAACCTCTACCTGGCGGCGAACCTCAAAAACCTCCTGGTTATAGGCACCGGGAATAAAACCGAGCTTCTTCTTGGCTATTTCACAAAGTACGGCGATGGAGGCGTGGACCTCCTGCCGATAGCCGATCTCTACAAGACGCAGGTGCGCGCCCTTGCTAAGCATGTGGGCATACCCGAGAAGATAATCAGCAAAACCCCGAGCGCGGGGCTGTGGCGCGGTCAAGCCGACGAGGCTGAGCTTGGGATGAGCTACTCTGAGCTTGATCGAATACTCTATGCGCTGTACGATGAGGGGCTTTCACCTTCGCAGGCTGCGGAGAAGCTGAACCTTAGCGTGGAGAAAGTACGCACTGTCGAAGCGAGGGTTAAAGCGAATGAGCACAAGCGCAGAATGCCAAGGATAAAGGAGTTTGAGTGGTAACTACTCAATCGTCGCATGCCTGGTGCGCATCTCATCCTCCGTTTTTCCAAGCCTTACCATGAGCTCTACTATGAGCGCATCCAAGAAGATGAGCACCGCTATCTCAAAAAGCGTGCCGAGGGGCGCGAGTGGGTAGTGTTCCCCCTTTATCTGCCTCATCACGAAGTCCTTCTCTCCGCGAAGCTTCGTCCTGCCTTTAACCACCACCACGATGTCCGCTAACCTCCCCAGGGAAGAGTTGGGGTAGGTGGTAATGAGTGCCACCTTGGCGCCGACATTCTTTGCTATCTTTGCTGCATTCACAACACTTGTGGTCTCACCCGAGCCTGAGATGGTTAAGAGCAGGTCCTCGCGTTCAATCGCCGGCGTTATAATCTCCCCCACCACATATACATTAATGCCCAGGTGCATGAGGCGCATTGCAAACGCCTTGGCTACAAGCCCAGACCTGCCGGCGCCGTACACAAACACCTTCTTAGAGGAGAGTATCGCATCAATGAGAGCCTCTACCTCTTCCTCACCCAGCCCTTCAGCCACATCCTCTACATGCTTCGTTATGGTGAAAATAGCCTCCTTGAGAACTTCCATGCATGCAAGTTGCGTTTCGCCATATAAATTTTTTCCGGGCGGAAGGTTACATTGTTAAGATTGTCTTATAATATGGCTCGGCCAAACCGGAGGGCGTGAGAAGCATGATCGCCCTTGACTTAGCCGAGCTACAGGGCTGCAGAGCAATCCCCGTTCTCGCGCTTGGGTGAGCAAGCATGATCCCAAGTCGGTTAGCGGGGGGACATCTGCAGCCCTCTCTACGACTGTCAGGGTAGAAATTCCCTTTCCCGACAGAGTATAGAGGTGAGGGGCTTATCAGAGACGAAAATATGTAGAAAAACTGGAGGTGCCCTTGCACATCCTCCTCTCTCTGAGGGAAGCTACCAGAAATTGCCACGGTAGTGCCCTGTAACAGGGCAGCCCAGGCAGTGACCAATCTGGTAGTAATTGCAACTGTCGCACTTACTCTCGCTCCCACATGGGGGCGAGTCGGACTTCTCAATCTTCATCTTCACAGGGAAAATGAGGTCCTTATAAGAGGTGATTACAACATTTACCTCCACGCCCTCCACGTCATCCCTGCTCCTGATGTGCGCATCCACAAGAGCGTCAATCGTGGTGAGGTCTTCGCTAACAAAAAAGAGGGAGAGGTTCTTTTTGCCTGAGACTACAAAGCCGTTTAGGAAGTAAGGGCAGCCTCGAAATTTTTTGAGAATTTCGGTGGAGTTCTGGGCAGTAAGCTCCACGTTAACTAAGTAGAGGTCTATCTTCTTGAAGTTCATGCCTATAAGAAAGGAGAGAGCACCCTTCTCCTTCAGTTTTCTGAGCCTCACACCCACGCTTGGCTGGCTTATGCCCACCTCCTTCGCAATCTCACTCTGGGAGAGGTCAGGGTTTTCCTCAAGAAGGGAAATTATCTTCTTATCCTTTTCATCCAGGTCGAGCCATTCCCTTATGGAGACTCCTCCTTTTATTCTAAAAAATCTTGTGGTATTTTTTATTTAATGTAAATAGGAATTACATATATTTAAGGTTTGTCACTCCACCGTCACCGACTTGGCTAAAGCGCGGGGTTTGTCCACATTGCGCCCGAGTTTCAGGGCTACATAATAGGCGAGGAGCTGGAAGACGGGGGCAAAGAGTATAGGCGATAGCTCCTCGCTGCACTCTTCTATGGTTATGCACGCATCGCAGGCTACAGACTCGCCTGAAGCTATTGCTATAACCTTGCCCTCCCTCGCCTTGACCTCCTGAATGTTGCTCATTATCCGCTTCCTGTTTTCGCCATGCGCTGGAACAAAGGCAACGGTGTGCATATCCTTATCTATAAGCGAGATGGTGCCGTGCTTCAGCAAGCCGGAGCTCATCCCTTCCGCGTGGAGGTAGGAGATCTCCTTTAGCTTGAGCGCTCCCTCAAGCGCCGTGGGATGGTTTATCCCCTTGCCTATGAAGAGGTAGTTTTTGACATCGAAGTGCTCTTCGGCAACGCGTTTTATCTCGGGCTCCAGGGCGAGCACTCCGCTCAGCTTCTCTGGCAGCGAGCGAAGCTCCCCCTTAAGTCTGCTCACGTCTCTGCCTCGGCGCTCAGCAAGCTCTAACGCCACGCGCAGCAGAAGGGTGAGCTGCGAGGTGTAGGTCTTTGTGGCGCATACCGCGATTTCTATGCCCGAGCCCTGCATCAGCACGTGGTCTACCATTCTTGTGGCGGTGGAGCCTATCACATTAACTATCGCCGCTGTACTTCCGTGGTGCTGCTTCGCGTAGCGCAGCGCAGCCAGGGTGTCGTAGGTCTCGCCGCTCTGCGTAATGCCCACGACGAGGGTGTTCTCATCCACCACGCCCTTGTTCTTCAGCTCAGAAGAATCTATGGCGATGACCACCTTCTCAGCCAGGCTGGCGAACCAGTACTCAGCCACCATTGCGGCGTGCAAGCTGGTGCCCGCGCCTGTGATGTACACTCTCTCAGCGCTGGCGATCATCTCCGCCAGCTTCGCCACGTCCTCGTGGTATATGTTTAAAGCGCTCGCCACTGTATGGGGCTGCTCGTGAATCTCCTTAAGCATAAAATGGGGATAACCATCTTTCCTCGCCTCCTCATCACTCCACTCCACGCTTATTACTTCTTTGTGCTTCTCCTTCCCCGTAGCAAGGTCCTTCACCACATAGCTGCGAGGGGTTATCACCGCGTACTCCCCGTCGTCGAGGGGCAGAGCCCTGCGTGTGTGCTTCAGGAAGGAGAATATGTCAGAAGCTACAAACATCTCCCCCTCACCCACGCCGAGAACAAGGGGCGACTCTCTTCTTGCTGCGACTATCTTCTCGGGCTCGCGGGTGGAAATCACGAGAAGCGCGTAGGTTCCCTCTATTTCCGCCAGGGCACTGCGAACAGCCTCCTCCAAGCTGGAGGTGTAGTACTCCTCTATTAGGTGGGGTACAACCTCAGTGTCCGTCTCTGAGGCAAAGACGTGACCTCTAGCTTCAAGCTTAGCTCTCAACTCCTCGTGGTTGGATATTATTCCGTTGTGCACCACCGCAATCTCCCGCGAGCAGTCCAGGTGCGGATGGGCATTGGCTTTGGTTACGCCCCCGTGGGTTGCCCAGCGCGTGTGGCCTATGCCCACGCTGCCCCTAATACCGCTCAGCCCGTGCTTAGCCTCAATCTCATCTATCATCCCCACGTCTTTCTTAACCTTAAGCTCGCGGTCTATGCTGGCGATGCCACAGGAGTCGTAACCGCGATACTCTAAACGCTTCAATCCCTGAAATATAACCTCGCCAGCGTTTCTATTGCCAACATAGCCCACTATTCCGCACATCAGCGCAACCTCAGGAAATCAACAAGTATATCCGCAAATTCAACAACCTCATTTATATCTATTCGCTCCTCTCTCGTGTGGGCAAGCTCTGGCTCACCCGGTCCAAAGATCACAGCAGGTATGCCGGCGCCGTGGTAATAGGAGGCGTCTGTCGTGGCTCTGCTCACCCCGTAGCGAAGTTTTCTGTGCCGCGAAATCGCCCTGGCTAGCTCTTTAACGAAGGGCTCTTCTTTGTCCACCAAGAAGGGCTTCGAGTATGCGTCGCCATTCGCAAGCTTTGCCTCGTAGTCCAGGCCTGCCAGCGCCACGTGCACCTGCTTCATCACATGCTCGGGCGTTTCCCCCAGCGTCAGGCGTCTGTCCACGGTGAAAGTGCACACCTCGGGTATGACGTTCGAGGCTATGCCTGCGCTTATCGCAGTTACTTCGAGGCTTGCTCTTCCCACCACAGGGTGCTCAGCTAGGGGCAAAAGGCGGAGCCTCTCTATGGCGTCTATCGCTTTGTAAATTGCATTTATCCCCTTCTCTGCTTTGCTCGCATGCGCCGCTTTACCTCGCACTGCTATGCTTACGGTAACCCTCCCGCGCTGCCCCAGGTAGAGCTCAAGCGACGTGGGCTCAGCAACTATCGCAAAGCTCGCCTTACAGCGCTTCGCAAGCTTAGCCGAGCCAGAAGGTTGGGCAGCTTCTTCATTGACCACGAAGTGCACCTCAACCGCGTATTTAAGCTCCTCATCGCGGAGTGCACAGAGGGCTTCCACTATGCCAGCCAAGCCAGCCTTCATGTCCACAGCGCCTCTTGCACAGAGCAGGTCGCCTTCCTCGGTTACGCCATAGTACCCCGGCACAGTGTCGAGGTGCCCATTGAGCACCACCCGTTCACCTTCGCTGCGCCTCGTTGCGATGAGGTTCCCCTCTCTATCAACCCGCGTTTCCAGCCCAGCCTCCTCAAGCCACCCTCTGAGAAGCTCCCTCACCTCGCCCTCGTTGCCGCTCTCGCTTCTCACTGCGAGCAGCCTTTTAAGCCTGCGCTTTACTTTAGCCTTGGAAATCATGTTTTCAGATAACTCCTGAGCTCTTCCTCGAGGATTTTCATCACAACCCTGCCTTCCACGCGCCCGCGCAGCTCCTTCATGAGCACGCCCATCAGAGGCTTCGCTGCTCCCTCGCCGCGCTCCCTCACAAAGTCTGCCCTCTCCTCTATCACCTTACGCGCGAGTTTGCGCACCTCCTCCTCTGAAAAGCCCTCCAAGCCGAGCTTTTGCATAACCTCTGCCACGCTCCGCTCGGGCGAAGAGCTCAGCGCCATCAGCACTTCTGGAATAGCCTCCTTCGCAAGCTTTCCCTCAGCGATGGCTGAGAAAAGCTCTCTGAAGCTATCCTCGCGTATCCTGTCAACCTCATAACCCTCGCGCTTAAGCTCGCGAAGCGTCGCTATGAGCGTCGTCGCAACAAGGCGAGGCTTCGCGGCTATGGCGACAAGCTCCTCGAATAGCTCCGCATGCGGGCTTCTCACCACCTGCGCCGCCAGCTCTTTGCTGAGGTTGTACTGCTTCACAAACCTTGCAATCTTCTCCTCGTACAGCTCGGGCAGGGAAGCGCGAAGCTCGGCAATTAGCCTATCCTCAACAACAAAAGGTGCAAGGTCCGTCTCGGGGTACATCCTCGCCGCTCCAGGTAAGGGGCGCATGTAGCGCGTGCTTGCATCGCTCTGCGCCACGCGGGTTTCCTCGGGCACGCCTTTCAACGCGTAGCGTGCGCGCTCAACCACTGCCTCTATTGCTTTAAGCGCCTTTTCGCGAGCCTCAGCCACGAGCACAAAGGCGTCGTTGTTGGCCAAGCTCAGCTTCTCTGCAATAGCCTCAACCTCGCTGGCGGAGATGCCGTAGCCCGGGAGTTCATCTGAATGGAAGATTCCCCCTACGCCCGCCTTCACGCGAGCATACTGAGCGAGCTCACTCCCCAAGCGGGGCTCATCCTTCGCACCGCCTATCAAACCCTTAAACCCGGGCAGCTTTATCGCGAGGGCGACGCCTCCTTTGCTGAGCGCCCTCGACACAAGCTTTGACTGCGTGGAGGCGAAGATTTCCGAGACGTCCACGGGAGAAAGCTCAAGCTGGGCTTCTTTAACACCGCGCCTCTTCAGCTCCTGCGCAATATCTATGAGCTTCCTCTGCCTCTCCGCCTCCTTTTCAATAATCTTGGGTATCAGGTTAAGCTCCTGCACGCCCTTGATCTCAACCCTCGCGCCGCCTGCGATAGAGACGTTTATATCTTGGCGTATAGTGCCTATTCCGCGTTTTACTTTCCCTGTGGCGCGCAGGATTTCACCTATCTTAAGGGCAACCTCGCGCGCCTCCTCTGGCGAGGTTATATCCGGAGAGGTGCTTATCTCTATCAGAGGTATGCCCAGGCGGTCAAGGCGGTAGACAGTCTTGCTTCCTTCCTCGCGTATCTTACGCGCAGCCTCCTCTTCCAGGCATATCGTGGGTATGCGCACCTTTCCCTGAGAGGTCTCGATGTAGCCGTCCATGGCTATAATCGCGGTGCGCTGAAAACCCGAGGTGTTGCTCCCGTCGATAACAATCTTGCGCATGAAGTGAATTTCATCCACTGGCTGAGCGTTGAGGAGCAGCGCCACCTGAAGCGCGGTCTTCACAGCCTCGCGGTTAACGTTGTGGGGCGGCTCCTCGTCCATCTCCACTAAGCATGAGACCTCCTCTGGAACTTCGTACTCGTAGTACTTCCCCTTCAGGTACTCCTGCAGTGCGGCGCGGTCAATTTCGCCCAGCTCGCTCTGCGTCGGCCTAAGACGGCGGATAATCTTAAGCTCAGGCTCCTCCTCGCTCAGCTCGCTCTCACAGTTGCAGAACAGCTTGCGCGTTGCAAGCTGCTGGTGTATCTCAAAGCCCACGCGTAGCCCTTCCATAGCTCCACCTCAGTAGAATGCATTCGCCAGGGTGCGCTCAGTTATTTCGCCAGCGAGGTTGCGCAGCATCAGCGAGCGAACCTCCTCGTAGTTCTGCGTTACCCCCAAAACGTGCATGAGCTTGACGTATGCCACCTCTGGCAACATGTCCTCACCCGGAATTACGCCGAGGTTCAGAAGCCTCCTCCCGGTCGAGTAGACCTTCATGTCCACCCTGCCGTAGAGCGTGGAGGTGGTCATGACCATCGCCACGCCCTCCTCGCGTGCTCGCTCTATCGCTGGCAGCAAGCTCTCGGGCACATGCCCCAAGCCCGTGCCCTCGAAAACAATGCCGCGATACCTGTCCACGCAGTACTCCAGAAGCTCCGGACTAACGCCGGGATAGACCTTGAAAAGGGCAACCCTCTCTTCGAGGCGGGAGTCTGCATAGACCTCACCCTCGCTTCGCTTTTTATAGTTTCCGAAGAGCCTGACCTCCTCGTCCACCTCACCTAATGGCAGGGCGTTTATGCTCTTGAAGGCATCTCTCCGCGAGGAGTGCATCTTCCTGACCTTAGTCGCCCTGTGTATTGCACATGCGGTGTCCTGGGTGGTAGAATGCATAACTACCACCACTTCGGCAAGGTCACTCGTCGCTACCTTTGCGGCGGCGATTAGGTTGAGCGCTGCATCGCTACTCGGCCTGTCGCTGGAGCGCTGCGAACCGACAAAGACCACCGGCTTTGTGAGATTTTTCAGCATAAATGCGAGAGCGGCAGCGGTAAAGCTCATGGTATCTGTACCGTGAGCCACGACCGTGCCATAAGCGCCGCCGTTGAGCTCCTTGGCAACTTCTCTTGCGATCTTTTTCCAGTGCTCCGGCGTCATGTTCTCGCTGAGGATGTTGAACAGAAGCTTCGTCCTAACCCTCGCCACCTGAGCAAGCTCCGGTACGGCATTTATAATCTCAGCGGTACTGAAAGAAGGATGCACCGCTCCCGTGGCGTAGTCTATCTTCGAGGCTATGGTTCCACCTGTGCCCAGGATGGTTATTTCCGGCTTCTCAGGAGAAAACTCTGGCTCGGGGAAGGAGACGCCCTTCGCAACCTCCGCCTGGGCTAGCCTTTCTATTCTCGCTCCTGTAACCTCTATGCCTATGTTGTAACCGTTGTCCAGCTTTATAACCACATGTTTATCGTCACCCAGCTCACTTCTGGGCATGAGCACGCCCTCATAGCTTCGCTCACCCTTGAGAACGCGTATCCTGTCACCAACCTTAGCCTCGCCCAGTACTTTTGCAGCTTCGCCCCTGTACATAACCACTACCCCGCCAGTTTCTCTACCTCTCTCAAGAGGGACTCAAAAGCTTCTTTAACCTTCCGCTCCCGCTCTTCGAGCTTAGCCCTGAGTTCAGCCAGCTTCACCCTGCCTCTGCGTATCGAGGTATCGACCGCCTCAGGAGATGGTGAGCCCTTGGAGTGCTTTTCGGCAATACTCTTCTCCGGTGAGAGGCAGCGCTCCAGCTCTGCGCTGCTCAGCCTGAGGGGTTCGCCTATTACCTCCTGAGCTGCGTCGTCCAGCATCTCAGGGGTTACCTCTTGTGGGGAAACGCCCGCCTTAACAGCCTTGGCTACTAATCTGCCTACTATGCGATGGGCGGTTCTGAAGGCTAAGCCCTTCTCCCTAACAAGATAGTCCGCAAGCTCAGTCGCTGTGAGAAAGTCATCGCAAGCGGCGCGCATTTTGTGGGGCTTAAACTCTGCGCTGCTTAAAATCTTGGTGAGCATTGAAACCGAAGCTTCGATAATCTCAAAGGAGTCCAAAGCAATGGGAGAAAGCTCCTGAAGGTCACGATTGTACGCTAAGGGCAGAGCCTTGACAAGAGCCAAAGCGGAGGTAAGGTTCCCTACCGCTCGCGCACTGCGAGCGCGCATTATCTCGAGTGCATCGGGATTCTTCTTCTGGGGCATTATGCTTGACGTAGAAGAAAGCTCGTCGCTGAGCTCGACAAAGCCGAACTCAGCGGTGCTCCACAGGATAAGCTCCTCAGCAAGGCGGCTCAGGTTGACCCCCAGCAAAGCGAGCGCTGCCATTGGCTCGAGAAGAAAGTCACGCGAGGCTACAGCATCCTGAGAGTTCTCCACTATGCCGCCAAAGCCCAGCAGGCGCGCTACTTCCTCGCGGTCTATCGCAAAGCTTGTACCTGCGAGGGCGCATGCCCCAAGGGGACTGAGGTTCACCCTCGCATAGGCGTCCTGCAGCCTCTCCAGGTCGCGGAGGAATGTCCAGAAGTGGGCAAGCATATGGTGCGCCAGCGTCGCTGGTTGAGCGCGCTGGAGGTGGGTGTACCCCGGCATTAGAGCATGCTTGTTGTCCTCCGCAATCTTGAGCAGGACTTCCTCTAAGGTGAGAAGCGCGCGAGAGATGCGGTTTATTCTATCGCGGGCGAGCATGCGTAGGTCAAGGGCAACCTGATCATTTCGAGAGCGAGCAGTGTGGAGCTTTCCCGCGGCCTCGCCAACCTCTTCAAAGAGCCTTGCCTCAACGGCGATGTGCACATCTTCCAGCTCGTGCTCTAGCTTCAGGTTTTTGCTCCTGTAGATATTGAGCAGTCCGCGGAGGATGCTCCTCATCTCCTCCTCTCTAATAATCCCCCTTTTTCCAAGCATTATTGCATGCGCCATGCTTCCGAGAATGTCGTACTCCAGGATGTTCACGTCAAAAGCTAGCGAAGAGGTGTAACGGGCAAACTCTGCGTCGACGCCTTCTCCAAGCCTGCCTTCTCTGAGCATCAGACCACCAGTAAAAAATTAAGAGTGCTGATATAAAAAGGCATGCCAGTCGACATTTAGTATAATAAAAAGGGGGGAGGGAGGTGTTGGGGAGGGGGGCCCTTGGAGATTAGAAGAAAAAGCAGTTCCTAACACTCCAAGGGCATTCATTTCTTGATGCACAACGAATATATAAATTTTACGGTGTGGTGAGGGTGTGGTGCTATATGGAAATCTATTTCACTATACAACATTTATCCACCTAATCTCTAAATAATAAAAACAATAACCATAAAGCTGTCTCAATAAGCTTTATATTCCCCCATGCAATATATTTAGATATAATGAAAAAAGCTCTGCTCGTGAACGAAAAGGCACAGGTCAGCTTGGAGTTCATCCTTCTCGTGGGAGGGGTTCTTGTAGGTGCGCTGACAATATTCACCCTCCGCGACTCCCTCAAAAATTTCGCCCAGGTAATAAGCGACTGGGTTGATGCGGAGAGAAACCTCTCCATAGCTCAGGTGACCAGGTAGGCTAATCTTTGTTGTTAAAATGCACCCTGCGATGGTGCTCATCGAAGGGCTCAACGTGCACCAGTGCAGAAGCAACTTCCGGCATGTTATCTGTTATCTTCACCTGAACCTCATGGGCTATCTCATGAGCCTTTTTAAGTGGCATATTCTCATCCACGCATACGTGGAGATCCACCTTGTTGTATGCACCCATCGCGTGCACTCTTACGCGGTGCACATCAATGACGCCTTCCACCTCCCTGGCTAGCCTTTTAATCTCCTCCACCATCTCAGGCGAGGGCACTGTACCCATAAGGTGCAGAATGTTCCGCCAGCCTATTTCCACAGCTATCTTGAAAATGAGAAGAGTTATAATCAGAGCAATAATGGGATCAAGGGCATAGAAGCCCAGCCGACTCGCTCCAATGCCCGCGAGAATCGCCAGGGAGGTGTAGATGTCTCCCCGAAGGTTGGCTGCGCTTGCAGCGAGGGCGGGGCTGTTTATCCTCCGGGCAATCTCCCCGGTGTATCTGGCAAGAAGCGCTTTACCTAAGAGGTTAACTCCAACCGCAAGCAGGGCAACGAGCTTCACCTGCTCAGGGGCATAGAAAAGGCGTGCTATAACGTGTCTCGCAAACTCATACGCGAGCAGCGCGAGCATTATAGAGACGATAAGCCCAGCTATGGCCTCGGCATCGTAGTGACCGTAAGGATGAGTCTCGTCCGCGGGTTTATAGCTTATTTTAATCCCTATCCAGGTTATAAGGGAGGAGAGCACATCCGAAAAGGAGTCCAGGGCATCCGCGATAAGCGCCGCACTCCCGGAATATACCCCCGCCACGAACTTCATCACCGCAAGGGCGAGGTTTCCAAAGATTCCAACCAGCGAAGCTCTCTCGCCAGCTTTGTACCTCTCCACGTCCATGTTCTGCGCTCCCTACTGTTTTATAGTACTCCCGCGTATATATAATCAGGATGTTCAAACCTGCGCGTATGCTTAAACTTTTCTGCATCGCCCACGAGTCCACCCTCGAGCAGGTGGTGGAGCAGCTTCAGCGCATCGCGTGCGTGCAGTTCTTTGACGTAAAGGAACACTTCCGCTTTCTGAAGCCGGTTGATACCAGAAAGAAGGAGATTCTCGCCCTCGAGGAGAAGATTTCCGGGTTGCTCTCTGATTTAAAGCCTGAGGCAGGGGCAGACTTTCTTGAAAGGCTCATTGGCCCAAAGGCTGTGCCGGTGGAGATAGTCGAGAGGATAGCTAACTTAGAGGAGATAGAGGAAGAGGTAAACCGGGTGGAGGGCGAGTACCTTGCATACTGTGAGAGGCTCTCAGCGATTCACCGCAAGCTAAGAGAGATGGAGGAGGAGATGGGCAGAGTAGAGAGGGAGGCAATCGACATAGAGGCACTGCCCGACGGGAGTGAGCTAAAAAAGAAATACGAAAAGCTATTGCGGGAAAAGGAAGTAAACGCGAAACACCTGCGCGAGGTTGAGGCTGAGCTTACCCTCTTTAAAAAGAGGAGCTACCCGCATCTTCTCGCCCTGAAGGAGGGGCTGGAGAACCTCAAGATTAGAGCAGAGGCTCTGGAAAAATTCGGACGTTCGCGCAGCGTTATACTCTTCGCTGGCTGGGTGCCTGAAAAACACAGGGAGCGCGTACGTAGCGTCATTGAAGAAGCTGCAGGAGGACTTGCAATTCTGGAGTTCTATCGCCCGGCGAAAGACGATTCTCCGCCCATTCTACTGGAAAATCCCCGGATAATAAAACCTTACGAGGTGCTCACCACCACCTATGGTTTGCCAGAGTACAACGGCATAGATCCCACGCCTATTCTCGCGATAACTTTCACCGCGATGTTCGGAATGATGTTCGCAGACGTTGGCTATGGCTTAGTCCTCAGCATCTTAAGTTTGCTGCTCTATCTCCTCACCACCCACCGCGAGCGCGTGGTAAAGGACATAAACCTCATAGTTTTTTATGCCGGCACAGCTTCGGTGTTCTTCGGCTTGCTTACAGGTGAATTCTTCGGCGGACTCCTGAAAATCAAGCCTCTCTTGGCAAGCTACATGCAAAATCTCCAACTTTTGCTTGCCATCTCCTTCCTTCTGGGATTTACCCACATCTCCATGAGCCTTATCTCGAGAATAGTCTCCATGAAGGATGTGCTCTACTCCCTCTCGCTGCTACTCATCCTATGGGGCTCGGGGCTTTACCTCATCCTGCCAGGCTTAAAAATCCTCTCTCTCTCAATCCTCATCGCAGGCCTAGCCCTGCTCGCGAAGGATAAGGGCTTGGAGGCAATAGAGGAGCTCATCGCACTTACAGCTAACGTAATATCATATGCAAGAGTCGGTGCGCTGGCGGTGATTCACGTAACCATGGCTAGGCTTCTGGTGAAGGTGGTGGAGAGCATACAGAACGGCGTCATCGGTATAGTAATCGCTCCCCTCATCTTTGCCCTTGGCGCTGCGTTTATCCTCGCTTCAAGCACATTCATAGTCTTCATTCATTCGCTGCGTCTGCACTGGCTGGAGTTCTTCCGCAGATTTTACTCCGGAAGGGGGGAAATGTTTAAGCCCTTCGCCTATAAACGTGAGTATACATACCTGCTGTGAGGCTTTGCAATGATATCCAGGATACTCCTCGCCACGGACGGCTCTGCCTTCTCAGAGCTTGCCGGAGAGTATGCCCTATACTTAGCTGAGAAGCTTGGGGCAAGACTGACGGCGCTCCATGTTTTAAAACTCGAGCCTCCAAAGAGGCTATCGCCAGAGGAGGTGGACGCTGAGAAGGCGAGGGCAGCTAAGGTCATATTCCACCAACTTGAGAAGGCTGCCGCTGAGAGGGGTGTGGAACTGGAAAAAAAGGTGCTCATTTCACGCGATGTTGGCGAAGCAATAGTTGAGGAGGCAAGGCTCGGGAGGTATGAGCTTCTGGTGATGGGAAGTCTGGGCAAGACCGGCTTAAAAAAGCTCCTCATGGGCAGCGTCTCCGAGCAGGTGGTTAAGCATGCTCCATGCCCTGTGCTTGTGGTTAGATAACCAAAAAACCGAAATAAACAAAATTCTTGCGTTTATTGCGGAATAACATGGGTTTCGTGGGGTTTTATCTACCACCTATAAACGATTTTTAAGGATATTTTAAATCCCCTGACGCCCAAATATAAACCATGGAGGTGAACAGAATGAGACGGTTGGTAATGCTCTGGATGGTACTCATGTTTTTGATACCGACCAGCGCTCTTGCACAGGAAAATATCACAAACGATACAACAAACGACACAGTGAGCGAGGAAAAGGCTGGCATAGCCCCTGACTCCTTCCTGTACTTCTTCGACAGACTATTTGAGAAGCTTGAGCTTGCCCTCGCCTTGAGCGAAGAGGCAAAAGTAAAGGTGCGCCTGAAGCATGCAGAGGAGCGCCTTGCGGAAATTAAACTGATGCAGAAGAAGAATAAGAGCAAGGTAATAGTAAAACTGAGTGATGAATACAAGAAAGAAATTGAAGAGGTGGAAAAAGAGATTGAAGAGGCAGAGAAAAAGGGCAAGAATGTAACGGAGATCAAGATAAAAGCCGTCGAGGCTACAGCAAAGCACCAGGAGGTGCTTCAGTGGGTTTATCAGCTTGTACCTCCTGAGGCGAAGCCCGCGATTGAGCACGCGCTCAACGTTTCGCGGAGAGGGCATGAGAAGATAAAGATGGAGTTCGAGACCAACGCCGGTGAGCTGGAGATAAAGGTGGGCAAGAAAGGCGTGAAGATAGAGTTTGAGTCCAAAATTCCAAAAGAGGAGCGCGCAAAAGCAGGAAAGCAGAAGGATGGGCATGATGAAGAGGGCAAGATAAAGGCAGAGGTAAAGGGTAGCGAAACCGAGGTTGAGGTGGAACTCCCCGGCGCAGAGTACAAGCTAACGCTGAACACAACGCAAAGAGATGAGATAGTGGCGAATATAGCGAACCTTACAGGGCTTACACCAAACGAAGTATCCCAGCTTCTGGAGCTTGAGGTGGAAAAGGAAAAGCCAAAAACCAGGATGAGGACAGAAGTCGAAGTGGAAAAGGAAGAGGAGACGCCTGAATCCGAGGTGAAAATGGAGGTTGAAAAAGAGGAAGAAAAGGAGGTAGAAGAGGAGCACGAGGAGGAACAGAAACCCGGGGTTGAAGTGGAAATCGAGGTGGAAGGCGCTGAGAGTGCCATTGGAGGCTGGGGTAGATAATTTGTGCCTACCCCTTCCCTCCAAACTCTTTTTTTAGAATCAACCTGTTTGTCTTGCGGTAGGGCTCCTTTTTTATTATACCCTTCTCCTCCAGGTTTCGCACCAGCTTGCTCACTTTCGCCTTGGAAAAGCCGGTCTGCTTGACAATCTCTTCCTGCAGTATCTCTCCCTTCTCCGCCAGGAGGTCGTATATCTTCTGCTCATCCTCTCTGAGGACGAGTTTAACCACTTTGCTCTGCTCTACCCCCTGTTTCTTTTTCTGGTAAGCGAAGTATGCATACGTAAGCGCCGCTCCCAAGGCAAGTCCTACCAGCGCAAGGGCATAGCCTGAGCGCTTCTCCTGCTCAACTGTGGTGTACATTACAAAAATCCTAAAGCTCTCGCGAGGCAAGAGCTCCCACTTCTTCCACCTCACTATTATGTGCTCCCCATCGGTGAGGATGCGCTCAGGTGTTGGATAAACTGCGGCTATCGCCTCGCCAGCGCCACGCTGCTCAGACACGAGAATGCTGCCCTTGGGGAGCTTCACCATGAAGGTGAAGTTAACCACCCTCACCTCAGGCACGTAGCTCATGGTGAGTATGTTATCTCCGCGGTAGCTGGAGACTACCTCAGGCAGGGTAAATACAAATCGCAGCCTCTGGCTTTCGCCCGCTTGGAGCTTCTTACGCAGGGGCACCACGAGGGTGCTGTCTTCAATAAAAACTTCAAGTTCGCCCTCGTCGTCGTACACCCTCACCTGCGAAGGCATCGCAGCAATCGCATACTCCACCGCCGAAATGTTGCCCTTTAGATTTACAACGGTGAAGGAAACCTCCTCTACGGCGTTGCCCTGGTAATCAGGCGCAATCGATATAGTGTAGTCTCTGAAGTGGTATTCTTGAGCGGCAGCTACGGGTATGAGCAGGAGGAAGAGGATTATGAATTTCATTGACTAAAAGTTGATTCGCTGCTTAAATAAAGGTTACCCGCAATACAGTTGCGGGTGACGGCAGGTATTAAATACAAAGAGCGCATACCTTTGGGCATGGAAATTGGTGTTGTGGGCAAGCCAAATGTTGGCAAAAGCACCTTCTTCAGTGCCGCCACGCTGAGTAAGGCGGAAATAGCCAACTATCCCTTCACCACAGTAGAGGCGAATAAGGCGGTAGCCTTCGTGCGCGTTCCCGAGCCCGCTGTGGAGCTTGGAGTTACGCCAAACCCGCGCAACTCTCTCACTATGGGAGGCTACCGTTTCGTTCCGGTTGAGATGATAGACGTCGCGGGCTTGGTACCAAAGGCGCACGAGGGTCGTGGCCTAGGAAATAAGTTTCTGGACGACCTGCGTCAGGCGGGGGCGCTTATCCATGTCGTCGACGCCTGCGGTGCGACGGACGAGGAGGGAAATCCGCTAAAGCCAGGGGGGCATGACCCATGCAAAGACGTGCACTTCCTTGAGGAGGAGATTGAGCTGTGGTTTTTCGGCATATTCCAGCGAAACTGGGAGAAGCTCTCCCGCAGAGTTCAGCTCGCCGGCGAGAGCTTTGAGCACCTCTTCCAGGAACTCTTCGCCGGCTTGGGGATACGCGAGGCACATGTGCAGCTTGCGCTAAGAGAGA
>MTME02000003.1 GCA_002011115.2 Candidatus Pyrohabitans sp. JdFR-17
CCAGGTATCCCGAGGTTCTCAGGAGTTACTTCTCCCCGAGCTTGGCGTGGTACCCTTTTCCGCTAAGTGTATTTATAAACACCTTCGTGGCGATTTTTCCCTTCCTCTACATCTATGCCTTCTTAATATCCATAAAAAAGGTGAAATTGCGGGAATTTTTTGAGCCCCTGCTTAAACCCTGGCAGAAGCTCAAAAATGCTTTCTACATCGCAGGAGCATTTTCATTTGGCATGCTTCTGGGCAAAGGCATAGCTGCGCTTGGTTTCATAGTGCTTATTTTTCTGTTAAAGAAGGAGGCGTACAAGGTTGCTGCAACCTCCTTGGCACTGCTCCTGGCGATTGCCACCGGCAGCGCTGAACCTTTTGTCATAATCAGGTACTACCTTATAATCGCGGGCGTGCTCCTCCTCTTTGCTCTCTTCTGGAACAGCCTCAAAATCCTTAGGGCTTCACTTAAGGAAGAGGTTAAAATCTCCACACTGGAGGAGGGCGCAATACCTGCGGAAGAGATTTATATCCGCAACGGCGAAATTATTAGAGAGGAAAAAAGCATCCTTGAAAAAATAAAGGAGTATGCGAACCCCGGAACCATGAAGAGGGGCACGCTTATCGTCGGAACAACGGCAGCCGGGCTTACAGAACAGCAGATCGCCTCGCTACGCAGGCTGGTTAGCGAGGGTAAACTCGATGACAGGATAAAAATTAAAGCGAGGATGCCTTTCGCCCCGGCGATATTCCTTGGGTTGCTCTTAGCCCTGGTATTTGGGGATTTAAGCAGAATGGTGAGGTTATGAGAAATAAAGCGCAGATAACCCTTGAGACAATCCTCATTATATCATTCTTCATCCTTATTCTTGTGGGTGTGAGCATACCCATGGGTTTTAAAGCTTCTGAGGCGGGGAGAGACACAGCGCGGGTGCTAGAAATGCGTAACAACCTGGAGAAGATATCCTCGGCAATTAATGCGGTTCTTGCTCAGGGGCCAGGGGCGGTGCGCACAGTTACTGTAACATCCAATTCCAAGCGCTGGGCCCTCGCCACAGGCGACCCTGTTACCCATGCCTCAATAAGCTACTGGATGGAATGGGAGAGCAGAGAACGCATAGCAGCAGAGCTTGCATATTCTAATAGTATCTTTAGCCCGCCGAGTCATTTTGGCGGGCTCGGAAGAAACATCACAGGCATAATCGCAGACAACTTTAATTACACCTACTTTAATGGTGATGGTAAAGGAAGCTTTGAGGTAAGAGTTGAAAATAAAAACACCGCAGGTGGAGATTCACATTTATATATCACAAGGAATGGCAACTCCATAAGTATAATTCTCGCCCCGTGAGGTGGAAAATGAGTGGAAAGGCGCAGATAACAGTTGAGGCGCTGATAATAATTGGCGCAATACTCCTAATTATCCTTACTGTCTCAGTTCCCTTAGCGATGTACTCTGGACGGGCTGCGAGAGATGTGCAGCACGCAGGCGATGCCCGCTACGCTGTTGAGGAACTCGTTGCAGCGGCGAACAGCGTAACCAATGAGTATGAGAGGCGAACCCTCAGGCTGTATATTTCCGGCTACACCTCCAGAGGTAAAGATGCGAGCGGCAAACCATTAATAGAAAAAACAACCAGGATAACCACTTCTACGGACGGAGGCGCCCTGGTGGTATATCTCACGCAGCTTAGGAGGCGAAGTGATGGGAGCGTTGTGCAGAACGATACTTATAATTTCACCGTAGACCTCTACGGCACGGGTTGGGTACTAACCGCCGCCAATGGCAGCAGGGCTGATATAGTTGAACGCTATGGGGCATGGTACAGCTTTAATATCACCTACAAAAACATAACTTTCTCAAGGGATTAGCATGAGAGCTCAAATCTCGATAGAGGTCGCCCTGATGATGGGCATGGCGATACTGGTGATTGTTAGCTTTGTGAATATCCACTTTGAAAGGTTCAACATGGCGAGGGAGCTGGGCGAGGCAGGCGAAGCCAAGATGATAGGCACGCTGATTGCAGGGGCGATAAACAACGCCTACGCAAATGGCGAGGGATTTCAGGTTTACCTCTCCCCAGAGCAGGTGAACTTCACAAGGCTTGGAGAGGTGGAGAAAATGTATGGGCTGGGGGTAGAGCTTCCAATAACCATAAACAACACCGCCAGAGAGATTGTAATAAAAAGAAACACCACAAAAACCGGAGGCGGAATATGGAGCGTGGAGGTTCCGATTATACCAAACAACGTGGTGCGCAGAGACCCGACCGCTGAGTATCCGGAGCTTACGGTGCGCAATAACGGCACAAACATATTAATTTATGCGGATGCTGCACATATAACTACTGTGAGCTGAGGATATGAAGATTTTAAAAAACTGCAGTGGGCAGGTATCCATTGAGTTTATTATCCTAATAGGGGCGATAGTGGTAATGGTGGTGGCAGTGTTTCCATACATTACGAGGGCGAATGAGCTGAGCAAAGCCCACGCCGCTGCCAGGGATGGTGCCACTTTCGCAGTAGGCATGCGCGGTATGGGGTATAAACCTCTGAATGACAAGGAATTACCCCCCGGAGTGGTGAAAATTACCAAGGTGGAGATGGTAAAGGTAGGTAATTACAACGGCTTGGTGTGGTACAGGTTTAATATATCTGTTTACGCCCCCGATTACATAGCAGACAACAGCACATACGGGCAGAGTCTTTGCGGAACAATCATTAATCAAGCCTTGCAATACATCTATTATGCATTTAACGGAAGATGGTCTGATAATAGCATACTTTCAAGGGTAAATACCAGCCATTACTCATTTACAGCAACCTGTACCTTTGAGTGAGGCGAGAGTATGGACCTGGTGGAACGGATTGGAGAGGCTACATTCAGAGCCGCTGGTAAAGTGTACTACCATGCCCTTGGTTTTCTTATAAAGCTCATCATCCTCCTGAGAAAGCTGCGCACATACTTGGGTGAGGTGGACGCCCGGAGAATCTACCCTCTCTTTGAAAAAAGAGGTGTGGAGTTTCAGGACTATGTCATACTAAAGACACAGCTTTTCACCTTCCTCTTCTTTATACTCGCGGTGCTGCTTATATTCAACTTCATCAGCTCAAAAACTGCTCTTCCTCTGCTTGTAATCTTTGGGTTAATATCCCTCAGCCTCACCTTTGGTCAGATTAGGGAATACTTCTCTGAGGATTACCCCCCCTACAGGGACTTCTTTCTCGCCTACTTTTCAATCACAATTCTTCTCCTACTATTTAAGGTGATTGTGCCCCAGGTGGCGTGGCGCTACCCGTACATCCACTTTCTCATTGCCTCGCTGGTCGCCGTGGCTGCCTTCTCCACCTACTTTAAGCGTCGCTATGCTCGTGACTACACCTTCGGCAGGGTGATTAAAGGGGGGAGCATCGCAAGGGTTAAGGTGAACTACGATATACGCGCAGGTGTTAAGCCTGGAGTGCACTTCCTGCCCAATGAAGTGAATGCCAGGGAGGGAGACCTGGTAAAGCTCAGGGTAGAGGAAAGTTTTTTTAACCTCCGAGGCAATCGTGTGGTTGAGATCCTGGAGGTACTCGCGAATGCGCGACAGGGAGGTGGTTAGCCTATCTCTCGCTATAGCCACAGCTGGCTTGCTAATGCTCTTCTTCGCCGCGAGCATCGCTCAGCCGAGAGAGGTTAGCATTGGTGAGCTTACCAGTGCCCAGCTTGGCGCTACAGTGAAGGTTGCCGGAGAGGTTATGAAGGTTAAGAACCACGAAGCTGGGCACGTGTTTCTGCGCATTCACGATGGCACTGGCGAGGTGGCAGTACCCCTGTTTAAGAGGGTGGCTGAAGACGTGGACAAAAGCTGCCTCAGAGAGGGCGCTCTCATTGAGGTTATCGGCAGGGTTGAGGAGTATCGCGGTGAGCTTGAGGTGGTGCCACGGGAGGGGGATGAGGTACGCTGCTTGAGGTAGCTGCGTTCACCTTTCTTGGCTGTGTATGCGGGATAATCACAGGCTTAGTGCCCGGGTTGCATGTGAATAACGTTGTTGTAATACTTGTTTCTGCATCTCCGTTCCTTCTCGAGAGCTTTGGACTCTGGTCGCTGCTTGCCTTCATAGTAGCCCTGAGCGTTGTGCACTCCTTTGTAAATTATGTTCCGGCGATTTTACTGGGTGCACCCCAGGAGGACAACGTTCTTGCCACGCTACCCGGGCATCGCCTTCTAAACCAGGGGCGAGGCTACGAGGCGATTCGACTGACGGTGCTCGGAGGCTTGGGCTCAACGCTTTTCAGCTTCATGGCTCTACCCTTCCTGTATTTTGCTCTTCCTCAGGTATATCCCATGGTGAGGCAGCACATTCCACTGCTCCTTACGGGTGTGCTCGCGTATATGCTATGGCTGGAGCAGGGACCAAGGAGGAGGTTTTACGCCATGCTCGTTGTGCTTTATTCCGGAGCGCTGGGATACATCATCCTTAACTACCCTCTGCTCCCACCGCAGTACGCCCTATTCCCTGCGCTCACCGGCTTCTTCGGGATAAGCACCATACTAACCTCCCTACGCCTGCGCAGCACACCACCAGCGCAGAGCCTTGCCCACGAGAGGGGATACTACCCCCGCGGCGTACTCGCAGGTGGCGTGGGAGGCGTGCTTGCTGGACTGCTCCCCGGCATAGGCAGTGCGCAGAGCGCTTTGCTTGTGCAGAGCTTTTTCCGGCGAAGCAACGAGAGGGAGTTTCTCGTAGCCCACGGCGGCGTTAATACCGCCGCTGCCATCTTTGCCCTTCTGGCATTATATTTAATAGGCAACCCACGCAGCGGCGCCAGCGTTGCGGCAGCTATGCTTATAGGCGAGGCGGAGCTGGCAGATTTCACATTCATGCTGGCTGTGGCAATGCTCGCCTCCTCCTTTGCCGCCTTAGCTACGCTTCTTATCGCCAGGGCAGCAATAAAGAGGATAGGAAGAATAAACTACACCAGACTTTCCCTCGCTGTGCTCGCCTTTCTGGGGCTGAGCATCTTCCTATTTACAGGCATATATGGCATGCTGGTGGCGATTACCAGTGCCGCAATAGGCATACTCGCTGCCTTCTCTGGGGTTAGAAGGTCCCACTGTATGGGGGTGCTCATCCTCCCAACTATAATTTACTTCCTCGGGGTTTGAGCTCTGATGTTGGGATACAAATAGACAAATTTTTTATACCCTCACAGCGAATCTTAACCGGGACTTTAGATGGCAGCAGCGAAGGAGAAGATTCTGCCGGTGGCGATAGAGGAGGAGATGAAGCGCTCCTATATAGATTACGCAATGAGCGTAATCGTGGGAAGAGCGCTTCCTGATGTGCGCGACGGGCTAAAGCCTGTGCATCGCCGCATTCTATATGCGATGTACGAGCTTGGCTTGTTTCATAACCGCCCGTATAAGAAGAGCGCGCGCATTGTTGGTGAGGTTCTCGGTAAGTACCACCCTCATGGTGACGCTGCAGTATATGATGCCCTTGTGAGAATGGTTCAGGATTTCTCCCTTCGCTATCCATTAATTGACGGGCAGGGGAACTTTGGAAGCGTTGACGGCGATGCCCCGGCGGCGATGCGCTATACGGAGGCGAGACTTGCGGAGATAGCTGAGGAGATGCTCGCCGATATAGAGAAGGACACCGTCGATTTTGTGCCCAACTTCGATGAGTCCCTAAAGGAGCCCAGTGTGCTGCCTGCGAAGCTTCCAAATCTTCTGGTAAACGGCTCCTCTGGCATCGCCGTGGGCATGGCAACCAACATACCACCTCACAATCTATGCGAGGTGTGTGACGCCATAGCAATGCTCATAGACAACCCTGACGCGACGCTGGAGGAGCTCATGGAGGTTATCCAGGGGCCGGATTTCCCCACGGGTGCCTACATCCTGGGCAAGAAGGGGATAATACAGGCGTACACCACCGGGAGGGGCACAATCAGGCTTAGAGGGAGGACGCACATAGAGGAGGACAAACGCAAAAAGCGGATTATTATCACCGAAATACCATACATGGTGAACAAGGCGAAGCTCATAGAGAGCATCGCCGACCTTGTGAGAAATAAGAAGATAGAGGGCATTACAGACATTCGCGATGAGAGCGATCGCGAGGGCATGCGTGTTGTTATTGAGCTAAAACAGAGCGCCTCCCCTGAGGTGATTCTCAACCAGCTGTACAAGAACACCCAGCTTGAGACCACATTTGGCATAATCAATCTGGTGCTAGTGGACGGCGAGCCTCGAGTGCTTAACCTGCGGGATACCATTTTGGAGTTTATAAAGCATAGAAAGCAGGTGATAACCAGAAGGACGCGCTTTGAGCTGGACAAGGCTGAGAAGCGGGCTCATATCCTGGAAGGTCTCAGGATAGCGCTGAAAAACATAGACGCGATTATAAAGCTTATCCGTGGCTCGCCCAGCGCTGCAGAAGCCAAGACCAGGCTAATGGAGCAGTTCTCGCTGACAGAGATGCAGGCGCAGGCTATACTCGACATGCGCCTCCAGAAGCTGGCAAAACTTGAGAGGGAGAAGATTGAGGAGGAGTATCGCCAGCTGCTTAAGGAGATAGAGCATCTGCGCAGCCTTCTCGCAAGCGAGAAGAAGATTCTCCAGGTGGTGAAGAAGGAGACTTTGGAGATTAAGCAGAAGTACGGGGATGAGCGCAGAACTGAGATTGTGGAAGAGGCAGGTGAGATAAGCGTAGAGGATTTAATCGCTAGGGAGGAAATGGTCGTCACCATAACCCAAGGCGGATACATAAAGCGCCTGCCTGTAAGCACCTATCGCCAGCAGCGCCGCGGAGGCAGAGGGATAGTTGGGGTTGAAGCCAAAGAGGACCAGGTTAAAGATATATACGTAGCCTCAACCCACGACTACATGCTCTTTTTCTCGAACACCGGCAAGGTGTACTGGCGCAAGGTGTACGAGATACCCACCGCCGGCAGGTATTCCAGGGGCAAGGCAATGGTCAACCTCATCGAGGAGGCCGCCAACGAGAGGATAACAGCCACGCTGGCGGTGCGCGACTTCTCAGAGGAGCGCTACGTGTTCTTCGCCACAAAGCTGGGCAAGGTTAAGAAGACGCCGCTGAGCGCCTTCAGCAACCCGCGCAGAGGCGGAATCCTTGCGATAAGCTTAGCAGAGGGCGATGAGCTTGTGGAGGTTGAACTGACTGACGGCAGGAAGGAAATACTCCTAGCAACGCGCTACGGCAAGGCTATACGCTTCTCTGAGCAGGATGTCAGGGCGATGGGACGTGCTGCTCAGGGGGTTACCGGAATAACACTGCGCAGGAAAGACGAGGTTGTTGGAGTAGAGGTTGTTAAGCAGGGCACCACCATACTTGCGGTTACTGAAAACGGCTATGGAAAGCGCACTCCCATTGAGGAGTACCCGCTTCAGAGGCGGGGAGGCAAAGGTGTGATAAACATTATACCGAGTGTGCGCAATGGTTTAGTGGTGGGCGTGCTCAGCGTTCTGGACGGCGATGAGGTGGTGCTCACAAGTGCAAAAGGTGTGGTTATCCGCCTCAAGGCGAAAGAGATATCTGTGATGGGAAGGAATACCCAGGGCGTAAGGCTGATGAAGCTGGAGGAGGGCGACCGAGTCGTTGCGCTTGCGAAGGTGAGGGAGTAGTTCCGTCACCCTATCGTGCTCTACACGAGACGGGTAACTCCGTCACGCCGCAAGATTCGTCTTGCGGGTAACCGTGTTAATAATCCTAAGCGCTGCTTGTGGAGGCAACACCTTCTTGCTCAACTTATGTTAATTTTACTTACTTTTTGCGATACATACATTAAAATACCAAATCAAAATGTTTATATAGTATGAAGATTATTAATAATGCTAACAAGTAATCCGAATTTGTTCGGAAGTTCAAACTCGGGGGAAGTGAGATGGGACAGAATGTGCAAATGCAGCAGGATTCAACGGACATCGCTCTCTTCGTCAAGGTCAGCGAGGGCGATGTGATAACATGGGATAAGAGCAGGATTGTCAAGTCTCTGCTCAGGGAAACCACAATAGATGAAGCCACAGCTAAGCTAATCGCCGATAGGGTTGAGAAGATTATCCGCGACTCTGGTATTGAGTTTATCACTGGTCCGCTCATACGAGAGATTGTAAACGCCGAGCTTATAAAGCTCAAGCTTGAGGAACAGCGCAAGCAGTACACCCGCCTTGGTATGCCTATCTACGACGTGGAGCAGCTCATAACAAAGCAGAACAAGGAAAATGCCAACGTGCCCCATGGGCCAGAGGCGACCAACCTGAGCTTAGCCGAGAGCATAAAGAAGCAGTACGCTTTGCTGAAGGTGTTCTCACCCGACGTGGCGCTCGCCCATGAGCGGGGCGATATTCACCTGCATGACTTAGGGTTTATAGACCGCCCCTACTGCTCAGGTAATAGTATCGAGTACGTGAAGAAGTTCGGTCTCAGCCTGCCAAACGCTCTTTCAATTTCAAAGCCAGCAAAGCATCCCGAGGTGCTGGTTCTCCACCTCATAAAGTTCTCAGCCGCCCTGCAGGGCGTGTTCGCGGGCGCAATAGGCTGGGATGCGGTGAACCTCTTCATGGCACCCTACTTCGTGGGGAAGTCAGATGAGGAGTTGGAGCAGGTAGCGCAGATGCTGGTCTTTGAGTTCGCCCAGCAGGCTGTTGCCAGAGGAGGGCAGAGTATCTTCAGCGACCTCAACCTCTACTGGGAGGTGCCAAAGCACTTCGCCGACGTGGAAGCTATTGGTCCTGAGGGTAAGTACACAGGCAACACCTACGAAGATTACCTGCCCGAGGCGCAGCGCTTCGCAAGGGCGCTGATAAAGGTGTACATGCAGGGCGACGGCATGGGCAGACCTTTCTTCTTCCCAAAGCCCCAGCTTCACATAACTGAGCGCCTCTTCCGCACCGAGGGCTACGAGGAGTTCCTGTACGAGATAGCCCAGCTTTCCTCTGAGCGGGGCAACAGCTACTACGTGTTCGACCGCGGCGAAACCGCAAAGATAAGCGAGTGCTGCCGTCTTGCGTTCAAGCTGGATGAGAACGACCTCCGCGACGCGAAGACGCCCTGGAAGATGCGCTACTCTGCAATGCAGAACGTGACAATAAATCTGCCTCGCATCGCCTACGAGGCGAAGGGTAACGACGACCTGCTGTTTGAGATTCTCTCCCAGCGCATGCAGCTAGCGGCAGATGCACATGTTGCAAAGCGGGGATTCATTACCAGGCTCTTGAACCTGGGCAAGCGCGGTCCTCTGGGCTTGCTCGCCATGGATAAAGACGGCGAGCCTTACTACCGCCTGCACCGCGCCACCTTCCTCATGGGGATGCTGGGCTTGAATGAGCTGGTGCAGTACCATCTGGGCGAGGAGATGCACGAGAGCAACTACGCCCTTCGCTTTGGTTTGAAGGTTATCGCCCACATGAGTAAGGAGAGTGAGCGCCTGAGCGAGGAGTACGACATGCGCTTTGTGCTGGAGCAGACACCTGCTGAGAGCACTGCCTACCGCATGGCAAAGCTCGACTTGGAGCACTATCCCAGCGAGACGCGAGAGGTGGTAAAGGGCAGCATAGAGCGCGGCGAAGTCTACTACACCAACTCCACATACCTGAACATCTCCGCACCAATATCGCCAATAGAGCGGGTTAAGAAGGAAGGGATGTTCCATCCCATGATACATGCGGGAAGCCTCACCCACATCTGGCTGGGCGAGGCGAAGCCTGACCCTGAAGCAATAGCCAAGTTCGTAGTGCGCACCTTCAAGCACACCACCAACGACCAGATAGCTTTCTCCCCCGAGTTCTCGTCATGCCTTGACTGTGGGCGGGTAGATCGCGGGCTGTGGTAAAAACGGAGGTGAAAGAAATGGAAGAAGACATAATAAGCAACACGTGCCCCCACTGCGGAAGCCACCACGTGGAGTATATAACCCGCGTGACCGGCTTCTTCTCCAAGGTGGGGAGCTGGAATAAAGGCAAGATAGCCGAGCTTCGTGACAGGAGGCAGGCTATAGAGTGGAACAAGCGAAGCTTTCTGGGCGCCATTGGAAGCGTGCCTGCAACGGCGACGCAGCGCAGGATAAAGCTCTTCTGGAAGCAGAACTGCCCGCGCTGCCCTGCTGCCAAGGAGCTCGCCGCAAAGCTGGAGGCGAAGGGCATTAAGGTAGAGTATTACGACGTGGAGAGCGTCGAGGGCATGGCCGAGGCAGGAATGCACTCTGTATTAGCGACACCGAGCATCGTAGTGGTTGACGGCGAGGATGAGGAGATCACCGCATGGCGCGGCTCCGTGCCCAGCGAGCAGGAGCTTGCCGCAGCGGTGTTGGGTGATAACTGACCCACCCCCCTTTTTTATTTTTGGAGGAAGAAATGCAGATTAAAGGCGTGCTCGAGACGAGCTTTGTAGACTGGGACGGGAAGATAGTCTCCACTATCTTCCTCCCCAGCTGCAACTTCCGCTGTGGCTTCTGCCACAACCACAAGCTGGTACTCAGCCCTGAGAGCTTTGAGGATGTACCCTTAGACTATCTCCTTCGCTTCTGGCGGCGCAACCGCGATTTCCTGGACGGAGTCTGCATCACCGGCGGCGAGCCTACGCTGCACAAGGATTTACCCCAGCTATGCGCCACGATTAAGGAGCTTGGGTTGGAGGTGAAGCTGGATACCAACGGCTCGCAGCCAGAGATGCTGCGCTCGCTTATCAAAGAAAAGCTTGTTGACTACATCGCCATGGACGTTAAGGCACCTCTCCGCGCCAAGGATTATTCCCGCGTGGCTGGCGTGGATATAAACGGCGAGCTTCGCCGCATAGAGGAGAGCATCGACATTATAATAACCTCCCGCATCGACCACGAGTTCCGCACCACTGTGATTAAGGGTGTGCACGGCGAGGATGAGGTCGAAGCTATAGCGCGCTCTTTGCAGGGTGCGAAGCGCTACGTGCTCCAGAAGTTTGTGCCTCACCTGGCGATGAGCGAAGAGCTTCGCAGGCTGGAGATGTTCACCGACGAGGAGATGGATGCCCTAGTGGAGGCGGCGAGGCGGTATATTCCCAATGCGAAGTGGAGGGGGAAGTGATGTGTGGAAAGTAAGAAAAAAGATATACAAGCAGGACTATTGGGTAATTCTTTTTATATTCTGACGCTTGACCAATCGCATTTCGTATTTCACGATAATGTTTGATATATGTGTTCTCCCGGTATCCAACAAATCTAACCTTTATTTTCATTTCTTCTGTTATTATTTCATAGGTTATTCGTATCTTGCCAACTCTTATTCTATATGCGTTATCAAATCCTTCGAGCTTCTTTATATTTTCTGAATGGAATTGGGTTGTATCTTAAAACTTCCAATATTTCCAAGATTCTCCTTTGAAGTTTCTTATCAAGTTTCTTTATGAATTTTGCAGATTTTCTGGATATTAATATTGTAAACAAGTTAATCTACCTGTTCCAATTCTCTCTTAAGCTCTTCAAGTGAAATGAAGTCTTCATCCCTGAAAGACTCTATTTCCTCTTTTGTTGGTTTTGCTCTTTCAAGAAATTCATCTACTATCATCTTCTGCATTTCTATAATCACCCGCAGGTTCTCATTGGTTTTCTTTAACACCTCTATAAGCTCCGTATTGTACATATTCATTTCCACCTCTTTTTTTACAACAAGAAAAATAACATTTAAAAGGAGAGATGATATCTGAACTCTCACCCATACAAAACCACGGGACTCTATTGCCTGATGCCTAGTACTGTCAGGGCTACACTCCTCTCCTCTTTCTCTCCCGTGGGTTCTCGTTTCCCTTTTTGGCTTCGTCCTTTTGTGCTTTCTCTTCAGCACCTTTGCCCTGCAGAGGTCAACAAGCCTTTTCTCGTAGAGTTTCAGCAGAGCCTTTGTTCTTTCAACTGGAAGGGAGAGAGCCTTCGAAATACAAACCAAAAAGCTTACTCAAACACCCTCTTAAGCGGGCACCTGTCAAAATCTGAGTCGTTGGAGTATATTGCCCCTGCATTGTACTCTAAGGCGGTGGCGAGATGAATACTGTCCTCAAAGTCCAGTTTATATCTGGACATTAGCCCTACAGCCCTCTGATAGGTGCTCATTTTCAGGGAAGCGATTTTTAGATTTCTTATCTCCGCAAGCCTTTCCATCAAAACCCTTTCATCAAAGTTCTCAGCCTCTCTCCTCAGAACAACGCTCACCAGCCACGGGGTAAGCGAGGAAGTTACAGCCTTCTCGGAGCTCTCTATCCTCTCCATAATCCTTGTTGCCACATCCCCGTGTTCCGGATGGTCAACAAGCCAGTAGATAATAACATTCACATCAACATACTTCATACTTCTTCAGATGCCTCCTCATAGGAATATTTCTCAATAAGTTCGTCGATATCCTCCTTTAGATACTTCTTTAGTTTAAAAATTCCCCTTGACTCTCTTACGACACTATTTTTCTTCTTAAGAATGATTTTATCATCCGAAAACTCAATTTCTAGGATTGTATTTGGCTTGAGGTTTGCCTTCTCTCTAATGCTCTTGGGCAGGTACACTCTTCCAAGTCTGTCAACAGATGTGGTTTCCATAGATTCACCATTACCATAAAATAAAATTACCATTGTAAAATTATACCATTTATGGATTTGTTTATAGACTCTTCTCCTCTATAGCCGGCACCGTCAGAGCTACCCTCTTCTTCCTCTCCATGGAGCACAATCAGTATTAACTGTATTTCCCATACCACTTTGTTCTTACGTCGCATTCTCTCAGAGAGCTGAGGATATCTCTCCCTGCTCATATACCTCCGAACTCTACTCGCAATTTTGCATGCTCTGTTATTATTATATCGTTCTCTTTGTATATTTTTAGAGTTCTTAACTATAAAAATTTAGCTCACCTGACAAATTGGAAACAAATCCACAACCTCGGTTTAACTTTTACCCTGCTAAAATTTAAACGCAGTTAAGGGAAATATAGCCGGATGTCCTGCCCCCATGAAGGTCTTCAACCTTAACGTACAAATACTAAACCTCAGTTTAATTTTAGTCGTACTAAAACTTAAATACGATTAAGGAAAAGTTAGGTTCATGTATGTGCCCAGAGATGTGGAGGAGACCTTTGACAGGGTAGCTGAGGTTTACAGCATAGTGGCTCTGGTTGGAGCGAGGCAGGCTGGCAAGACCACACTCCTTAAGAAAAAGCTTGAAGAAGTGCCAAAAAGCGGATACGTTGCTTTGGACGACCCCGATGCCAGGGACATCTTCAATGAGGACATAAAAAAATTTGAGAAGCAGTATGTAGAAGGAAATGCAATCACGGGCATAGACGAGGTACAGTACGGAAGAGATTCAGGCATAAAGCTGAAATATCTCGCAGACAAGGGGCATAAAATCTGGGTAACTTCCTCCTCCGAAATTCTCCTCAGCAGAGATGTGCTCTCCTACCTAGTGGGAAGGGTGTCAATAATAAGACTTTACCCCTTCTCTCTGCGTGAGTTCCTGCGTGCAAAGGATATCAGGGTTTTAACCGATAGGATAAAGAGCCGAGCAGTGTGGGAGCACATAAATTATGGTGGCTATCCCAGAGTAGTTTTAACCGACGACGCTGAAATCAAGCAGATAATTCTCCGTGACCTGATAGAAACCATGCTCCTGAAGGATGTTTCCAGAAGCTTCTCAATAGAGGACATGGACGCCCTTGAAAGGCTGACAAAATATCTGGCGGCAAACACAGGAGCACTGCTCAACTATGAGTCTGTAATGAAGGCTCTGGACATATCCTTCCAGACTCTCAGGAAGTATCTAAATGCCATGGAGAAGAGCTACATCATAACCAGAGTTCCACCCTTCTATACGAACAAAACAAAGGAGCTCACAAAAAGGTCAAAGGTCTATTTTACCGATACCGGGCTGAGAAATGCCGTTCTCAGGAAGAACTATACCGAGCCTTCTGGGAAGATTTTTGAGAATTATATTCTCATGGAACTCAGAAAGGCTGGCTTAGAGGTTAAATACTGGCGTACAAAAAGCGGTGCCGAGGTGGATTTTGTTGTGGAAGTGGATGGAAATCCCGTACCCGTGGAAGTAAAAACCTCCTCTCCTTCAATGAGCAGGAGCTTGGCTTCCTTTATCAGAACCTACTCTCCCGAAGAAGCCTTCGTCATTTTTTACAGGGGAGAGAGGAGGGAGTATGAGGTGGAAAATTGCAGAGTTGTGTTTACCGATGTTTTTGAGCTGCTGGAGAGGTGGGGCTAAACAGACACCTCCACTTCCCCCTCTCCCTGCCTCATTGCCACCTTCGTCGCCTCTGCTAAGAACTCGCTAGCGTCGAGAATTTCAAGGAGTACAGGATTTTCATCTTTTGTGAAATGCACGATGATGGGACCTACTTCCTCTGCGTAATCTATCGGCTCATCCGATACCTCAATAAGAAGTATATCCTCTTTCCGGCTGTATCTAATCCTCATATCTCTCCCACCTTGCGGAGTGAATTTCAGCTCTCCGTGTTTGGTAAATATTATCCTCATGCTTTTCATAATATCCCTAAATGTTTAAATAAAACTTCCTATTTCAATGATGATTTGAATCCCGTGGCTATAACCCCTCCCTCACAATAAGCTCATACAATCTCGTAACCCGGTAGTACTTGTGGTGGGTTCTTGTCTCCTTTTTTGGCTTCGCCCTTCTGTGCTTTCTCTTCAGCACCTTTGCCCTGCAGAGATCAACAAGTCTTTCCTCTCTCAGAGTTTCAAGCAGAGCCCTTGTTCTATCAACTGGAAGGGAGAGAGTCTTCGAAATATGGAGGTGGTTCTCGCATCCCGCTTTCTTAAGAAACTCAAGAAGCTCAAAGGCTTCCTCTGAATAGCGTTCTTTGAAGTACTGGGCAATTCCCCTCTTCAACAAGCTTCTTAGAAGGTGCTCGCCCTTTCTGCTTAGAGTGAAGTACAGGTGGTGCTTTCTCACCTCATGGCTAAGCTTAAATCTCGCCTCACTTTTCTTTATCGCCGAGCCTGAGGAGCGCTCAACAAGGCAAGCTTCTTCAAGACGCCTTAGAGTGCGCATCACCTCATCCCTCGGAAATTTGAGCCTCTTTGCAATCGCATTTGCGTAGTCTGCATTCGCCCTTCTCAGGTGAATGAGAATGTAAAGCTCCTCAGGCGAAAGCTCAGGCATAGAGAGAAGCTCTTTACTCAGCCATAAAAATTTTCAGATCGGTAGATATACTTTTAGAGCTAACAAAAAGAAGATGAAGTTTAGGGATTCAACCCCTCTCAACCCTCACCCTGTCGCCATCTTTTGTTTTCCTTAAAACACTGACATCACCTGTAATCCTTCCGATGAGATTTACCGGCTCAATAGCTCGAGGCTCTCCCGAGACGCTTACGGGCGTAGATCCGAAAAATATAGCTATAGCCTTGCCAGCAGTCCAGAAGCAGATGTTCCCAACCTCCTGCTCCTCCCTTGCGTCCTCCTCCAGCTCAGCCTCCACAGGGACGTAAAAGTATATCTCATCCCCCCAGCGGTTCACCTCCGACTCAAGGGGCAGGCTCTGGTACACCTTTTTTGCCGTAGGGGTATCAAAAAGCTCGCCCCTAATTTCAATGCCGTTGATAATTATCTTCACCTTCATCGCAATGCCTCTTCAGCCCTTTCCAATCTGCATAATATAAACCATCAGATTATAAAGGATACCTAAAATTTGACAGATTCACTAATTCTCCTCAAAGTACTTCTTCAGAACCTTTTTCATCCCCCTTCTTAGCATGTCAGACGCGGTTGAGATGCTTATGCCGAAGTGTTTTGCTATTGCCCTTATTCCGATCTTCTTCGGAGTGTCGAAGTAGCCGTTCACCAGCGCATACTCTAAGATTTCCTCTTCCCTCTCAGTAAGAATCTCCTTCTCGCCCTCAAGCTCGCCTATCCTCTTTATCTCAAAGGAGTAGTTCTTCTCCTCAAGAATCTGTGCCAGCTTTATCAACGAGGAGCGCTTGGCGATGATATCCCACTCCACGCCTTCCTCGGTGTGCCTCGCCGATTTAATAAAGCACCCTGCCTCGAGGATGCTTCTCGCCGGTATGCACTGGTGAACCGTCAGCGCCGCCTTGGCCTTGGACTCCGAGACCTTGTTGATATCCTCAAGGCTGTCTGCATTTATTGCATCCAGCACCTCGTCAAGGCATGCGTCAGACTCTATCTGTAGGAGACTCTTCACTCCCTCGTTATCATAGGGCGCAGCGTCGAGAAGCTTTACCTTTGCCTTGTTAAAGGCACGCACAGCAGCGACAGCGCAGGTTTCAGGCATCCTTATCTTCAGCTTCACCTCAATCATTATCTCCTATCCCCAAAATACCCTCAGTAAAGTTGTGGGAGTATATTTAAATTCGCCCTCTTCATTTAATTAAATAATTATGTGCCAAATGGTTTTGCTACTTTTCTTCGTTAAGAGAGTATACCACTGATTGTTAACCATATAATCAAATAACTACTGATACTCCCGCCAGGTGAACTTGCACTTGGTGCAGCGGTAGAAGCGTGTCTCGGCTTCGTCTGCCTTGCGCGTTTGCAGAAGCCACCACTCTGCCTCAAGGTTGCCGCATTTCGGGCACTCTGCTCGCGTCGTGGGCAGCGTCCTTACCTCCTGGTCTACCACAACTACGCCTTCCTTCTTCTCCTCCTTGCTCACAATCTTGTATTCGGACTCGTTTGCTATTTCAGCCTCTGCACCGCAGCGGGTGCACACCAGCTTCTTATTCTTTGGCAGCATTAAGCCTCCGCACTTATCGCAGAACATATTGCCTCCTCTTCATGTAGTCTTTTATTATATCAGCATGGTCGAAGGCAAGGCTCAGCTTTATCGCCTCTTCGAGGGTAAAGAGCCTCGCTTCGGCAGCGTCATCCTTACCCTTTAACTCGCCCTCACCGCGGGCGATGAAGCAGATGCTAACCACATGCCCTCGCGGGTCTCGCTCTGGAGCTGAGTAAACGCCAAGCAATTCCTTAACGTCTACTTCCAAATTTGTCTCCTCTTTAGCTTCGCGTTTCGCCGCCGCCTCTACGCGCTCGCCGCACTCCACAAACCCGCCGGGGAGAGCCCAGGAGCCCGCGAAGGGCTCGTGTTTCCTCCGGATGAGCACTATGCGTGAGCCCACCTCGATTACTATATCCACCGCCAGTGCAGGTGCAGGACGAGAACCACACACGCAGGGGCATCGCATTACTCCACCTCCCTGTAGGCGTGGAGCAGCGCGGGCAGCATTCCTATGACGGTGCACGTCTCGAATGGTATGCCTCTGCCCGAGAGCTCCAGGTGATGCTTGGCCATGCCCAGCACATCCTTCGGCAGGCCCCGCCTTCCCAAGCCCATCACTACAAGGAACGATCTGCCCTGCTTAGCCTGCTGGGCAAGTTCTCTTGGCGTGAGGAGCTTTTCCTTCGCCGGCTTAGACGTTGCCGCCACAGCTATGCCCAGCTGCGGCGGAAATCCGCGACGCGGGAAGGGAAATATGCCAAACCTGCCCTCCTGCGCCATAAGCCTGAGGTAGCGTCCCCCCTCGCCTATAGTGGTGTCCTCAGCGAGGGTTTCCACAATGCTGGAAAAGCTACCCTCAAAGGGAAAGCCAAAGAGGGCGAGGTTTGTCTTGAAGGCATAGCAGACAGGTGCAGCCCTCGCGATGCTCCTCTTGTGGATGTCGTGCAGCCTTGCAGCGTCGTAGCTGTTGTATAACCCCAGGGTTATCCTTCCTCCCATACCACTTCCCTCGCGCGTACAAGAAGTGCTGCAAAGGCAGCGACAGACGCTTCCCTGAGCTCCTCATTGCCAGCTGAGCGAAGCTTGTCCTCAAGTAAAAAAACGCACTCCTCCAAGGTTAGTGCTTCCTGGAGAAACGCCTGGGCAAGCAGGCTCTCGGCGAAGTCGCCCAGCCTGTGTTTATCAACGCGTGTGCCAGCATACTCACGCAGCCCTGCCTTAACCACCGCCTCAGCGAGAATGGAGTTGGAAACCTTCTTTCCTACCACCCTGCCAAGAACTCGCGAAAGGGCGAGGGAGTAGATTAAATTGGCGATGCTATCCCCGAGGGGAGAAAGCTCAGCAAAGCTAGTATCAAATCCCAGTACCGGGTAGCTTCTTTTCTCCTCCTTAGCTTTCCAGCTTCTTCTGCAGCTCATCAAACTCCTTCGCAACTTCTTTAAGCACCTGCTTCAGCACAAAGCGAGGCGGCGAGGGAATGCCGTAGTCCAGCTTTTTTGCCTCGCTCACATAGCGCTCTAGGATAGATTTGGCTATACCCGTCTTCTCAGCCAGCTCGTCAAGGTCAGCCTTGAGCAGGGCATTTGCTGTTGTGATGCCAGCCTCGGCAAGCTGCTCCTTTCGCTTTGGACCTATGCCCGGCACGGCTGTTATCTCAACCTCCTTCTCGCCCTCCTGGGGCACCTCTATCCCGGTTTTCACCCTGAGGTAAACCACCGGCTGGGAGAGGAGAGGATGAGCTATGCGGTAAGACGCCGCTTCAACGGCTTCATTATTTGTAAGCGCCTCCCTTAGGAGATTGCAGAAGGTGTGACCCTCGCCTACCAGCTCAAACTCCAGCTCAACGTCGTTCTCCTTGATAACCTTTATCTCCACTTCGCAACCCCCTTATATAACTCCCTTGCCGTACTCTGATGAATACTTTCGCGACTCATATCTGCCGCAGTTGGGGCACACCAGGCGCTTGCCCTCCAGCTCAAGCGCTATGTTGCAGCTGGTGCAGTAAGCCTTAATGGCGCCAAGCGGACGCTCTACAGTGCTCAGAGCGATGGGCACCCTTCGCGTATTTGTAACCTTCGCGAGAACAACATCGCCGATCTTAATCTCGCGGTCAATGTCCTGAACGTAGGTGCTGCGAAGCTGGGAGATGTGTATTGTACCGTAAACATTGCCCGGGAGCTCGCGGCGGCTTCGCAGGAGGCGAATAAGCTTCACCAGGGCAAACTGCTGCTTTACATCCACCACCTTACACACCGCAATATCGCCCACGCGGGGCTCGGGTATGGTGTTTGTCTTTGGCTCAACCTCAATCTTGCGCTCCTTCATGTCTATTTTGAGTACACCCGTCAGAGAGGCGAATATCCTGCCATTCTCCTCGTAGGTGCCCCTGCCCGGGATGAACTCCTCACTGAACCCCAGCTCCTTGCCGGGTACAACGAATTCACCTGCCTCAACCATTTCTAAGCCTCCTTATTCGGTATATATCCACGTCGATAAACTTCCTCTCCTTCTTGTGAAAATCATAGCTTCTGGGCAACTCAAAGCGCGCCGGCATTAGCTCAGCCACCTCACCACCAAGCGCGCGCACATAGCGATGCACAAACTCTCGCGTCTCACGCTTGTGAATTGAGTAAACCACCGGCGCAATCTCCAGCGCCTTCTCAAGAAATGCCCTATCAGCACCTCTAGCGTGAACTCCAAAAGGCGGATTCTGAACCACCGTCTCTGCTCTCCCACTTATATCTCTGACGTCAGCCAAAATAAACTCTATGTTATCGAGAGCAAATTTTTCGGCATTTTCGCGGGCAATGCTTAGAGCTTCCGCATCGCTGTCAACGCAAACCACGCGCTTAGCGCTTAAGAGCGCTGCGCCTATACCAAGCCTGCCAGTACCACATCCCAAGTCAAAGACCACTTTCCCGCTTATATCCCCCTTCAGATGCGCCAGTATTAGAAGCTCCGCAGCTAATGGCGCTGGTGTGATGTACTGCTCTAGGCTAAGCCTGGGCCTGCGGAAGCCCTCGCAGCGCTGAAGCATTATCTCAAGCTTTTTCTTGTCCACATTCTAAACTTGCAGCAAATTTTATAAACTCTTTATGTTCTAATATGTTCACCAAATTACAACAGGAGGTGCTGACGTGGCTAAGATTTTGGTGACCGCTTCCCACGGTACGGACGACCCGAACCGCGCTACTCTCGCATTTCTCGCAGCGAAGGCGGCGAAGGAGAACGGCGACGAGGTTACAGTGTTTCTCATGAACGACGCTGTTATGCTGGCGAAGAAGGGCGTAGCAGAGCACATTCAGGGCGTTGGCTTAGCCCCCTTCCCGGAGCTTCTGGAGGTGCTGCAGATACTCGAGGTGCCTTTGCTGGTGTGCAAGCCCTGTGCTGAGGCGAGGGGCATAGCCAAGGAGGACCTGGTAGAAGGAGCAAGCTTCGCCGGCATGTATGACCTCACAAAGCTTGCCCGCGAGAGCAGCGTTCTGAGCTTTTAGCTCCCCTATTTTATTCTTGTCTGGAAAATATCGGACACTCATTTAAGCCTCGGAATAATCGCTGGCACACGGGAGCGGTAGCTCTCATAGGCATCGCCAAACTCCTTGCTGAGGCGGTGCTCCTCCATGTAGATGCCAAAGGCGAAGTACAGCGTAGCTAAGATGTAGAGCAGGGCATCGAGGGAGCGAAGCTCTGGCGTGGCCCAGATGAAGAGAATTGCTCCGAGGTACATCGGGTGACGCACCTTAGCGTATAAGCCAGAGGTGACCAGCCTCTTCTGCTCTGGCTTGAGACCCAGAAACTCAGCTATGCCAGTCTGAAGGAGGCTGGCGGCGAGAATCGCAGCACCAGCAAGCTTGACAAGTAGAACAAGCATGGCTGTGAAACCAGCGAGGGAAAGAAGCACCGGCGTTTCTCCCCGCTTGACAAGCCAGTAAGCAACGAAAGGCATCGCTGAGGGGAAGCTTAGCAGGGTGTAAAATAAGCGGTACCTGGCGCCGCGAAGCCTTAGTGTTACATCCACGCGCCGTTTAAAGAAATCTGCGGCTGTAAGAGAGTGAACAAAAGCAAACAACCCAAAAAGCAGACTCAGCGTTACGTAGGCGTTCATATCCTCAGCCCTTTAAAGCTGGGAGCACAATCCTGAAAGTGCTCCCCTTGCCCGGCTCGCTCTCCACACTTATCTCTCCCCCGTGGCGCTTTATTATGCTGTGGCTCACCGCTAAGCCTAAACCCGTGCCGTTCCTCTCCTTGGTGGTAAAGAACGGGTCGAATATCCGCGAGAGGTGCTCCTTCTTTATCCCAACCCCAGTGTCGCTTATCTGAATCTCTACCCTACCGTCACTCTTCCGCGTAGTTATGAGTATCTCTCCCCCCCGCGGCATGGCCTGGCACGCGTTGGTTATGAGGTTCACCAGCACCTGCTGGAGCATCGTCTTATCGCCAGCGACTTTTGGCACTGCCTCAAGCTTCTTCACAACGCGTACGCGGTGCCTCTCAATTATATCCTCGAGGAAACCAAGCATCTCCTCTATAGCCGCGTTTATATCCACCTCCTCGAAGTTTACGAATCCCTCCCTAGAGAACTCCAGCAGCCCGCGGATTATGTTTGAGGCACGCTGCACCTGCTGGAGTATCATCTCCACATCCTCTTTCCTCGCTTTGCCTGAGCGCATATCCTCCTTTATAAGCTGCGCAAGCAGGTAGATGTTGTTCAGCGGGTTGTTCAGTTCATGGGCAATGCCTGCGGCGAGCACACCCAGCGAAGCGAGCTTTTCTGAAATTATAATCTGTCGCTCCATCTGCTTGCGCTGGGTAACATCGCGAGAAATCGCGAGAACAACCTTCTTACCGCGGAATTCCATGAGCCTTGCGCTTACCTCGACTGAGTAGGTGGTGCCATCCCTGCGGAGATGTTCGGACTCGAAAAAGATGCTCTTCCCCTCAAGGAGTTTCATTATCACCTCCGGAAATTTTCCCCTCTTTTCCTCAGGCACTATATCCTGAATCCTCATATTAAGAAGCTCTTCTTTAGTGTAGCCAAGACGCTCCGCCGCGGCTCTGTTGACCTCCAGTATGTTGCCCTCCAGGTCATGAAGGAAGATGGAATCCAGAGCGCTGTCTATGAGGGTGCGGTATTTCTCCTCGCTCTCGCGCAGTGCCTCCTCGGCACGCTTACGCTCTATAACAAAAGCAATGTGGCTGGCGATGGTCTGGGCTAGCTGCACCTCCTCCTCACTGAAGCGATGGGGTTTGTTGTAGTAGCTCATGAACTTCCCCAGAAGCTTGCCCTGGTACACAAGAGGGATGAACCCCATTGCGTGGATGCCTTCACGGAGAATGACTGACCGCAATTTACCCAAGCTAGAGTCCTCTGCCACATTTGATATGAGAATCGGCTGTGGCTTCTTTTCCTTGGGCGACCAGGGCATATGGCCTTCAACTGCCTTTCTATACTCCTCCGATAGCCCTCGCCAGGCTTTGAAACGCAATACACCATGCCGGTCAAACAGAAGGATGGCGGCTCTATCCGCCTTAAGCGTACGCTGCAGAGCATTTAATGCCTCTTCATAGATCTCATCAATAGCCCCTGCCCTGCTCACCGCGTCCGCCATGTGGTAGATAGTCTGGAGCTGGTCCAGACGGCGACGAAGCTCTTCCTCAGTGCGCTTGCGCTGGGTGATATCTCGCATAATGGATATGAAACCCTTAATCTCACCCTTATCGTCTCTCAGAGCGGTAGCAGTGAGTTCTACAGGAAACCGTTCTCCACTCTTCTTCACTCTCTCCGTCTCAAAGCCAGAGATATACCCCCTCTCAGAGGCGAGCTTCATGCAGTACTCAACCTCTCCCTTTCTGTTCTCCGGCACGAGCACAGAGATGTGCTTCCCTATTATCTCCTCCTTCGCATAACCAAATAGCGTCTCTGCGTAAGTATTCCAGTAGGCTATCCTGCCTTCAAGGTCCATGCTGCATATAGCCTCTGAAACATTCTCCACAATGCTTGCCAGCATCTTCATCTTTTCCTGCGTCCTCTTGATGTCCGTAATGTCTATGAGATTCCCCTGCACCGCTGGTTTGCCCTTGTATATTATTGGCACAGAGTAAACCAGAGCATCGCGTTTCTCTCCGTCTTTGCGCAATCCTTTGAACTCGAAGCGTGCAGCACCCGCCTCGCCGCGCTGCCTCTTAAGGGAGCCCTCGATTACATGGCTGCTCTCCGGAGCTATTAACTTACGGAAATCCATGCCGATAAGCTCTTCCTTAGAGTAGCCGGTTATCTCGCACAGCT
>MTME02000004.1:0-17670 GCA_002011115.2 Candidatus Pyrohabitans sp. JdFR-17
CGGACGTGGTGGTGATACTGACCGACCACGATGAGTACAAGAAGCTTCGCTTGGAGGAGATAAAACCTCTGCTCAAGAGAGATGCTGTGGTCATTGACGGCAGACGCGTGCTGAGCAGGGAGAATGTGGAAAAAGTAGGGCTGCGCTATACTGGCATAGGGTGCTGAGTTACAATAAAAGCTGCGGGGGCATAGTTGTTTAACTTTTAATTTTTCTTGCCCCCATGGCTAGCAATGCAACTACTAAAACTCCAGCACCTGCATAGAGTGCCCTATTATCTCCATTTGAGGAGCTGCTTTTAGCCACAACTCTGACTGGTACCGCAAGCTCCTGCACGTAGACGTTGTCGTCTCCAGCCTCGCTGTCTCCAGTACTCCTTATGCTCAACCTGAGCCTGTACTCCTTTGGTATGGCATCCTTTTTAACTTCAAACTCTATAGCACCTTCACCCTCTTCTCCCGGCTTCAGGCTGCCTATGAAATCGCTCCTTGTTGTGAAGTCGAAGGGCTGGGAACTCTCCCTTATAACCCTTATATCAGTGTTCTCAGCCTTTTCCCCGCCGGTATTCTTTATTTTAACCTTCAGAGTTACACTATCTCCCGGAGAAGGCTTCTCTGGCACCACTTCAACGCCTGTGAGTTCAAAGTATGGCGTGGGCTCCACAAGCACATCGATACTCTTCTCCACTTTATATTCCCTGCCGGAAGAGTCCTCATACTCAACCACGAGAGGTATCTCATAGCTCTTCGGCTCTGCTTTCTCAGCTACGTCTATGTGGAACTCTGCCGATGCCTGCGAGTAGGGCATAATATTTCCAAGAAAGCTCTTCCCTGCTCCAGAAAAGCTCTCTTCAAAAGGAGATTTAAGGATAAGCCTTGCCCTGACATTTCTCGCCTCTGAATCGCCTGTGTTTGCTATTCTTACAGTAATCTTCACATTGTCTTTCCCGCTTCTTATATCCTGAGGGACTGTAGATATTCCAGCGATGCTCAGCTTGATTTCACCCTCCACAGGCAAAGCGAGCGAGAGGGTCTGAGATTTTTGATTTAATTGCTCATCCTTCCACTCCACCAGAAGAGGAACATAGTAAACCCCCGGCGGAGTGCCCTTCTTCACATAAACTTTATAGCTCAGCTCAACCTCCTCATTCTGGAGAATCACCCCAAAGTACTGCTCCGCAGGAATACCTTCCCTCACCCTGCCCACATACTTCCTGGGGGAGCCCACAGGGTCTATGGGTGACTCATCTGCTGGGTCGAAGGTAACCCGAACATACGCCGCATACTCAGGTCCAAGATTCTTGAGGGTTATATTCACATAGCCATAGCTGTCCTGCTTCAGCTTTGAATGCTCAATCCCTGTTATATAAAAATCTGCATCCAGACCATAAGCCACTCCGGCGAGCAGCAGCACAGCCACAAATACCTCAAGCCACTTCACTGCCTTACCTCCTTTAATCTGTTTAGAATTAAAACTGCTGAAGGAACGAAGGTTAAAGCTGAGAGCATGCATGCTAAAACGCCAATACTCATCACATTAGCCAAGTCGTGCATAAATTTGAGCTCCCCAAGAGCCATGGCTCTGAAGCCTATTAAAGCCGCGAGGGTTGTGATTCCCATGGGCTTTATAACATTCTCTAAGGTAATCCTCATAGCTTCTTCTGGGCTGAGGGCTTCGCCGAAATAGCCCTGAACCTCCTGCATATACCTTCCAATAATCTGGATTGCAAAGTCTATCCCAATGCCCATAATCATACTCACCACCCCGGCGAGAGTTGAGGAGATTTTAATTCCCAGAGCACCTATCATTCCAAAGCTCCAGAAGGTTCCCAGGGTTACGCTGAGAAGGGGCAAAAAGCTGTACCTCAGGGAGGATAAAACCAGGGCGGTGAAGAAGAGAATCCCAATAAAGCTGAACTTTGTCGTTGCCCGCATATCCTCTGCGGTAAGCTCCTTGAAAATCTTTCCATTCACAGGATCTCCAGCCACGACTGCTCTCACTCCAGGAGGAGGAGCAACAGAATCTATGGCTTTCTCCACGTCCTCCACAAAGCTCTCTTCTCTCCCGGAGACATCGCTCACCTGAAGCTTTATTAATGCTGTGGCTCTGTCTCTGCTCACATAAGCCTCAGCTACAGGGCTCATCTCAATCTTAAGTTTAATTTCATCAAGGGTCTCTGGTATCTCTCCGTTAATATAATCCACATAGCTTTTGCTTCCAGAAATTCCATCAATTCCCTTAAGCTTTCCCTGAATTGCTTTAATATACTCAGCCACCTCAGGTTGCCTTATATCCCTTACAGAGTGCTCAGAGTAGAGCTCTGGATCAATAAAAACCACCACAAACATATTCTGGGATCCGAAAAACTGATCCTCTGCTATTTTAAAGCCTCTTATAACCTCAATATCTTCAGGAAACATCTTGTCAAAGGCGGTGGCTTCAAGTTCAATCCCAGAAAGCTGAAGATAGGCTAAGTAGCTTACAGCTATGCATAGCGCAAGGAGAATAAAGGGGTGCTTAGATACAAATCTTGAATAAGCCTTAATCAAGGTAACCCCTCCTGTCCAGAATTGTTATTAATGCTGGATTCACCACTATTGCGCCAATGTAGCTGTAGAATATTCCAAGAGCTAAAGTGGAGCCCATCTTCTGAACCATGGGCATTGTGGCAAGGAGAAGGGCGAGAAATCCAGCGATTGTGGTGGTGGCAGAGCCGGTGATATTCAACCCTACCCCTGGAACCACCACCCTCAGAATCTCCTCGGGGCTCTTTCCCTTTAGCTTCTCCTCCTCATACCTCTTTATTACAAAAATTCCGTACTCCACTCCCAAGCCTAAAATCATCGCCCCTATGCCCACTGTGCCTATGCTCAGAGGTATGTCAAGCCAGCCCATGGTTCCGAGGGTCCAAACTACAGAGAGCAGCAGAGGAGTAAATACTATTATACCTTTAATTATAGACCTCTGGAGGAGTATTAAGAGAATGAGAATTATCAGGGCAGCTATACTCATTGTGAGCGCTGCATCGTGGATTAAAAGCTCAAATAATGCTACCCTCATGGGAGGAGTGCCTGTTATTAAAACCTCTACTCCGGGAGGCTTTTCAGAGCTCTCCACAATCTCTCTAACTCTATCCACAAGCGCTCTATTCCTCTCCTCGCTTGCACCTATATCTGAGTAGATGTATATTGCCGTCGAGGTTAAATCCCTGGAGTAGAAATCTCTAAGCTCAGGAATTCTGGAATATAGAGCCCTGCTCACTTCAAGGTTTTGAGGCAAGCCTGTTTTTTCATAAACAGAGTAAGCAGAGTAAACTTCTGAAACTTCCCTCTCTTCAGCTAAATTTTTGTGAATCTGTTCAATCATTCTTGCAACTCTCGGGTCACGAATGTCATTAACCCTGCCTTCAATTTCGCTGTCCGACAGCTTTATAATAACAATTACCGAGTCGCAGCTTCCAAACTCTGCACCAACCTCTTTCATTTTCTCAATTGATTCAATTCCTGAGGGAAGCTCTTTGCTCAAATCTGTTTGAAGCCCAATCTCCGGCAAACCCAAAGATGCCGCGAGGGTGAAGATTAGAGCCAGAGCTATTATTGCATAGCCCCTTCCCGCCTGAGCCTGGGCAAGTCTTATTAGGGCTCCTCTGAGAAGCATGTTTACCACTGAAAGTGGTTAACAACTTTAATATTTTTCGTGGTTTATTAACCACCCTCAGTAGTAAATTTTAAGAGCGTCTATTATAATATATTACCCATGGAGAAAGCGATTGTCAGGGGGAGAAACCGGCGAGTGAAGGGTGTGTACTTTCTGAGCTTGGAGGAGATAAAACTTAAAATTTAAAATGGAGATTTAAAAGGGATGAGCCTCGAAGATAAGCTTAGGTTGTTTGGACTTAACAAGTATGAAGCTCTTGCGTATGTAGAGCTTGTGAGAAGAGGTGTGCTAACATCTAAGGAAATAAGCGACTTCGCAGGCATACCCTATCCCAGGGTTTACGATGTGCTCACCTCTCTGGAGAGGAAGGGGTGGATTGTAAGGGAGCCGGGCAAGCCCATGCGCTACAGAGCGGTTGAGCCTGCGAGGGTGCTTAAGAATGTGGAGAGGGAGACAAGGAAAAAGCTTGAGGTGGCAAAAGAGGAGATAATCAATGAGCTAAAGCCACTGAGCGAGGATTCAAAAAAGGTTGGAGTGTGGATAATTCGTGGTAAGGAGAAGATTCTGGAAAAGGTAATGGAGATGATAAACTCAGCTGAGGTCTCTTTAAGTTTACTTGTTCCCTTTATTCCAGCAGACTTTTTTGATGAACTTTCCAGCATAGGGAAGATTATTGAAAGCAAGGCTGCGCATGGGGTAGAGGTCAGGGTGGTTGCCGGCGAAGAGCTCGGGAAAGTTAAAATTCCGGGTGTGAAGGTGAGGGTGTGCAGAGAAAAAATAGGTTGGGTTGTTATAAAAGACGAGGAAGAGGTGTTCTATGCCTCACCGTATGCTGAGGAGGCTAAAGGGGTGGGAATGTGGAGCGATGAGCCCGAGCTGGTAAAGATCGCAAGCGTAATGTTTAAATACCTCTGGGAGGGGTCTGAGGAGCTTTAACTGACGTGGGCGGGAAATCCCATTGCGTAAGCGAGGGAATGAGAGCCCGCAACCATTCAATTTTCCGGCGCTCTCACTAACCCTTTATAAAAACCTGCAGAAACATATAAGTGAGGTGTCATGCTGCTCAGCTACTGCTTCCGCATTTACCCTTCGAAAGCGGTTCAGGCAAAGCTTCAGGAGCACCTTGAGCTGTGCTGCTGGCTGTACAATCGTCTGCTTGAGGAGCTAAACAAAGCGAGGGCAGGGGGCAGGAGGCTCAATTACAAGGACACACAGGCGCTTATCGTAAAGCTGAAGCGTGAAGAGAAGCCAGAGCTGCGAAAAGTTTACTCCAAGGTGCTGCAGATGGTAAATCACCAGCTCTGGAACAACCTCATCGCCCTATCTGATCTCAAAAAGAACGGCCGGCGTGTGGGGAAGCTCCGCTTCAAAGGCAGGGGCTGGTACAAGACACTCAACTACAATCAGAGCGGCTTCAAGTTAAAGGATGGCAAACTAATTCTCTCCAAAGTTGGAGAGATACCGATCAAGCTTCACCGCAGGATAAAGGGCAAAGTTAAGGGTGTTGTTATCAAGCGCGAGCGTTCTGGCAGGTGGTATGCCATTTTCCAAGTCGAAGATAAACCAGAACCTCTGCCGAAGACCGGGAGAGCGGTGGGCATAGACGTTGGGATAAGGCACTTCCTCACGGACAGCGACGGCAGGCAGGTGGAAAACCCGCGCTACTACGAGAAGACTCTGAAAAGAATAAAAATACTACAGCGCAATTTGTCGAGGAAGCAGAAGGGCTCTAAGAACTTGGAGAAAGCGAGGGTAAAGCTCGCCATGGCTTACGAGAAGCTTGTGAATCAGCGCGACGACTTTCTGCACAAGCTCTCGCGCTTCTACGTGAGCAACTACGACCTCATAGTCGTGGAAGATTTACCAATTCAGAACATGGCGAGGAATCACACCCTCGCCAGGAGTATCCTCGATGCCTCCTGGGGTAAGTTCCTTCGGATGCTGCTCTACAAGGCTGAGAGAGCTGGTAGAGCAGTGCTCAAGGTAGACCCCAGAGGCACCTCTAAAGAAGGTGATAAAAACTTAGATAGAGATTACCGCGCATCGCTCAACATTCTGAGGCGCGGACTGGTAGGGCTGGGACAGCCCGAAGTTACGCCTGTGGAGAGAAGGCCTCTACTCCGCATCCCCGCTTCGGCGGTGGTCGCGGGGCAAGTCTTCTCTATGAAGCAGGAAGCCCCTTGCCTAAGCGAGGGGTAGTTCACAAATTGGGTCAGCAAAAGTAAAGGCGGTTACTCTCCCGCCTTCTCCCGCATTATGAAGATACGGTTTATGGCTGAGATCATCGCCTCCACGCTGGCATTCACTATGTCTTCGCGCGCAGCTTTGCCGCTGGCGATGTTGCCCCTGCTGTCCTCCAGCTTCACCACAACCTCTGCGAGGGCGTCGCTCCCGCCGGTTATTGCCTCGAGGTGGTACTCTGTCAAGCGAATATCCTCCACGCCAGAGAGCACCTTGCGTACAGCGTTCAGCGCCGCGTCCACAGGGCCAACGCCTGTCTCAGCGCCCATGAGCTCCTTGTCCCTGAAGCGCAGCTTCACGCTGGCAGTGGGTATAACGCGGTTGCCTGTCATCACCGCAAATTCTTCAAGGTCAACCACTTTCTCCTGCTTTGCCACCTCTCCCACTACAGCTTCGGCTATTGCAAGGAGGTCGGCGTCAGTAACACGCTTGCCCTTATCGCCAAGCTCCTTTACCCTGCGGGTAATCTCCCGAACCTGCTCTCGAGTAGCGTAGATGCCCATCTCCTGAAGCATGGCGCTTATGCCATGCGCACCAGCGTGCTTCCCGCTCACTATGCGTCTGCGATGACCCACCATCTCCGGCGTCATAACGCCCGGCTCAAAGGTCTCCGCTTTGACGAGCACGCCATGGGTGTGTATTCCTGACTCGTGAGAGAAGGCATTCTCACCCACGATGGGATAGTTGGGAGGCATCCTTATGCCTGTGAGGCGCTCCACAAGCTTTGAGGTTTCGTAGAGGTACTCTGTGCGTATGTTGGTTTTAACGCGGTAAATAGAGGTGAGTGCCATCACCACCTGCTCCAAGCTTGCGTTGCCCGCGCGCTCGCCTATACCGTTGATGGTAACCTGCACCTCCTGCGCCCCTGCCTCGACGGCAGCAAGCGAATTCGGCACGGCTAAGCCGAAATCGTTGTGGCAGTGCACATCTATGGGAATACTCACGTTCTCGTAGACCTCTTGGGTAATTTTACGCATAGCAGGGGGAATCATCACCCCTACCGTATCTGGGATGTTTATTATATCAGCGCCCGCCTCCTCGGCAGTCTTAAACACCTTAACAAGGTAGTCCATCTCAGTACGCGTGGCGTCCATCGCCGAGAAGAGGCACTTGACGCCGTGGTCTTTAATATGCTCCACCGCATTGGCTACGAGCTCCAGCACCTCCTCGCGGCTCTTCTTTATGGTGTGCTCCCGCTGTATGTCGCTCGTCGATACGAAAGTGTGCACCACGTCCACGTCGCAGTCCAGGGCGGCGTCTATATCTTCGAGGAGCACCCTCGCCAAGCCACAGACCTCGGCGCTCAATCCTTCTTTCGCTATCTTGGACACTGCCTCCTTCTCGCCCCGCGAGGAGATGGGAAAACCAGCCTCAATAACGTCGACGCCCAGCTTGTCCAGCTGGCGGGCAATTGTTATCTTCTCCTCAACTGTTAAAGAAACTCCCGGCGTCTGCTCGCCGTCTCGAAGGGTGGTGTCAAAAATTCGAACCCTCTCGGGTAAGTTCATATCGCGCTTTACTTCCTCAATCACGTAGAACGTAATCCCGTCCTGCCATGGTATCTTCTCCCGAAAAGTTGTACTCGCTTCGCAGGAGGTTAACAATGTAAAGTTTAAAATACCTAGACCACGCGCTCCATGCGCTCCAGCGCCTCTTCTATTCTGGCAACAGGTTGCGTAAGCGCAAACCTGACGAAGCCCTCGCCGTGCTCGCCAAAGCCCACACCAGGGGTCACGACGACGCCAGCCTCGAGGAGCTTCTCGGCGAATGCCATGGAATTGCCATCAGGAACCTCCATCCAGAGGTAGAAGGTTGCCTTGGGTTTATCCACATTAAAGCCCAGCTTTCTCAGCCCTCGCACCAGAACATCGCGGCGCTCCTGGTAAATGCGCACATTCTCGCGCACACACTCCTGCGAGCCGCGAAGCGCCGCTATAGCAGCCTCCTGAATAATCTGCGACGCTCCCGAGTCGACGTTCGTCTTCACCTTACCCAGGCCCGCGATAACTTCGCTGTTTCCAGCGGCGTAGGCGATGCGCCAGCCGGTCATGTTGTACGCCTTGGATAGCGAATCTATGGCAATGCCCACCTCGCGGGCGCCCTCAAACTCCAAGAAGCTGCGCACGCGGTAGCCGTCAAATGCGATAGCAGAATAGGCCTCGTCGGAGCACACTATTATATCGTTATCCTGGGCAAAGTCTATCACCTCGCGGTAGAATTCCGCCTCGGCTACCGCCGCTGTTGGATTGTTCGGGTAGTTTATCCACATCATCTTTGCCTTCTTAACCTTATCGCGGGGTATCGCCTCGAGGTCGGGCAGGAAGTTGTTCTCCTTGCGAAGGGGCATCGCATACGCCTCGCCGCCAGCGAAAAGTGCGCCTGTGCGGTAGACCGGATAACCCGGGTCAGGGTAGAGCACCACATCGCCGGGATTAACAAACGCGAAGTGGATGTTGTGCACCCCCTCCTTGGAGCCTATCAGCGCTATTACCTCTTTCTCAGGGTCAAGCTCCACGCCGAAGTCGCGGCGGTAACGCTCCGCCACAGCCTCGCGGAAGGCGAGCATCCCCTCGTAGCTGGGGTAGCGGTGGTTCTCCGGCTTCTTCGCAGCCTCGCAGGCAGCCTTAACTATGTGCTCAGGCGTAGGAATGTCAGGGTCTCCCACGCCAAAGCTTATGACGTCGACGCCTTCCTTGCGCTTCTGCGCTATCTTCCTGTCCAGCTCCGCGAACAGGTATGGGGGCAGTTTCTTTATCCGCTCCGCGTACTCCATAGTAACACCTATAATCTTGATACTTGTGAGGAATTGTAATCTAAGATTAAAAAATTTTCCCCAGCATAGAAGGCATAGCCATGAAGACGCTTATAATAACCGAAAAGCCAAAGGTTAGTCAGAAGATAGCTTACGCCATCTCAGACAAGTACAAGCGGCGCAGCACTGGAGGGGTGAGCTATTTTGAAATCTCCAGCAACGGTGAGACCATCTACGTCGCCAGTGCCGCAGGGCACCTTTACTCGCTGAAGGAGAAGAAAAACAGCTACTCTTACCCCGTGTTCGACATCGAGTGGGCTCCCCTTTACGAGGTGGATAAGAGCAAGGGCTACACGCGGAAGTACATCTCCCTGCTCAAAAAGCTCGCCTCCCAGGCGGACCGCTTTATTATAGCCACAGACTACGATATTGAGGGCGAGCTTCTTGGCTACAACGCGCTGCGCTTCGCGTGCTCTGCCAAGCAAGCAAAAAGGATGCGCTTCTCCGCACTCACAAAGCCAGACTTGAGGCGAGCGTATGAGAACCTCGCCGAGGTGGACATGCCTCTGGTTAAAGCTGGCGAGGCGAGGCACATAATGGACTGGTACTGGGGGATAAACACCTCTCGCGCACTTTCCAGTGCGGTTAAGACTTACTCCAAGAAGTTCACCACCTTCTCCGCTGGCAGGGTGCAGACCCCCGCTCTCGCGATACTCGTTGAGAGGGAGAAGGAGATCGCCAGCTTCGTTCCCGAGAAGTACTGGACACTGAGCGCCACCCTCAGGGTAGGCAGGAGCAAGGTTAAGGCTACGCACACACGAGGGAAGCTCTTCGACGAGAGCGAGGCCAAGCAGCTTTACTCAAAGCTCCAGGATGCGCAGGAGGCGAGGGTGGAGAAGGTGGAGCTAAAAGAAAGCGCTGTCCCTCCACCTGTGCCCTTCGACTTGGGCACACTTCAGAGCGAAGCATACCGCTACTTCAGGCTTAGCCCTAAAGCGACGCAGGATATCGCCCAGTCTCTCTACGAGAGCGGGTACATCTCATATCCCAGAACCTCCTCGCAGAAGCTTCCACCAACCATAGGTTACAGGCAGATTATTAAGGCGCTGGGAGAGAATCCTGCCTTCGCTCAGCTTGCGGAGCTTCTTTTAGCCAAGGAGAAACTCTATCCCAGGCAGGGAAAGAAGGACGACCCAGCTCATCCTGCAATCTACCCCACTGGCGTAAAACCCAAAAAGCTCTCCTCGCGAGAGGAGAAGATCTACCTGCTGATAGTGCACCGCTTCCTCGCCACCTTCGGCGATGCGATGAAGCGCGCGAAGATGAACGTAAGGACAAGCATCAGAGGCGAGGCATTTACTTTCTCCCGCGCGAGAACACTGGAGCAGGGGTGGCGGGTTTTCTACCCCTACGCCAAGCTGGAGGAGCACACGCTTCCAAAGCTTCGTGAGGGGGACGTGCTCAAGGTGCTCAAGGTGAGCCTGGATGAAGACGAAACAAAGCCACCGGAGCGCTACAACCCTGCCTCGCTGGTGGCGGAGCTTGAGCGCCGCGGGCTGGGCACTAAAGCTACGCGCGCTGAGGTTGTGGACACCCTCTACAAGCGGGAGTACATCACAGGGGTGCCGATAAGGGTCACGCCGATAGGCATGAGCGTAATCGAAGCTCTCGCTGAGTATGTGCCGGAGATAATAAGCGAAGAGTTGACAAGGCGCTTTGAGCAGAAGCTGGAAGAGATTCAGCAGGGGAAGGCTGAGGCAGAGCGCACCCTGGAAGAGGCTAGAAGGGAGCTCACTCGCATAATGAATGAGTTCAAGCTTCGGGAGAAGGAGATTGGCGAGAAGCTCGCTCTCGCCATAGAGGAAAAGAGGAAGAGCGAGGTTATAGGCGAGTGCCCCCGCTGTGGAGGTGAGCTGCACATCATCCGCTCAAAAAAGACAGGTAAGCGCTTCATAGGCTGTAAGAACTACCCGAACTGCGATGTCTCATATCCACTGCCCCAGAAGCGGGGTATTTACCCCACGGACAAGCGCTGCAACGTGTGCGGCCTGCCCATGGTGAGCATACCCCTCGGAAAGCGCCGCGTGCTGAGCTGTATTGACATGAACTGCCGCAGCAAGGATAAGTACAGGAAGAAGCAGAAGGAAGGTTGAATTGAAGGTAGGTAGGAGGCGGGACCATGGACAGAGACGAGATTGCAGAGCGTGGAGATACAGTGGTGGTTGCGTACGTTGCCAAGACCAAAGAGGGGGAGATAGTAGATACCTCGGATGCAGAGCTTGCCGAGAAGGCTGGGATAAAGGAAAAAGCGTACTGCAAGCCCCTAACCTTCGTGCTCGGCTCTGGAAGACTTATTAAAGGCTTTGAGGAGGCGGTTGAGGGCATGCGCAAAGGCGAGAAGCGCGTGGTTGAGGTGCCGCCAGAGAAGGGCTTTTCAGAGGGACATCCTCTAGCTGGAAAGACGCTGATTTTTGAGATTACGCTGCTCGAGGTGTACAAGCGCTACTATGACGTGAGGGTGAGTGTTTAACCCTTTGCCCGGACACATAGGAAAAAGTATATATTCCATGATATCGGAATTCGATATCGTATGGCGATAATCCGCGAAATCTTCCTGGGATTCATAAAGGTGCACATACTCCACCACGCCTCCGAGGGGGAGGTATGCGGCGTTGAGATGATGGAAGAGTTGAAGAGGCATGGCTACGCCATAAGCCCGGGTACGCTCTATCCGACGCTCCACAGCCTTGAAAGGCAGGGGTACCTGCAGAGCAGCACCAGAGTTGTGGCCGGCAAGAGGAGGAGGTACTACAGGGCTACCGAGAAGGGGCGTAAAGCGCTGGAGGAGGCGAGGACAAAAATTCGCGAGCTGGTTGAGGAGGTTCTGGAGTGATTGAGATAGCGACGTTCATCCTGGGCATAGCTCTAGTTGTGTGGGGAACTGAGCGCTTCGTTGAGGGCATGGCGGGCTCTGCAATTGTTCTGGGAGTTTCAACCTTTGCCCTGGGCGTAATCTTCGGGGGCTTCGACGCAGAGAATTTGGGCACAGGTATTGCCGCCGGCTTAAAAAACCTGCCGGGAATATCCTTAGGCACAATAATAGGTTCAAGCATATTTCTCTTAGGCGCAGCAGTAGGTATAACATCGGTGCTTGTTCCTCTGGAGGTCCGCGTGCCCAGGAAGTACATACTCTTGACCTTCCTCTCTCCACTGCCCATGTTTGCCCTCATGCGAGACGGTATGCTCTCGCGCTACGACGGGCTCGCCCTTCTTGCAATCTCCCTGCCGGTGATAGGCTACATAGTAAGGGACTCGAGGCATGAAGCCTTTCTGGAGGAGGATGAGGAGTTCGAAGAGGTACTAGAGGAGAAGGAGGAGAAGCCGGAGTGGTACTTCCCCACGCTCATGCTCCCGAGCATAGTGGTAATCATAGCCGGGGCGGAGCTTCTGGTAAGGGGGGCAAAGGGGATAATCCAGAGCTTCGGGATAAGCGACACCCTGCTCGGCATGGTCTTCGTGGCGGCGGCGGTCAGTTTTGAGGAAGTTGCCAGGATGGTGGTGCCCGCGTGGAAGGGCCGACCCGAGATAAGCATGGGCAACATTCTGGGCACGGTGCTCTTCTTTGTGCTGTTCAACGCTGGCTTAATAGCTCTATTTGCGCCCCTGAGGGTGGAGCAGAGCGTCGTGGCTTTCCACTTCCCGGCAATGATGCTCATCTTAGCTGCCACCTCTGCGTTTATGCTTAATGGGAAAATATCGAGGGGCAACGGCATCGCCCTGATTGTTCTCTACCTCGCCTATTTAATTTTAAACTATTACTTTTAGGAAGTTCTAAAATAGGAGAAAAAATCGCTGGAAAGACGAAGTTTGGTGAGCTTAGCATAGACGACATCGCGGGCATGCAGCCCTGCATGAGCAGAGTGATGCGCCAGTACACTGAGCGGTACAGCATAATGTACCACGCGTGCAAGGCGCGCAACTGGAAGCTGGGCTTGTACCAGCTCAAAGAGATACGCGAGATCGCCGCCGTTGGAGCAAAGACGCGCCCCCGGTGGGCCAAAGAACTGGAGGACTTTGACCGCGAGTATCTCGTGCCCATAGAGGAGGCGATGAAGAAGCAGGACTGGCAGGCTTTTGAGGAGGCCTACATGAGGAGCACAGAGGCGTGCAACGAGGTGCATCGCAGAATAGGCTACGGGTATATAAAGTATAAGCTACCGGAGTCGCCGCCCGACTGGCTGGACCTTACACCTGAATAAACGAACATGTTCGCAGATAGGTATAACAACCCACTTGCTAATATTTTATCTTAGGATAAGATAGAATAAATAAAGGGGTTGAAAATGCAGGTGATAGACTTAAGCGAATATGCGCAGTTTAAGGAAGATGAAAAGGTGCTGAAGCTACTCCACGACTCGCCCAGCTGGCGGATAATAAACTTCAATTTCGAGGCAGGGCAGGAGTTGCCGGTGCACAGCCACGACGTGGATAGCGAGGTTATGATTCTGGTGCTTGAGGGCGAGGGTTACTTCACAGACGGGGAGCGCGAGGTAGAGGCGAAGCCTGGGAGCATGCTGATTAGCAAAGTTAGCGAGCCCCACGGCGTTAAGGCAAAGACGCGCATGCGGGTGCTGGTTGCGATTGCCCCGCCGATATAGTTACTTCATCCTTTCCAGCAGAGCACTGACATCGGCGCTGCGCGGCTCAACGCGCACAAGCTCCTCATAGGTGCTTCTCTCCTCCCTGTAGAATATCCCTATGGGTATTCTGTCTTGAGTATAAGCCAGCTGCAGAGCCTCGTCGAAGCTCGCCGGCTCCTCCAGCTTATACACCTTCTCCCTGTAAAGCTTCCATGTGTTGTTGAAGGTGACACATGGCTGGAGCACGTCCACAAATGCAAAGCCCCTGTGGAGTATCGCCTCCTTAATTATTTCTTTAAGGTGCTTCGCATCGCCGGCATAACCGCGGGCAACGAAGCTCGCTCCCGAGGCAAGCATCAGCGCTACTGGATTAAGCGGCTCTTCGGGGTTGCCTTCCGGTGTGCTCCTGCCCCTGAAGCCCTTCGCACTGGTAGCTGTAGCTTGGCCTGTGGTTAGGCCATAGACAGCGTTGTTGTGGACTATGAGCGTGGCGTCGATGTTCTTCTTTGCGGCGTGGATCAAGTGCACCAGACCCTCATTATACGCATCGCCATCGCCCGCGAATCCTACGACGGTTAGCTTGGGATTCGCCAGCTTTATACCAGCGAGCATCGCTGGCACTCTGCCGTGAATGGTGTGAAAGCTGCTGAGCGTTAGGTAGTCGGCTATCTTGCCGTGGCAGCCCACTCCAGAAACCAGCACCATCTTTTTTAAATCCATAACCTCTGCCAGCTCTGCAGCGGCGTCCTTGAAAGCCTTTAGGATGCCGAAGTTCCCGCACCCGGGGCACCAGACTATCTTCGCGCGCGTGGCAAGCTTCATCCGAACACCTCCCTCAGCTTGGGCACAATCTCACTAGCAACGAAGGGTCTGCCGTCCCACCTTGCAATGAGCTCAGCCTCTATGCAAGCGTGCTCCTTCAGCAGAGAGCCCAGCTGCCCTGTGTAATTGCATTCAACGCAGACGGCTCTCTTTATGTCCAGCTTCTCAATCTCCCAAGCCGGGAAGGGTGAGAGGTACCTCACCTGCACCACCTTTATGCCTCCCAGCTTCTGCGCTGCCTCTATGGTAGCGCCTGTAGAGGAGCCCCAGGTAAACACCACGTCTTTACCTTCGCCGAAGATTCTAACCGCTTGTCTTTGCTTGACCTCCTCCACAATACCCTGCATTTTCCTCATCCTCTTCTTGTACATCGCCGCGCTTACCTCTGCGTCGTCGGTGGTGAACCCTCGCTCGTCGTGCTCATTGCCAGTTGCCTTGAGCACCACTTCGGGAGGGAAGGCGAGAGGGCTCACGCCCGAGTCGGTGATGAGGTACCTTTTATAATTCTCAGCGCTCCCCTGGTATAGCAGAGGCGGCTCCTCCTTTACATTCTCCAAATCTATCTCCGCCGTGGCTGCACTCTCTGAGAGATACCTATCCATGAGCAGCACCGCAGGTGTTTGAAACTTCCACGCCAAGTTGAGCAGCTCGCCAGCTAAGCAAAAAGCATCCTCAACGTCGCCCGGAGACGCCACTATCCTGGGAAACTCTCCGTGGCCAGCGTGGAGCACAAACCTCAGGTCTTCCTGCCCATGCCAGGTGGGCAAGCCCGTGCTCGGCCCACCGCGCTGCGATTCCAGAAAGAGCACCGGCACCTCCGCCATGCCAGCCAAGCTGAAGGCTTCCTGCATCAGCGCAAAGCCTCCGCCAGAGGTGCCCACCATTACCCTGGCACCCGCGAAGGCGGAGCCTATTGCCATTACCGCGGCGGCAATCTCATTCTCAGGCTGGACCACGGTCATGCCGAGCTCATTCTTCATCGACACCAGAAAGTGGAGCAGAGAAGAAGAAGGTGTCATGGGGTAGGCATAGTAGTTTCTGAGCCCTGCCCTGACCGCCCCCAGACCGGCAGCTTGGTTACCGTCCAGCACGGGCTTAGCCTCGCCCACCTTCTTCACTTCTCGAATGCGCTCCAGGTTTTCAGAGGCGTACCTGTAGCCCATCTCCGCGAGGATTACATCCTTCTCTGCTTTCTCGCCGTACGCATCGCGGTATATCTGGTTGAGAATCTCCACGTCTATGCCGTAGAGGTAGCACAGCGCCCCAAGCGCAGAGGCGTTCCTGAACACCGGCGGCGCCTTTGCTTGCTTTGCAAACTCGCTCATCGGCAAACCCTCGCCATCAGCGTAGCTGAACTTCGAGGAGTCGAAGATCACACGCCTCACGTACTCCCTGTGCAGCGGGATGATGTAATCCTGAAGCGCTATCAGTAGGTCGCCCTTCTGTTCGTGACAGCGTATCTTCTCGCTGCTCACCCTCACTATTGCCGCGTTGTGTCCGCCGCGTATGAGCGACTGGTATTCCACATGAACAAACACGTGGTAACCCAGCCTTGCAAACAGTTTAGCCGCAACCAGACCAGCGCCCTTTACACCATCGCCTGCCATTCCAGAGATGCGAAATGTAAAGTCCATTCTACCCCCATTAAAATATGCTACTTAGGGATAGAAAAAGGTTTTCCAGGACGGTGGTCTTTTTTTTATAATCATCATAAAAAATCATTACATAACAAAAACTTTTTATAGCCTTCGGGAGAGATAACCCCAAGCGCTGAAAGGAGGTCTGGAATGGCAGAGATAGAGGTGAATAAGGATACCTGCGTTGGTTGCGGAGAGTGCGTGGATATATGCCCTGCCGATGTTTATGAGCTTCAGGATGGAAAGTCAACGCCAGTACGCATGGAAGACTGTGTCAACTGCTGCTCCTGTGTGGAGGTGTGCCCCACCAACTCTATAAACCACGAATCCTGCTGATGCAAAAATTAATTATAGCTGTTTTGTGAGTTTTTACTGCAGGTGGAGCCGATGAAGGTTAAGGATATAATGCACGGCGTTACAATCGTGGAGCCGGATACCAGCGTTCTCGAAATTGCTCGTATAATGAAGGAGAAAAATATAGGCTCAGTGCTTGTCAAGCTCAGCGAGGTGGACTGGGGGATTGTGACTGAAAGAGATATAATAAATAAGGTTGTGGCGAGGGGCTTAAGCTTCAAGGAGGTAAAGGCGAGCGACATAATGACAGAACTAAAGGTAACCATAGACGCACAGGCGCCAATAAGCAAGGCGAGCGAATTATTCAACATCTACCACATACGCCGCCTCCCTGTCATGGAGAATGGTGAGATAATAGGGATGATAACCTCCCGCGATGTGGCAAAGTACTGCATGTTCAAGTCGCTTAGGGCAAAAAAGGAGTACAGCAGAAGTGGTGGTTACTTAAGATAACTGCCAGCTTCGCGATTCACTCTACATGCCAACGGTATTTATCACCCAACCACGCTAAAAGTCCAACTAATACTCCTAGAATTATGATTAACGACAAAAGTCCTAAAAATCCTTGCAAACCAAAATCCAGTGTTGACTTAATAATATTCAACATAAGCATAATTACTTCAAACTAAGATAAATCAAATAATACTCTCCGTAAACCTTCTTTAAATAAGTCTCCCAATGTGACCTTTTTTCTTTATTTCGATTTTTCATAATAATGAATAAAAAAAATTGAATGAATATACAAAAAACTTATGGAATTAACTAAAACACCATCATCCTCTCTATCTTCTCAGCCTCTACGCCAGCCTCCTTGAGCTTCAGCGTTGTGATGATGTTTCTTATCTCATTTTCCCTCAGGAAGAGATGCCCCATGGGCACGCCTATGTGGAACCTGTCGCCCCGGAAGGCGCGCTGGTAGAGTTTTATCATGTGCCTGCGAAGTGCTATCTCCAGGGGGAGCACAGATGCAATGCCCTCGTACTCCCTTGCAGCCTCTGCGCTGGCTGGCGCATACCTCATGCCGAAGGGCAGCTCCCTGCTTAGCGAGTCGTAGTCCTTCAGGAGAGAGGCGATTAGAGAGGTGTAGCCGAATTGGGGCAGTTCCGTGGTGATCTGCCCCAAGTGACGCAACCCCAGAATAGCGGTGAGCACTTCCCTTCTCACCCTGTACCTCACAGGTATAAAGTAGGCCTCCGCAGCGGAGACGTCGCTACCTCGAAGCCTGAACGCCGCGAGCACATTCCTGAGGTCTATTTCCTTGCCGATAAGCTCTCTGGCAACTGCTCTATCGCGGGTTGAAAGCGCACCCACAGCGCCCCACAGGTTCTTGTATAGAAAGCTGTCGAGGGCGCTGGTGAGCACCGCAGGCGAGCCATTCTCGGTGTAGCTTGGTAAAGCTTTTGAGAGGGGCTTGTAGTAGTCTGTGCCCTTAAGCGTTTCCACGAGCTCGCGAACATCCTGCGCTTCCATCATCTTCTGAATCCTATCTTCAGGCAAATCGCGAGTGGTGAGAATGGGATAGCTACTACGGATAACCTCAGGGGGCACGCCTGCATGCTTAAGGCGC
>MTME02000004.1:17770-22916 GCA_002011115.2 Candidatus Pyrohabitans sp. JdFR-17
AATGGGATAGCTACTACGGATAACCTCAGGGGGCACGCCTGCATGCTTAAGGCGCAGAATCGCCTTTACCACCTCTCCACCCAGCTTCTTGTAAAGTCTATCCATCACCGCCTTTGGCTCTCGCCTCAGGCCGTGCACTATCCTCTCATACTCCTGAGCAAGGGAGCTGTAAAGCAATCCCTCTATATTCAGGATGCTGGCATCCTGTAGTTTGGAGATTTCCTTACCTACATAGGTGCCCTTGAGCAGGGTTAGCATATCCTCTACGCTGGCAACTTCTATCAGCGAGCGGAACTCTCCCTGCGTCAGCATTCTTGACCGCAAGGCACCTATCTTTGCATTGGTATAGGCATAGTCTCCTGCCGACATGCTCCAGCTCCCTAAAAATTAAAAGATGTTTGTGGTTTAGATTCTTGTCAGGAGCATGAAGGATATAATCAAGCCGTACAGCGCAATTCCTTCCGCAAGCGCGACTATAATGAGACCCCAGGTCATCATTTCAGGCTTCTCTGAGATAGCTCCAAGAGCCGCTGCACCCGTGTGGCCTATAGCGAAGCCTGCACCTGCTGCAGCTAAGCCCACCGCAAGAGCCGCTGCTATCGCATAGAGACCCTTCTGGCTGGCTGCTGCCACTGCTGCATCTCCGGCAGCGGCACCTTCCTCCGCAGCAAAGGCTATGCCTAGGGAAGCCACCATTGCTATGCCCAACACGATACCTAAAGTTGTTACCTTCCTCATATTTTCACCTCTCCTTAGTTTTTGCTTTCTTCTCCTATTTTACTCTTACTCCTTATAGATTACCTTTAGGGGTGAGAAAGGTATGCCATTGCCGTGGTAGAACTTTGAGAATATCTCGTAGAAGTGCAACCTGAGGGTGTGGACAAAGGAGATAAAAGCCTCCATCACCAGGATTATCAGGTTGCCAAGGATGAACACCAGGGCAATGAGCACACCCTTACCGGGTATTGTCGACGCACTCAAGCCATTCATGGCAGTGACCATCATCATGCTAAGCGCAGCGTGCACCACACCTATAATCGTAATTCTCAGGAAGGAGAGTGTGTTTGTAAGGTACTTCATGGAATTTTCGAAGGTCTCTATGAAGGCGATCATTATCCCCTCTTTCTTTATCAGCCATCCCTCAATGAATATGAGCAGTATGGGTACACCAATGCCCAGGGCTATGGGTATGGGCTCCATCGCATCCTTGAACACCACGTAGCTGCCGCCGAGAAGCGCCCATATCCCAGGCACGCCGAAGGGGCTTATCAGGCCGTGCTTAAGCTCACCCCTGATTGCGTGGTTCACTATGTTTATCACCAAACCGAGGATAAGCAGACCTATGCCAAGGTATATGGAGAAGTAAACTGCCCGCATTATTCTATCGGGAGCACCGAGAAGCGCACCCTCAAAGAACCTGTCCAGCACAGGCACCTTCACCGGCTCTATGCTGAAGCCCAGGTACTTCTCCATTGGCGATATCTCCTCGCCGTGCATGGCCTCTGCCTCAAGGCCAAACATGCTACCGTACATGAACCCCACAAGCGTCGCCATTATTCCGCACAGGATTAGCGTTCTTCCAAGCTTCCTACCTTTATCGCTCAGCTTCTTCATCTTAAAGCCCATGAATATGCCGACGAGGGTTAGTATCAGCCCCTGTCCTATATCGCCGAACATGAAGCCGAAGATAAAGGGGAAGGTTACTGCGACTATGCTCGTGGGATCTATCTCACGGTAGTGAGGCGTACCATAGGTGGTTGTGAGCGCCTCCAGGGGCTGGGTAACCTTTGGGTTTACAACGAGCGTTGGCGGAGTCTCCTCTTCGTCGGGCTCGCTGACCTCGACAACGCACGCTCCGCCGGTAGTTTTCTCTATAATATCCACAACCTCATTCACCCGCGCAGCAGGCACCCACCCGGCGAGGTAATATGTGCTCGCGGTTTTAAGGAAGTTCAGGTTAGCCTCATCGACGGTCTTGGCTATTGTAAGGAATCTCTTATACCTAAGGAGGTTGCCCATCTCTTTGTTGGCTATCTCACGAAGCTGGTTTATTATCTCCTTTTCATCTTTCTCAAGCGTTGCGGCGTTCTCCTCAATCTTCCTCTTTGCTTCCTCCAGAGTATAGGGAATGAGCCTCAGGGGGATGTTAACCTCCTCAAAGCGATGAATCCTGAGCTGCCTGCTAACATCTGCCTCGTACTTCTTCAGCACAATCAGAACAATAAGAGCCTGCTTTTTGGATATCTCTTTGGTTTCAAGGATGTAGAGGTCGGTTATCTTGCCCACGCTCTCCTCTACCGCAGCGATTTCCTCCTTTGGTATAACGCCGAAGAATATTGAGGTGTACTTCAACCCGCGCAGGTCTCTGGGGCCTAGGCCGAAGACCTCGAGTTTCTCAAGCGTCGCCCTGAAGCTCTGAAGCTCCTCCTTCTCCTTCCTTACCTCAGCAAGGCGATTGTTGAGGGCAAGCACTCTATCCTCAAGGAAGAACAGCCTCTCCGCAATCTCCTCAAAGGCTTGCTTGACCTCATCCTCACTGGCGGGAAGCTTCCTGGCTATATCCTCCAGATCACCCAGGGGCGGAGATTCAACCTCCTCCGGAAAAGCCTGCCTCAGAATCTCCAGCAGGTTTTCTATCTTGGATATGTTCTCAGAGGCCTCTATTCTGATCCACGAGCCTCCCGCAGCCTTGAGTTTAAGCTTCTCCACTAATTCGCTGCCGTCGGAGGCAGAGTTTATGAAGTGGATTACACCCTTATCCTTAAGCTCCTTGAGCACGCTGTTCTTGTGCTCTTCCAGGAGCACCGCCTCTACCTTCTTCATTGGCAAGGGCTTAAGCATATCGCGACCCTCTGTTCAGTAAACAGGTGGGTTAATATACTGCTCAGTTTTTAAATTTTTCTGCCACTCTCAAAAAGTTGTTCACCATGCTCGGGTAGGAAAGCACATGAACGTGCATGTAGTTTGCAAGGGTGTTACCTTTTATTATGCCATCATGGGTGCCGTCCACGCCCTTTCCTCTCTCAACTCGGTACGCAAAGGTTAGCTTCTCAAAGGCTTTAACCTTAGAGTAGTGAAACTCGTGTCCTACCAAGAGATCACCACTCCTGCTTATGGGATTATCGCGAACAGCAAGATTCTTCACATAACCCAGAGCCTGAAACTTAGCTTCCATTTTCGTGGCAATGGGCAGGAAGCCCACCATCTCGTATTCATGATTATCTCTTGTATTTATACTTTGCCCCAGGTACATGAGCCCGCCACATTCTGCATAGCAGGGCTTACCGCTGGCACAGAAGTCGTATATGCTTTGCCTTAGCCTCTGGTTACGTTCAAGCTGCTCCGCCATTATTTCGGGAAAGCCCCCGCCTATGTAGAGGGCATCTAAATCTTTTGGTAGCGCTGAATCGTGAAGCGTGTCTATTGGCACCAGCCTTGCCCCCTGGGCAGCAAAGGCGTCGAGGTTGTCCTGGTAGTAGAAGGTGAAGGCTACGTCCCGAGCAACACCCAGCGTAACCTTCGGCTCTCTAGGCTCTGAAAACAGGGGGTTGAGAGGGACCTCCTCAATCTCGGGCGCATTGCTCGCCACCTCGAGGATGCCGTCTATGTCTATGTGTTCCTCCACTATGCTCGCAAGGTTGTCGAAGAGTTGCTCGAGTTTATCCTTCTCGTACGCTGGTATTAAACCAAGGTGACGCTCAGGTATCTCTATGCTCTGGCTTCTCGGCACAGTGCCGAAGACGCGCATCTTGGCAAGAACTTCAACGGCAGTCTTTGCCTTGTACGCATGCCTGGGGTTGCCCACGCGGTTCAGCACAACACCTGCTATGTCCACACTTGGGTCAAATAGTTTGTAGCCAAGAACGAAGGGGGCGGCTGTGCGGGAGATTCGCTCCACATTAGCCACAAGAATTACGGGAGCCTTAATAACCTTGCTAACCTCAGCGGTGCTTCCCTTCGCATCGACAGCGTTGTGGCTGTCGTACAGCCCCATCGTACCTTCGATTACAGCTATATCAGCGCCCTTGGAGTTCCTTACGAAGGTCTCTAAGATGTCTTCGTCACGCATCATGTAACCGTCTAGGTTCCTGCTCACCCTCCCTGTCGCGAAAAGGTGATAGCTGGGGTCGATGAAGTCAGGGCCAACCTTGAAAGGCTGCACCTTGTAGCCGCGGTTGCGCAGGGCGCGCATTAAGCCGATGGAAATGACGGTTTTGCCAGCTCTGCTGGAGGTGCCAGAGATGAGAATTCGCGGGATGTCCATGGCATGACCTCTTGGGCAGAGGTTCGCCTAACGTAGCAAAGCAAAACTGAAGCCCTACGCCTCTAACGCGATAATCTCCCTGCCCTCCTCCACGTAGCTCAGCAGGGCGTCGCCAATTTCGCTGTTCTTCGCCAGCTTAACCTCCCCCTTCCTGCCTATCGTTGCTGTGAACAGGTAGTCATCACCCGCATAGAACTTCATCATCCTGCCTGCGTAGCCCTTGCCAAGGATGAGGTGGATGTAGTGCTTCGTCTCCGCCACATCCACTGGCACGCGCGGCGCAGCACTACGCTCAGGCTGCGCCTTCTCGGCGAAAGTGCGCACATCTATGGCTAAGCCTAGCTTCTTTTCCAGCGATGTAATGCGCTTGCCCTTCCTGCCTATGAGCGCTGGCAAATAGCGTTCATCCACGTACACAGTAGCCCTGCCCTCGCTTACCTCCACATCCACGCCTGCGCTGCTTGGGAGATGGCGTCTAACCTCCTGGAGAACGCGCTCAGAGGCTAGCCTCTCCACGGGCTTGGCCTCGCGCACTTCCTCAACGGGCATTACAATTGTCTCCTCGCCGAAAGTGTAGATCTCATACTCTGTGCTGTCGCTTTCGAAATCCTTCACCTCAATCACGGGCCTGGCGAGGTCAGCCTCAACCATGCCGGCAGGCACCTTTACAGAGAACACCACCTTGTATACCTTCTCCACCCTGCCGTCCTTGATGAAGATTACAGTGTCCACAATCTGGGGAATCATCCCCAGCTCCACCCTGCCAATGAGGCGCTGCAAGGCATCTATGGCCTTGGTGGCGTGCACCACGCCCACCATACCCACGCCAGCCAGGCGCATGTCCGCAAATATCCTGAAGTCCCTCGTCTTGCGCACTTCGTC
>MTME02000005.1 GCA_002011115.2 Candidatus Pyrohabitans sp. JdFR-17
AATTGGCTCTGAAAAGAAATGTTCACGTTTTGGTGGAATTCGTCGACAACCCCTGCTGTGGCTACATTTTCCTGTAGGTATCCTGCTGAACAGCCAAAAATTTTATAACCGTAGAGCTAGAATTATGGCTCGCCTTTTTGATGTTAGGCGTGGTCTAACCTCTTACAAAAAAGTCCTCCTGCTGAGGTAAAGAGATGTGCGGATTAGGTGGGATCTTCAACCGCGATGGCAAGAGAATCCCGGGCAATGATATTATAACCATGGCGAGGATGATGCGCGACCGCTATGACGGCCGCGGAGGAGGCTTCGCCGGCTACGGGATATACCCGAAGTATGCGGAGTACTATGCCCTGCATTTATTCTTCCGCGATGAAGAGGCGAAAGAAGCGACTGAGGAGTTCCTCAAGGACCGCGTGGCGATAATAAAGGACGAAGAGGTGCCAATGCGCAACGTCAAGGAGATACCCAAGGAGAACATCGTATGGCGCTACTTCGTGGAGGTTCCCCACAAGTTTAAGAGCAAGAAGGAGTACCTCGCCCAGGAGGAGGATTATATCATAGATACTGTCTTTACAATTAACGATGAGATTGACGGCGCTTTCGTGGCGAGCAGCGGCAAGAACATGGGTGTCTTTAAGGCCACGGGCATGCCGGACGACGTGGGGAGGATGTACAAGATAGAGAAGTACAAGGCGTACTGCTGGATAACCCACGGGCGCTTTCCCACGAATACCCCGGGATGGTGGGGTGGTGCGCACCCCTTTAATCTCCTCGACTGGAGCGTTGTGCACAACGGCGAGATAAGCAGCTATGGCACCAACCGCCGTTACCTTGAGGCTCACGGGTACAAATGCAGACTGCTAACCGACACTGAAGTGGTAGCCTACCTTTTCGACCTGCTCGTGCGAAAGCAGGGGCTGAGCATTCGCAGTGCAGCCATCGCTCTGACCCCGCCCTTCTGGAAGCATATAGACAAGATGCCGGAGCCCAAGCGGAGCATATACACGGCGCTGCGCATGACTTACGCGCCCGCGATGCTCAATGGGCCATTTGCGATAATCGTCGCGAATCGAGACACCATGGTTGGGTTAAACGACCGCATAAAGCTGCGCCCCCTCATAGCGGCGAAGAGTGGTGATTTTGTGTACATCGCCAGCGAGGAGGCGGCAATACGCGAAGTCCAACCAGAGTTAGAGAAGCTCTGGGCTCCGCGCGCTGGCAATCCCGTAATTGCCCGTCTCTATGATGACGTTAGAGAGGAGGTAATACACTAAATGGTGCGAAATTTCCCGCCTGACTTCATAGTGCGCGTGGATAAGGAGGCTTGCATTAACTGCCTCCGCTGCGTGCGCGAGTGCCCCTTTGGGGTGCACGAGTACGATAAGGAGAAGAAAAAGTGGAAGCGCCACCACGAGAAGTGCGTCGCGTGCCTGCGCTGCGCCTACATGTGTCCCACGCAGGCGATCAGTATAGAGAAGCACCCAATGGAGTACTCTCCACACCCCGTGTGGACAAATAAGGTAAGGAAGGATATTAAAACCCAGGCGGAAACAGGGAGCGTTATTCTCACCGCCATGGGCAACGAGCTTCCCTACCTCAACTACTTCGACCGTCTTGTTTTAGACGCCTGCCAGGTTACGAACCCCAGCATAGACCCGCTGCGCGAGCCCATGGAGCTGCGCACCTACATAGGGAGGAAGCCTGAGAAGGTTGACCTCGAGGAGGACAATGGCGTTGACCTCAAGACTAAGATAGCACCCAACCTCAAGCTTGAGACGCCCATAATGTTTGCCCACATGAGCTACGGCAGCATAAGCATTGAGGCCCAGCTTAGTATGGCTCGCGCAGCCAAAGAGGTTGGCACCTACATGGGCACCGGTGAGGGTGGAATGCACGTAGATCTTTATCCTTACGCTGACCACATAATAACCCAGGTCGCCTCCGGTAGGTTCGCTGTACATGAAGAGTACCTCAAGCGGGGCGCGGCGATAGAGATTAAGATCGGCCAGGGGGCGAAGCCGGGCATAGGCGGCCACCTGCCCGGCACAAAGGTTACAGCTGAGATCTCTCAAACCAGAATGATACCCGAGGGGAGCGACGCTATTTCGCCGGCACCGCACCACGACATATACAGCATCGAAGATTTATCGCGATTGATATACGCCCTTAAGGAGGCGACGCGCTACAAGAAGCCGGTATTTGTGAAGATAGCTGCGGTGCACAACGTCGCACCCATCGCAGTGGGAATAATCCGCGCCGGCGCAGATGCAGTTGTGCTGGACGGCTTCCGCGGCGGCACGGGGGCAGCGCCTCAGGTGCACCGCGACCATCACGGCATTCCCATAGAGGTGGCGATAGCCAGCGTGGACCAGAGGCTGCGCGAAGAGGGTATACGCCACTGGGGCAGCATCATCGCAAGCGGAGGTATAAGGAGCAGTGCCGATGTCGCCAAGGCAATAGCCCTAGGCGCCGACGCGGTGTACATAGGCACCGCTGCGCTGGTAGCGCTGGGCTGCACTGTGTGCAAGAAGTGCTACACCGGCAAGTGCCCGTGGGGCATCGCTACGCAGGTGCCTGAGCTAAGAAAGCGCCTCAACCCGGATGAGGGTGCACGCAGAGCGGCGAACCTTCTCAAGGCGTGGAGCCACGAGCTAAAGGAGATCCTCGGCGCCCTCGGGCTGAACTCCATAGAAAGCCTCCGCGGCAATAGGGATAGGCTGCGTGGCGTTGGCCTGAGCGATGTTGACCTTGAGGTGCTCGGAGTTAAACCTGCGGGGAGATAGCATGGCTGCGACGCTTGAAAAGGCGAGGGTTTCTAAGGAAGGCGAGTTTGTGGTTATCGATGCGAAGGGTATGCACTACCCGGAGCTTAACGTGCTTATAGAGGATGTCATAAACCAGGGGGCGAAGAAGCTCAAGCTTATAAATGTCAACGGGCAGCGCTTTATCGCCGACGGATTGCGAGGCGACTACTATATAGAGATTCACGGCGTTGCGGGCGATGATCTGGGTGCGTTTGCGAATGGCCCTACCATCGTGGTGTACGGCAATGTGCAGGATGGCGCGGGCAACACTATGAACGCAGGTAAGATAATAGTGCACGGCGACGGTACCGACATTATAGGGCACAGCATGCGCGGTGGCAAGGTTTTCGTTCGAGGTCACGTAGGCTACCGCGTGGGAATTCACATGAAGGAGTACAAGGATCAGGTGCCCGTGCTGGTTATAGGCGGCACCGCCGGCGACTTCCTGGGCGAGTACATGGCCGGGGGCAGGATTATTATTCTCGGCTTGCAGAGACTGGAGACCTACCCTGAGATAGTTGGCGACTGGCTGGCGACGGGAATACACGGCGGTGCTATTTACCTGCGAGACGAGGTGGATGAGGACAAGCTCGGCTATGGCGCAAAGTTCGAGGAACTTACAGAGGAAGACCTCGCCTTCCTGCGCCGGGAAATTGAGGAGTTCTGCTCCTACTTCGGCGGTGACGTGGATGAGATTATGAATGCCAAGTTTACAAAGGTTGTGCCTCTGTCGCACCGTCCCTTTGCTGCGATGTACTCAGATTCAAAGGAGGCGGGGCATTAGGCAGAGCCCATCTCTATCTTTCCCGTCTCATCTGCAATTCTCTTTTTCTGCTAACCACCATCCATGGAGCTATCTTTGAGGTGAACCTTTATATCCACAGTTAAACTATTTTTTGATATGGATGTAGTCGGCGTGGGCGCCCTCAACCTGGACAAAATCTACCGCGTGCCTCGCATAGCTAAGCCCGGGGAGGAAGTGTTTGTAATAGATGCTACGCAGGCAGCCGGAGGGAGTGCGGCAAACACCATCGTGGGCCTTGCGAGGCTGGGTGTGAGCACAGGCTTTATCGGCGCCGTGGGAAAGGACAGTGATGGCGATTTCCTTATAGCCGAGCTGCAGCGCGAGGGCGTGGATACGAGCGCAGTAGCTCGACTGGATGCGCCGACGGGCATAATCATAGCGCTGGTGGACGAAAAGGGCGAGCGGACCATGTACGCCTATCCAGGGGCGAATGACCTTCTTAGGCTGACCGAGGAGAGCATCACCTACGCTTCGCGGGCAAAGTACTTGCACTTCTCCTCCTTTGTGGGGGAGTACGGCTTCGAAGCTCAGCGCGCTCTCTTAGCCAAGTTCAAAAAGCAGAAGCTGAGCTTTGCCCCCGGGATGCTGTACGCGAAGGAGCGCTGTCTGGTGGAGCTCAAAGAGTTTATCTCAGCCAGCGAGGTAATATTTCTTAACAAAGAAGAGGCTTTCCACCTCACCGGCAACGAATACGAGCGCGGAGCGGAGATGCTTCTCGATATGGGGGCGAGAATAGTGGTGGTAACCCTCGGCGAGAAGGGCTGTTTCATAGCCAGCGATAGGGAGAAGCTTCGCGTGCCAGCGTTCAAGACGGAGGTGGTGGACACCACCGGCGCCGGCGACGCCTTTGCCGCGGGCTTCCTCTATGGTATGCTTAAAAGTTACGACCTGGAAAGCTGCGGAAAGCTGGGCAACTTCGTGGCTGCGAGGTGCATAGCGCAGGTGGGGGCGCGCGCTGGCTTGCCGAAGAAGCAAGAGGTGGAGGAGTTTCTGGAGGGGGTTTAGTGGGTGATATAATATTCATGCTAAGAGATATTTTAAATAGAGAAATAAGGCTCACAAAAAATAGGTATGAGCATATTCTCGAAAGAGCTGAAATGCATAATCAGGAGGAAAGAATTAAAGAAACTTTGAAAAGCCCTGATATCATAAAGCTGAGCAACCACGCCGATGATGTTCTGCTTTACTATAAGCTGTACGAAACCTCACCGGTGACAAGAAAGTATTTAGTGGTTATCGTAAAAATACTAAATGGAGATGGATTTATAATTACGGCATTCTACACCGATAAGATTAAGAAAGGTGTCACAAAATGGAAAAAATGAAAATATGGTTTGACGAAGAGGGAGACCTTCTGGAAATTGGATTTGGAAAGAAAAAGGGCTACTTCAGGGATGTTGGCAACGACATCTGGGAAAGGGTGGAGGAGGGCGTTGTAAAAGGTATTATCATACTCAACTTTAAAAAACGCACCAAGGGGAAAAAGGCTGAGATAGAGCTTCCGCTGAAAATCACCTTAGAGCCAGTTGAGGCTTAAGAGAAGTTTATAAAAATTTTTCAGAAAAAGGAGACGTAAAACGGAGGAGAGGGTATTGAACTTCTGCCACTATCCTTTTCGTTATGTTTATATACCTGTATTACCAATTTGTAATCATGGGTGTAAATGAAGTTGTCAGCTTCAGAATTCCCAAGGAACTGAAGGAAAAGATGAAGGAGATAAACACAAACTGGAGCGAGGAGATTAGAAAGTTTATTGAAGCCAAAGTTAGAGAGCACACGAGAAAGAAGAAGCTGGAAGAAATTGATGAGATGCTAAGATATATTCCAAAAACAGAGAAGGGTACCGCTGCAAAATATGTGAGGGAGGATCGTGATAGTTATTGATGCATCCTCTCTCGCAAAGTATATACTGCGAGAGGAAAACTGGGAGACAGTGAGGCACAATTTAGTGGATGACCCATTTTCCATCGATTTAGCCCTGGCTGAGGTTTCCAATGCTGTATGGAAGCATCACTCAGTTTATGGTAAAATATCCCTTGAAGACGCTTTGCTTATGTTCAATGCCTTAAAAGAAGCTCAAGAAATTATTGTCTTTGAACCTCTTGGGAAATATCTAAGCCCAGCCCAGAAAATTTCTGTCGAAGAAAAAGTTTCTATATACGATGCGTTATATATAGCTCAGGCTCAGAAATACGGCAGGATTTTAACCAGCGATAAAAAACAGAGCGAGATCGCACAGAAGCTGGAGATAGAAGTAGAGTTCATCGAGTAAGAGATGTCTTCAGGTCTCATTCTTGGTAGACACTCTCGCCATGTGCATCCATGGCTACAATGAGGGGGCCAAACTCGGCTACCTCAAGTACCCACAGCGCCTCAGGTATGCCCAGGTCGAGCCAGTGCACAGCTAACACGCGTTTAATCGCCCTTGCTGCCAGTGCGCCGGCTCCGCCCGTGAAGGCGAGGTACGCTGCGGTGTGCTTCTTAAAAAGCTCCTTTGCAGCTGGAGAGAAGCCACCCTTGCCTATTATAAGCCTGGTGGAGAACTTCTCTAGAAGCGACGCAAGATAGGGCTCCATGCGTGCGCTCGTCGTTGGTCCTGCTGAAAGCACCTCCCACCTCTCATTCTGCTTCTTAACCAGAGGGCCGCAGTGGTAGATTACATTGAAGCTCACCGGAATCTCTTCCTTGGGCAGCTCTAACGCACGGCGATGAGCTCTATCTCGGGCGGTTACAATAACCCCACTCAGATAAACCACATCGCCGACACGAAGCTTGAGCACCTCTTCCCTGCCAACAGGCGTAGAAAGCTCGTGCCTCACTGCTCCACCACCCACTCCTCGTCGACCCTTCGCAGCCTCGCATAGCGGTACGCCCAGCATTGAATGTTCACCGCCACGGGAAGCGAAGCGGTATGGCAAGCTGATGCAAGCACTTTTACCGCTAAGCATGTGGTACTTCCACCCATACCCATTGCGCCTATGCCCAGGGCGTTAATCTCCTCCAGAAGCTCCTCCTCCAGCTTCGAAAGCTCCTCGCGGGGGTTTCTCTGGGATAGGGGCTGAAGCAGTGCCTCCTTCGCCAGCTTCGCGGCCAAATCCAGGGTGCCGCCTATGCCCACGCCCACAATCACAGGCGGACACGGCTTTGCGCCAGCACTGCGCACCGTCTCCACCACAAAGCGCTTTATCCCAGCCACGCCCTCGCTTGCTGGAAGCATTTTTGCTCGCGAAACGTTCTCGCTCCCTGCGCCCTTGGCCAAGAAGATGATGCTCTGCTCCTCGCCACCCTCGAAGTGAATTACAGGCATGCCCTCGCCGGTATTGTCACCGGTGTTTTTTCTGGTAATCGCGTCAACTATGCTGGGACGCAGGGGCACTGTCCGCGTCGTTTCTCTAACCGCCTGCTTAATTTCACGCTCCACCTCGCTCAGATTGCCGAAGCCGCGCACAAAGAAGATGGGAACACCTGTGTCCTGACAGAGGGGCAGGCGCCGCTCCCTCGCATAGGCCACGTTTTTTAGTATCGTTTCAAGCTGAAGCCTTGCCAAGGGGTTCTCCTCCCGCTCCAGCGTTCTCTGCAGAGCTTCCTCCACATCCCTTGGCAATGATGTGACTGCAACGCGTATAAGCTCCACAAGCTGTGAGCGCATCGCAGGTAACTCGAAGCAAGAAAATAAAAAGCTTTGGTAAGAGGTAACAGCATGCTTTCGCGAGCTACACTTTCGCGGGAGGTGGAGGTGGACTACCTCCGCGTTTTGCCTGCGGAGAAACTGAGTGTCAACGGCATAGAAGCTGATGTAAACAACGTCTCCCGCTTCGATATCCGCGTTGACCTAGCTGCAGGGCGAAAAAAGGCCTACCTGGTGGAGCACGCCCTGGGTTGCCTTTACTTAGCTGGTATCACCTGCGCAAGCATCACCGGGCTGAGCAATGCCTATGAGCTCAGCAGGCAGAGTTTCCGCGACGCCAAGCGGGAAGGACAGGCACCCTATGCAGTCATAGGCAGCGCCTCGGGCAAGCTGGACGAGAGACTATACCTCAAACTTAAGGAGGCTGGCGCTGAAAGGCTACCTGGCGAGCTGCGCAGGATTGAGAGGGAGGTAACGCTTAGCCTCCCTGAGGGTGAGATCCGCGTGCTTCCCAGTGAGAACGTCGAAATCTACGTTGCTCACCGCAGCGCCGAGTACGAGTTTGTGCTGGAAGAGGCCAGCGAGGAGGAGAAGCTCCGCGTTGCCAGAGCAGCTACACCTTACCTGCGGGGCTACTCAAAAGAAACACTCCCTCATGTGGCTGGAGATGTGCTGGGCGACATCTTCGCCCTCGGCATGCTGGGCTCGGGAAGGGTGGAGATTTTCCCTAAGCGGGCGTACCACCGCCTTACCATAGGTGTACTTAAGAAGCTGCTCGCCTAGCGCGATGCTGCACATGCGGCTATGAAGCTCTTCAGAAAATCCCTGCTCCCCGCGAAGTGCAGGTGCATGTAGCTCGCCAGCGTAGCATTGCTTATAAAGCCGTCGCGGTGGTCTGCGATGCCCGTGCCACGTTGCAGCGAGTAAGCAAAAGAGATATCGCTGGCAAAGTCGGCGATTCTTGAATAGTGGAACTCATGCCCCTTCAAAACCTCTCCCTCGCAAAAGAAGGGCGTATTTCGTGCAGCCCTCGCCAGGGTGTACCTCACAGCCTGAAGCTTTGGCGTCATCTCAACCACAGCATCAAAAATGCCTGTCATCTCATACGCATTGCCTTCCAGGTCGAGGAGCTCTCTGGTCAGGTACATCATCCCACCGCATTCCGCATAGATTGGCATGCCCTCCTCGCTCTTCTTCCTTATCTCCCTCATTAGCTTCCTGTTTTGCGCTATCTCTGAAGCGTAAACCTCCGGGAAGCCACCGCCTATGTAGAGTCCGTCAACCTCAGGAAGGGTTTCATCATCTATAGGCGAAAAGAAAACCACCTCAGCACCCTCCCTGCGCATAAGCTCAAAGTTCTCCCAGTAGTAGAAGCTGAAAGCTTTATCGAGAGCGACCCCCACTCTAACCGTGGGCTCCTTTTCCTCCTCTGCCGGCGGCTCAGGCAGGGGCGGCGCATCTCTCGCGGCACGCAGAATCGCCTCGAGATCCACATGCTCCCTCACAAACTCCGCCAGCTTGAGATAAACCTCCTCCTCTTGCCGTTCCGCGGCGGGGATTAAGCCCAGGTGGCGCTCGGGAATTTCTATCTCGCTGCTCTTTGGCAGCCAGCCCAGGAGGGGTAAGCCGGTCCTGCTCTCAATCGCCTCGCCCAGCATCCTTGCATGGCTTTCGCTTCCAACGCCATTAAGAATAACGCCAGCGAAGCTAAGCTCGGGGTCGAAGCTTTTGTAGCCGCTTACGAGCGCTGCTATGCTGCCAGCAATTTTTGAAGCGTTCACCAGCAGCACCACTGGCGTAGAGGTAAGCTTCGCTATGTGGGCACTGCTGCCCTCATAGCTCCCTGAAAAGCCGTCGTACAGCCCCATCGCACCCTCTATAACCGCCAGGTCTTTGCCCTTTGAGCCTAGAAGGAAAGACTCCACCACGCCGCGTTCGCCCATGAGCCAGATGTCCAGATTCCTTGAAGGCTCACCAACCGCCATGGTGTGGTGGCTGGGGTCTATGTAATCCGGGCCAACCTTGAAGGGCTGGACCTTCACGCCTGCGTCTGCAAGAGCGCGAATTAATCCTGTAACTACTGTGCTCTTGCCCACACCACTCCTTTCGCCAGCGATAAGCATGCGAGCAACCTTCATGCACAGCCTTTTTATTCCTCGGTGAATAAAACTGTTGCCGTGATTGAGTTATGGGTCTGTTGAGACTTGAGAGAGGCGCAAAGGTGGTGATGTTCGCTGGCAAGGGGGGCGTGGGTAAAACCACGCTGAGCGCAACTACTGCACTGCACTTCGCCAAAAAAGGGTATAAAACCCTCATCCTGACCTCAGACCCGGCGCCTTCGCTGAGCGACATATTTGAGTGCGATGTTGGCGACCGCATAACGGAGGTTACAGATAACCTCTATGCCCTTGAGCTCAGCACCGAGGAGGTGCTTCGCCGCTGGAAGGAGAAGTTCGGGGGCGAGGTGTATGAGGTTCTCTCCTCCCTCGTGCCTGTACAGGAGGAGATCATAGACTATATAGGCAGCGCTCCAGGCATAGACGAGGAGTTCATGCTGGACTACATAGCCGAGCTGGCGAGGGAAGAGGAGTACGACAGAATAGTGTGGGACACTGCCCCTGCGGGGCATACGCTGCGCCTGCTTAAGATGCCCATAATCTTCATTGAGCACCTGGACGAGGCGGCCAAGGTATACCTGCGCCTTTACTCGGCGATGCTGAAAATTCGCGAAACCCTGGGACTTAGAAAGCCCAGGAGAGAGATATTCGATATTATCTCCGGGTGGCGAAAGCTGAGCGAAGAGCTTCTGGAGTTTCTAAGGTTGCCACAGGTGGAGGTGATACCGGTTGGCATACCCCAGGGGCTTAGCGTATCCCAGCTCAGGAGGTTTATGCAGGAGTTGAAAAACTTCAAAATAGAGGTTAATAAAATTGTGATGAACAATGTTGTGAAGAACCACGAATGCGAATTTCATCGCCGCGTGGCAGAAATGCAGCAGAGGTATCTAAAGGAACTGAGAGAAGCTTACCCAGAGGTTGAGCTTGTGGAGGTGCCCCTCCTGTCCCACGAAATTAAAGGTTTGGAGAGCATAAGGGGGATGGAGGATCTGCTCTTCGGCTGACAACCAAAAATTATATAAGTTTTTTTAATATAAATTAAGTTGTTCTTCATAAAGCAGGAGGTAGGTACACATGGCAAGCAAGGTAACGGGAATTATTATTGCGGTTTTAGCTATTGCTCTTGTAGGAACACTGATCTATATGGGGAACGTATCCACCACCTACTCGAAGCAGATCCAAAAAAAGGATAAGCAGATTGCGAGTCTTGAGGCCGAGCTTAACAAGCTGAAGGCTGAGCTTTCATCTGCAAAGGAGGAAAAACCGCAGGTGGGCGAGGCACCAGCCCCTGCAAAGGCTGTGACTGAGATAAACTGTGCCGACTGCCACGGTGATGTCTCAACCTTCCATCAGATTGCCAAGCTCATTAAGGTGGACGAAGCAAAGGGCGTTGAACCCAGAATTTGCACCACATGCCACGGAGAGAATATCCACAAGATCCACGAAAAGAAGATCGAGGACCTTGGCGTAACTATGTGCCAGACCTGCCACATGACAAAAGAGGGTGATTTCCGCGTGCCCGAGAAGCGTCCGGGCGATGTGCTGGTATGCCAGCTCTGCCACTTCGATGGCAACTACATAAAGATACACAAGGCAAAGTGCGAACGCTGTCACTACGGCAAACCCAACGAAATTCACAAGCCGATTCTTGAAAAGAGGTACGAGGAGATAACCTCCCTTTAAGGGAGTTCCCCTATCTTCTTATTTATTTTTCTTCTCAGCGTGGGGGATGTAGCAGTAGATTGCCTCTGGTATAATTTTCAGTATATCCCTCAGAGAGATTATACCCGCAATTTCACCATCTCTCTCCACAAATATGTGCCTTATGTTGTAGTCTCCCATCTTTCTCGCTATGTCTAGGACATTTTCTCTGTGATCTACAGTAATTACCGGAGATGACATCAGCTCTACGGCTTTGCTGACATGCTTTTCCATCGCAGCACAGCGCGTAAAATCCCGATCGGTTACTATCCCGATGATTTTGCCATCCTCGGCAACCACAGCAACGCTACCAATGTTCTTTTCTATCATGAGCTTTGCGACTTCACTCACACTGGTTTCCGGAGGGACAGTAGCAATCTCCGGATTCATGAGTAGAGATGCATCAAAATTTATATTCCAATCTGCACCTGCATATTCCCTCAATTTTCTTCCTCCTTAAATAATAATCTCCTTCCCCAAACAAATAAATTTTGTTTCATCGGCATATAATAAAAGTCCACATACGTGTTTATGTACATAGCATGTATACCAGGGTATTGTAAAAAATCCATAAAAAGTTTCTGAGGTTGTACAACAGCTGGTGCACAACATAGAGATGATTGCTCCCTTGGGATCCTTCTTCCTTTAATTTTCTCAGTGTATGGACCATCTCATCAGCTGCTACGAATGCATCCATTACTGCTTTATATTGCAATTCGAGTGTCTCAACACACCTTATCTAAATTTTCTGGTCTAATTATGGTGACTAGAATTATATATCACCCACTAACATAATCACAATAAATTTCTGTTTTGTGTATGGTAAAAATTAATAATTAAATTTTTTATCCTATTATGCACTTCTCGTGTTAAAAGGAGGTATAATATACATCATGGAGTGATTATTGGGAAATTTTTCAATAACTTTAAGACAAGTTTACATAAGTGTTACCACTGCAGGGTTATTGCTCCTTCCGGACATGCGACTACGCATTTTGCGCATGCGAGGCACCAGCTGAGATCTTTAACAACACACTTTTTCTCGCCGCCCTCTTCGCGAATCTCCCATATCTTTGGGCCTTTGGGACAAGCTGCCTTGCATGCGCCAACTCCACGGCACTTTTCCGGGTCGACGACAATGCTGAACACGTTATCCCTCCTGAAGCTTTATATCCGCTGCATGCATGGTTATTCTCATGAGAAAACTTTTCGATAAGCCCAGGGCGATAATTGGCGTCATCCACCTCCTCCCTCTGCCCGGCTCACCCCGCTTTACCAGTGAGGAAGAGCTGCGAAGGCGAGCACGCAGCGATGCTCTAGCACTCTACCATGGTGGCGTGGATGCGCTTCTCTTCGAGAATTACGGCGATGTGCCCTTTTCGCCCAGCAGGGTTGAGCCTCATGTTGTGGCGTACATGACGTCAATAATCGAAGAGGTTAAAAGGGAGGTGCCCCTAACCTTCGGCGTAAATGTGCTGCGCAATGACGCTACTGCGGCTCTCGCAATAGCTGCCGCCACTGGTGGAGAGTTCATCCGCGTAAATGTCCACACAGGCGCAAGAGTAGCCTGGGAAGGTATAATCCAGGGCAGGGCACATGAAACGCTGCGCTACAGGAAAAGAATAGGCAGGGGGATTAAAATCTTCGCAGACGTTGCTGTGAAGCACTCTTCGCCTTTCGCAAGCGTAAGTCTCGAGGAAGAGATAGCGAGCAACGTCGGCCGAGGACTGGCAGACGCTGTCATCCTCACTGGCAGAGCTACGGGAGAGCCGCCCAGCGTTGAGGAGCTTAAGCGGGCAACGCTCGCGAGCGAAGTGCCGGTGATTGTGGGTAGCGGATTAAGAGTGGAGAACTGCGCTGCTCTGCTCAGCGTCGCAGACGCCGCAATAGTGGGCACCAGCTTAAAAGAGGGTGGGAAAGTTTTAAACCCCGTGAGCGAGGAACGCGTTAAAGCGCTTATGCGAGAGGTGGCGAAGCTAAGGTGAGGGCATGATTCGCCTTGATGGGCTTACGAAGTACTATGGGGATATAAGGGCGGTTCACAACCTCAGCTTCACCGTGGAGAAGGGCGAGGTTTTCGGCTTGCTGGGCCCCAACGGCGCGGGTAAGACGACGACAATACGCATGCTGACGACGCTCACCAAGCCCACCTCGGGCAGAGCGTGGGTCGCTGGCCACGACGTCGTTGCAGAGCCACTAGCGGTGAAGCGCAGCATAGGCATAGCGCCCCAGCATTTAAACCTCGACGGCGAACTCACGGCAAGGGAGAATCTGGAGTTCCATGCAAAACTCTACCACATGCCGCGCCACGAGCGGGGGAAACGCATCTCCGAACTCCTCGGCTTTGTGGAGCTGGAAAAGCGAGCCGACGACCTGGTCGAAGGTTTCTCAGGTGGGATGAAGCGCAGACTGCTTATAGCGAGGGCGCTGATGCATCGTCCGAGGGTACTGTTCCTGGACGAGCCCACTGTTGGGTTAGACCCGGTGACGCGCAGAAAAATCTGGGACCTTATCAGAAGCCTGCGCAGCGAGGGTGTTACAGTGCTCCTGACCACGCATTATATCGAGGAGGCGGAGCAGCTTTGCGACCGCGTGGGCATAATAAACGAAGGGCAGCTTATCGCCCTAGACTCGCCAGCAAACCTGAAAAGAAAGCTGGGCAATTTCGCGGTGGAGGTGTATCACGAGGGCAGGGCGGAGCGCAGGTTCTTCCCCACTCGAGAGGAGGCTTTGGAGTACGGCGCTGAACATGCACGGTGCAAGGCGTGCGACTTCTCAGTTAGGGAGACCAACCTTGAGGACGTTTTTATAGAGCTCACTGGCAGGAGGTTTGAGTAGCTTGGACTTCCTTGTTGTTTTCGAGAGGGAGCTCCTCACCTTCCGGCGGCGCTTCTGGCGCTATCTTTTCTCTGGCATGGTGAACCCTCTGTTGCTGCTTACCGCCTTCGGCTGGGGTCTGGGCAGGGGAATTCAACTCGAGGGGGTGAGCTACCTCAACTACGTTGTCCCTGGAATAATCGCGCTGAGTGCCATGAACACCAGTTTCACCAGCGTGGGTGTCACTTTAAACATCTCACGCAGGTACACCAAAACTTTTGAAAACTACCTCGTCGCCCCCATAGCAGCGCACTCCATAGTGCTGGGAAAGGTGCTGGGGGGTGTGCTTCGCGGCTTGCTCAGCGCCACGATAATAATACTCCTCGCCTTTCTGTACGGCGCGAAGATTAACATCAACCTCGCGGCGATTGCCACGATCCTCATCACTTCCTTCCTCTTCGCCAGCCTGGGTATGCTTGTTGGAATGATAATATGGAGCCACGAGGACATGAACACCTTCACAACCCTCTTCATAACACCCATGATGTTCCTGAGTGGCACCTTCTTCTCCCTTCAGGGAATGCCCGCATGGGTGGCTTCACTCATCAAACTGCTCCCGCTTACCCACGCATCGCTATGCCTTCGCGCCGCAATGCTGGGCAGAGAGTTCCCCGTGGTGAACTTCGCTGTGCTCCTCGCTTTTGCGCTGAGCTTCTTCTTCGCCAGCATAGTGGCGGTGAGAAGGAGCAGCGAGTAGCTCCTTCATCTGTCCATGAATCCCAGACCCCACCTCCGCATAAGCGCCAAGATTATTAACAGGCTCAAGAGCACAGAGGCACCCGCCAGAAGGAAGGTGACGGCGAAGCCATAGCTCTCCGCTATCGCCCCGGCGAACGCCGGCCCAAGGGCGAAGCCCAACGAGCCACTGAAGTTGAACCCGCCCATCGCCGCGCCCCGCGACTCGCGAGGGGCGAAGTCCCCGCTGAGTGCAGCCGAGGCGGGAAGCATCACCGCAGCCATGATGCCTGCTATGAAGAGAACTCCCGCGATCACCGGTGGTTGCAGCACTCCCACCAGGGAAATACACACACCGTAGACAACACTTCCGGCGATGAGTGGCTTAAGCCTGCCGTACCTGTCCACGGCTATGCCGCCTGCATACTGGAGCAGCGCAAAGGGCATGAGAAACGAGGAGAGGTACATCCCTATCTGCTTGGGATTCATCCCATAGCTAACTCCCAACATTATGGGAAAGACGCTTACAAAGAATCCGGCAGTGAACCTGTCGATGAAGGAGAAGGTGTAGGGAATCGTAAGCTCCCTCCTTTCAGTAAGGAGCGAGAAGCTGCGCAGCGCAGAGCGCGAGGCTTTTGCAGGGGTGTCCTGAAGAAACAGGGCTAACACAAAAGCTACGAAGATTATCGCAGAGGCAGCATAGAAGGGGAGCACCGGATCCATCTCGCCGAGCACGCCGCCAGTGGGCGAGCCGAAGGCCATGCCTGTGGCGATGCCCATTCCGACGGTTCCCATGCCCCTGCCGTACCTCCCACTTCCGGCGATGTCCAGCACCATTGCCATGGCTATGGAGTACACCATCACTGTGAATATGCCCTCTATGAACCTGAAGAGCATCAGAAGCTCTAAATTAGGGGCGTTGGCCTGGAGGAAGAGCATGAGGGAGTTGCCAAGGAGACCGTATACAATAAAAGGTTTTCTTCTACCCATCCTGTCGGAGACCGCACCCCACACCAGGGCGAATATGGCATACGCTATTAAGTTGACCGCCACGAACATGCCCGCCTGGGCTATGCTTGCCCCGTACCTGTCCATTACGTAGTGCTTCACCACCGGGTAGATCATGGTAACACTGTAGAGGAGCAGAAAGCAAATTACCGCAAGGTGGATAAATACCCTCATATACTTATCTAAGCTTTGCATACCACATAAAAGCTTACCGCTTGCTATGTTTGCGGATAGCGCCAAATATAAATACCCAGCCTGCCAATACGCAGAGCATGAAGAAGGAGCGCGCCGTCATTACAGTTATCGGCGAGGACCATCCGGGCATTATAGCCGCCGTTACCAGCGCGTGCGCTGAGCTGGGGATAAACATAGAAGACCTGAGCCAGACGGTTGTGCAGGGCTTGCTGACAATGACGCTCATCGTGGACATAACCGGCAAAGAGCTTCGCGAGCTTCAGCGTCGCCTTGAGCGCGTAGCGGAGGAGCAGCGCGTGCAGATAATCGCCCAGCACGAGGACATATTCCGCTATATGCACCGTATTTAAGGTGAGGGCATGCTCGATAGGGAGGAGATTCTTGAGACGCTTCGCATGATACTTGTGGAGCGGCTTGACATTCGCACCGTCACGCTGGGGGTGAGCCTTAAAGACTGCGCCTCCAGCGATATAGACGAAACCTGCGAGCGAATTGAGGAGAAGCTTCTCAGCGTTGGCGAACGCCTGGTAAGCGAGGCTCAGGCTTTAGAGGAAAAGTACAGCATCCCCATAGTAAACAAGCGCGTGGCTGTTACACCTATAGCAAGCATTATCTCGCCAGCGGTGCGGGAGCTTGGCGAGGAGGAGGCGAAAGAAGCGGCGGTGCGCGCAGCTCTCGCCTTAGAGCGCGCGGCGGAGAAGCTAAATGTGGACTTCATAGGCGGCTTCTCAGCACTGGTGGAGAAGGGCTTTACCCGCGGCGACGAGGCGCTTATAGAGGCCATACCCCAGGCGCTGAACTCCACGCAGAGGGTGTGCAGCTCAGTTAATGTCGCCTCGACGCGGGCAGGCATTAACATGGACGCTGTGCTTAAAATGGGGCAGGTGGTTAAACGTGCGTCAGAGCTTGACTACATGAATTGTGCGCGTCTTGTCACATTCGCGAATGCGCCTGGAGATAACCCCTTCATGGCGGGTGCCTTCCACGGCGAGGGTGAGGGTGAGGCGGCGCTCAACGTGGGCATCTCAGGCCCCGGCGTAGTCAGAGCGGTGCTGGAGAAGCACAGCGAGGCGAGCCTTGGCGAGGTTGCGGAGGTTATCAAGCGCACCGCTTTCAAGATAACCCGCGTGGGAGAGCTTATTGGCAGGGAACTGAGCAAGAGATTAAATGTAAGCTTCGGCATAGTTGACCTCTCCCTGGCGCCGACGCCATTCCCGGGCGACAGCGTGGCGAAGATAATAGAGGCGATGGGAATAGAGCGGTGCGGTGCCCCCGGAAGTGTGGCTGCGCTCGCTCTGCTCGTGGATGCGGTGAAGAAGGGCGGAACCATGGCGACAAGCTACGTGGGTGGGCTGAGCGGAGCCTTCATACCAGTGAGCGAGGACGCGGGCATGGCAGAGGCAGCACGCGAGGGCGCAGTGACAGTGGATAAACTTCTGGCCATGACCAGCGTTTGCAGCGTGGGCTTGGACATGGTGGTGCTTCCTGCGAAGACCAGCGCAAGCACCGTCGCCGGCCTAATCGCAGACGAAGCTGCGATAGGCGTGATGAACAATAAAACCACAGGCGTTAGGGTGCTCCTCGCCGGCAGAGAGGGGGAGCGCATAGAGCTTGGCGGCCTGCTGGGCTATGCCTATGTCATGCCAGTAAGCGAGCGCTCCTGCGAGGCATTCGTAAAGCGTGGCGGCAGAATACCGTCGCCGATCCACGGGCACAGGAATTAGGTGAAGAGCCATGAACATCCTCATCTTCGGAGCTGGAGCAATGGGCTCGGTGTTTGGCGGCTTTCTCTCCCGAGATAACAGCGTGACCCTAATTGGTAGAAGGGAGCACATCAAAGCGATAAATGAGAGAGGATTAACCATCACCGGCATCTGGGGTGAGTATATTTTCACGCGCCTCGCTGCATTTACATCGGTTGAACAGATTCCAGAGCATGCGTCCTTCGACCTCATCATGATAACCACAAAGTCCTACGACACCGCCAGTGCCGTAAGGGAGGTTCTGCCTTTTGTCAAAGAGGGCACTGCAGTGATGTCGATGCAGAATGGAATTGGAAACGAGGAGATAATAGCAAGTGTCGTCGGAAGGCAGAACACAATGGGGGGCATGGCAATATTCGGCGCGAGGCTTCTGGAGCCGGGCTGTGCCGAGGTAACGGTATATGCAAGCGAATGTCTGGTGGGTGATCTGGAGGGAGGGGCTACGCCCAGAGCGAAGGAGATAGCCTCCGTCTTTAACCATGCCGGAATACCAACAAAGGCAAGCGACGACATAATAAGGGAGAAATGGATGAAGGCATTCTACAACATAGCTCTTAACCCTCTCTCTGCTATCCTTCGCGTGCCTTACGGCAAGCTTGGAGAGATGCCTGAGACCCGCAAGCTAATGCGTGCCATGCTCAGGGAAGCTTTTGAGGTTGCTAATGCTTTGAGGATCCGTCTCAAATTCACATGGGAGGAGTACTATACGCACCTCCTTGAGAATTTGCTTCCCCCAACCGCGAGTCACATAAGCTCCATGCTCCAGGATATAGAGAAGGGGAAGAGGACGGAAATCGACTACATGAACGGCGCCATCGCTAGCCTCGGGAAAAAGCTGGGGATCGCCACACCCGTTAATGAAACCATAACGGAAATAGTTAAAGCTCTCGAGCAGAGAGGGACAAAAGAGATTTAAGTATGTTTGAACATAATACATAAAGGGAGGTGTTTTAATTGGTAAAGACTTCTGAGGAAATGGCTGAAGAAGCAGAAGCGATACTTAAAGATATAGCTATGAAGGCGGAGGAGGGGGAGCTGGATAATAAGATGGTTGCCTCTTTCGTGGGCAGGACTACGCACCTGCTCAAAGACCTCGCGGAGGCTATGGCCCTGCTGCAGCAGCGCGTGGATGTGATAAGCAAGAAGCCATAGAGCTATTCGCCGCTCGCCCTCGTCGCCACATAGCCACTCGTTACGAAGCGGTACGCAGAATATGCCGCCACAACCCCCTCAGCCACGCCCACAATTGCCTGCTTGAAGCTACTTGCCACGACGTCGCCTGCTGCGAATACGCCAGCAACGCTTGTTCTCGAATCCCTGTCTATGATTATCTCTCCCTTCTCATTCGTCTCCACGCCCAGCTTCTTCGCCAGCTCACTCTGGGGCTCGCCGCCTATTGCTACAAACACGCCGTCGAGGCTAAGCTCCTTGCTCCCATTGTACTCCCGGTCGAGCACAATGCTGCGCAGCAGGCGGTCACCCTTGACCTCAACGATGTTTGTGCGGTAGATTACCTCGATTTTCTCGTTCTCCTCAATCCTGCGCAGGTTCGGTGGTTCGCCGCGGAGCTTCTCTCCGCGATAGATAATGTAAACCTTGCGTGCGTACTCTGCCAGAAGGAGTGCCTCCTTCGCCGCAGAGTCGCTTCCTCCAACTACGGCTACAACCTTATTTTTAAAAAGCGGGCCGTCGCAGAGGGCGCAATAGTAGATGCCGCGGTTCTCGTACTGCTCAGCGCCCTTAGCTGGGAGCCTCCTGTGCCTCGTGCCGGTGGCGAAGATGAGCGCTTTAGCCGAGTAGCTCTCGTCCTCGTCGGTAAGCACGCGAAACCCATCTGCGGTCTTCTCTACGTCTATGACTCGTGCCTCCACCAGCTCCACCCCGTACTCCTCCGCATGCTCCAGCAGGCGCTCTGAAAGCTCCTCGCCGGAGATTCGCTTAAACCCGGGGTAGTTCTCCACCAGCTGCGTGGTAGCGATAAGCCCGCCCACGTCCTCACCAATAATTAGTGTGCGCAGGTTCAACCTGCCCGCGTACATGCCGGCAGCCAAGCCGGCTGGACCAGCGCCTATGATGATTACGTCGTACATCTTACCACCTACCAGTGTTTTAGCGTTGCTTTTACTTTTAAACTTTTCAACTCCACTCTTCCCGGGATATTCCCGTCTGTTTTAGAATTTTTGAAAGCAGGGGCTTCAAATCCCAGCTCCCTCAACGTCATCTCCGCAGGTATCTGTATAGTTTTGTCGTTAAAAGGCAGGATACTAGTCCCTTTTTTATTCTGATGATCATCCAGCCTTCAATGACTTCCGCCAAATTCCGCCTGCTGCGTTGATGTACTCCACAATCATTTTTACCCTATAAGTATTCTCCCTTAACCTTTAATTGATAAATATATATAAACGAAAATAACTATTGATCGTAGCCAAAAAGTTCCAATCGATGGGGAGGCTGATGAAGAGGGATAAGCTTCTCAGCGTAGTCGCACTATCGGAGAAGAGGAAGAACCTTCTTATTTATCTGTTGGAGGGACCAAAAGCTCTGAATGAAATTAAAAGTTCCCTGAAAGTAACCGCCACCGGTGTGCTCCCGCAGTTAAGGATACTGCAGCAGAGGAATCTGGTTTTCCAGAGGGAGGATAAGAGGTATGCTTTAACCCGCCTCGGCACTGTTGTCGCGAGGCATCTTTTCCCTCTGGTTAAAACGCTGGAGGTGATTGAAAGGCATGAGAATTTCTGGGAAGAGCACAGCACGGAGGCTGTGCCCATGCCCCTGCTCCTTAGAATAGGCGAACTCGGAAACTGCGAGCTTGTTGAAAACCCACCGGAGCATGCCTATGAGCCTCATCGCGAATTCCTCGAAAATCTCAAAAGGTCCACGAGGGTTGTGGGTATTTCCCCGGTATTCCACCCCTTATATCCCGAATTCTTTCTGCGATTGGCTCAGAACGGAGTATCCCTTATCCTTACCAGAAGGGTATTTGAAAGGGTAAAAGAGGAGCACGCCAGAACTCTGAATGATTTCCTTAATCTGAAGAATGCAGATATGTATCTGTATGAAGGTGATATTGCCCTCGCCTGTGTTGCCACGGATGTATTCTTTTCTCTTTCTCTTCTCTGTTCTACAAGGATGGAGCCTTCGATCCACACAGAGACCTGATAAGCTATGACGAATCCGCTTTAAAGTGGGGTATGGATCTTTTCAACTATTACAGGAAGCGCTCCGTAAAAATAGAGGCTCTGTGAATTTTCTGAGAGCTACCGCTGAAGCAGATTCTCCATCTATCAAAAACTCACGAATTAGCCTTCTCCTTTTCTTTTCATTCGTCCCGGTTTCAAGGTAAAAACTGATGCAGACCACACCGGCTATGAAGCTGTACAGCAAAATGACAGGCTCAAATCTGATATAACCAAGCAAGACAGCTGACAGAAACGCGAGATGTAAAATCAGATGCAAGGTTAAGAGCACAGTTTTCGTTTTCTTTTCCCCGAGCATCACGGGAAGTGTTTTTATTCCTGCTTCAGTGTCCCCTCTGATATCTCTGAAGTCGTATATAACCGAGTTGATAAAGACTTTCATACTGAAAAATGAAAATATTGAAAGAAGCGATGTCAGATTGCTGCTCCATGTTCTCATTATTCCTGCAATTAACGCACCCCAGGTGATGCCAACCACGAGATTCTTTGCACCGTAGCTACCTTTGAGTTTTATTACGAAACCGCCAAGCTTTATACCTCTGCTGTACAGATATCCGATCGCAGCAGGTAAAAGTACAATCTTCTCCAGCGCATGACGGCTTAAAATGAAGGCTGCTGAAAGAAATGAGATAATGCACAGCAAAATGGGCATCTCCTTCTTGGTGCCCTCAAGCTCGCTTCTGTTTATCCTGTCCTCCTCACAACCAAGCGTCCTATCTAACGTGTAGGTGGCATAAACCAGCAAGGCAAAGGCGATGTAGAGGCTCACATCCCCCTCCACGCCGAGAAAGAGGCATGCGATGTAGAGCCTGAAGGCTCCTGAGATTGCCACGGGCAGCGAAACTGTCAGGAGTCTGAAGGTAGGTGTAAAGATGTTCACAAGATATTAAAAATTTTATCAGCAATTAATATTTCAAACGCTTTGAAATTTTTAATGGTTTTGAAATTTTTAACGGTATTATAATATTACAGACCGTTTGAAATAAATAGGAGATTTAGAAAGAAAATAACTACAAAAATAAGGGGGGTGAATAGGTGAAGAAATTAAATATTAGAACTGTAGTATTAACGATATTTCTAGTAGGATATACATCTGCTATAACTTTTGCATACGACTACGATGGAAAAAGGTGGAGTAATGCACAAGCAGAATGGAGATTTAGCACAGACTTTCCTAGTGGTTACGAAACAGCAGTGAAAAACGCTGCAAATACTTGGAGTAGTGCGAGTTCTGCTTTTAATTTTGATTATGACTGGTATGAACTTTACAATAAAGTTGACTGGGAAGATTTAGGAAGTGACGGCCCCTTAGCGTTAACCTACTTATGGTATAGTGGAACACCCAGCTATAGTTGCGGAACTGGTGCTTCACTCACCAGAGTAGTTACAGATTTCAACAATCAGTACGAGTGGACAACTTCGCCTACTATATCATATCCTCCATACGATGTAGAAACTGTCGCACTACATGAATTCGGGCACTGGCTTGTGTTGGATGATGTATATTACATTGGTCCAGTTATGTACATTTATTACGATGGCACCCAGAGATCACTTACCCAAGATGATGTAGATGGAATAAGATGTATATATGGAAGTTAGAGAGGAGGTGAATTGGATGATGAATAAAAAGGTGTTATATGGGGTCGCTCTAAGTTTCGGCATCATAGCAGTTGCTAGCTATTTTCTCTTCGGAGGTACTTCTGAACCATCAGTAAAGATGTTTTCTGCAGGCATGTGGGGTGCTGTCAACTTAAGCTATAAATGTGTAGTGGAGGCGTCCTTTTTGTTTGG
>MTME02000006.1 GCA_002011115.2 Candidatus Pyrohabitans sp. JdFR-17
GGTATTCCCTGCCCTTAGGTGTATCTCCATACCTGTTTGCCCACTTCTTGTATGCTCCTGCCCTACCCCTCTCGGAGAGGTATTCCTTCTTCTTTGCTATTGACTGGGAGTTAGACCTGAACTCCACAGTAGAGACCATGAAATCAGCCACAGCCATGCCCAGCTCGTAGTCTGGCGAGGTGGTGTCCACCACCTTGTTGCCGTACCTACTCAGTCTCTGCTTTAATGTATCACCATCGTTAGCCTCGTAGTTCCTCACGTAGTTTTCAACACTCTCTGGTTGCCTGGGCTCGTAGTACTCCTTCTGGGAGTACGTCTCCCCGCTGCCGCCATTAATTATATTCCCCAGGTCGTCGCCTATCATCCAGGCGTTGGCACCGGTAGTCTGGTCGATGACAAGCCAGCCGACGCCTGTCCAGTTGCCTATGGTTAGGGTGCGAGCGGGGACCAAAACCTCAAGCCCCTGATTAATGGCATTGTGGATAGCCTCTCTTGCGCTGGCGGGTATCTCAAGGGTTTCAATTTTTTCAGCATTGTGAGAGGTTATGCGGTAAATCGGCACCCCACCTTCTGCTGCTATCTCGAAGATGTCTACAGTGGAAACGCCTGAGGCGTTGTAAAATAGGTCAAATGCCTGGCTCTCCCACGATGAAGAGATGCCACCGGCCATGAGGGCGAAGGCTTTCTTTAGGTCTTTATCGCCCTGGAGGGAGAGCACATTCCTCGCCACGTCGATGTGCGCAAAGCTCGGCTCTATAGCTGTGGGTATGCTCCCGGCATAGGCGGTCTCGAATTTGTAGCCGAAGACCGCCACCGCCGGCGAGGAGCGCCACCATCTCACCCCCATGCTCTCTGCGAGCATCTCATACTGCATGTCCACCATGGCGAAGTAGTTGAGAAGGCTTAAGCTCATGTAGCCGCCAACGGAGTGGTCCATGACCATTACGTTGTCCTCAACCAAGCCGGAGAGGGTGCGGTTGAAGACGCGCTCAACGTTCTCAGCCGGCATGTCTCCCAAATCGAAGGCAATGGCGTAGTAGTTGCCCACCTGCAGCGGAGAGGTTACTACCTCGCGCATGTTGGGCGTGGTGATGGTGATTTGAAGCTCCTGCCTCGTGCCGAAGGTGGAGGCGTTACCTATGGCTATGATTATGGAGTCAAGCATGAGAACTGGCCTGAAGTCGAGGAGGTAGGCGGGCAAATCAGTTAGAGATGATTGAGCGTTGACAAGCTCGGCGACATCTTCGTTGGCGGGGACGTAGTCGAGGGTTAGCTGCCTGCCAACGGTCTCAGTAGAAGGAATGTTGAAGGAGAGAATCTCTGTCGAACCCTCCATTACCTTGATGTTAATCATGTGAAGGTAATCATCTGGAATCTCGGAGTAGGTCTCAAAAACCAGAGGGGAATAGGGCAGGGTGCCAGGTATTATATCAGGCTTTATGTCGGGCGGCCTGTCAGCGTAGAGTGCTTCTACCTCCTCCTCGGTCATGTTCTCCAGCTTGGCACCCACATTCTCGGCGTACCAAGCGTCGGTGAGGTTCATTAGCTCGCTCACGGCGAGGTCGAGGGAGCTGAAGTTAAGACCAGTGAAGAAGTCATCACCGTAGGTGGCGCTCTGAAGAGTTTCGAGGAAGACGCCGGTGAGGTTGTAGTCGATGTCAGCAGTCGGGTAGGGCTCCTTGGGCTTGTAGGGCACAAACACAGGGTCAAGGGGTATCCACTGCTCTGGAGCACTGCCGCAGGCTTGCCTGCTTGCTATATAGCCGCGGTAGCATTCGTCCGAGTATGGACCATATGGAAGCTTTACCTCCACCCATACATGCTCCACTCTTATTTTTCTGTTGGATAGTTCAGCCGGTACATAATTCTCCCAGAGGAGCTGCAGGGCTTCTTCGGTGGTGTTGACGCCCAGGACCATCTGCATGTATTCTGGCTCTACCTCTACTGTTCCGATTACAAATCTTGTTTCATAGCCGGCAGCCCTGAGCAAGTCAGAGAGTAATGCAGCCTGGTCGAAGTCGTTTGCTGAGCGCTCCCACATGGTCCACAGCGAGCCCTTCATGTAGCCGTAGTAGGGGGTGTACTCGATTTCGTCCCTCACGTAGGCGTAGATTTTTGCTGGGTTGTGGTCGAGCTGGGCAGAGAGGTTGGCTATCTCTGGCGGCACAGGAGGAGCGGCGGCTCCCTGCTCTTCGGCGAGCACGCTGGGCAGGAGTGTTGTGAGCTTCTCTATGAGTTTGCGGAGCAGGGGCTTCTCCTCCCGCGCTTCAGCGTGCCTCACCACCGCGGGAGGCTTCTCCCTGGGGAAGGCGGTGCGGGGTTTTATCTTTTTGCCCTTGCTGGGCCTGGTGGGAAGCTGCTTCGGCGCCTTAACCTTCGCCGCGGGTTTCGCTGGCTTCTCCAGCAGAGGGGCGATGTCGCTGAGCAAAAGCTCAACCTGGGCGAGGGCGAGCATCGCCTCTGAGGTGCGGTTGCTCGCTATCTCCTCCCTTAGAAGGGTCAGGGTGGAGGAGAGGTTCTCAAGGCTGGAGAGGAGCTGCCGGTTTTCCTGCGTCACCAGGGCGACCACCTCCTCATGCCTCTCCAGCTTCTGCCTCGGGATGCGCTTCTTCACCTTCTTCAGCTTTCTGGTGACGATGTCGGCGGAGCTCCTGAACCTCTCGTCAGCGCTGGCGAGCTCGCTCTTTGAGTAGTTGAGAACCTCGAGGTAGAGGTTCACCAGCCTAAGCGCATCCTCGGTATCGCCTTCCGCGAGCTCCATGCGTATGTCCTCGGTGAGCACGCGGAAGAGGGAGAGCTCTCCCTCAAATCCCTGCTTCAGCCGGGAGAGCTCTTTAAGAGAATGAGTGTACTCGCCGCCCAGGGGCTCGAAGGGCGGGTCCCTCAAGCCCAGGGTTATAAGCACGAGGTTGATCGCCTCTCCGAGGGGAGATTCCCCTCTGGGTAGAGATGCGCCGCCTGGCACTGCGCCGGCTGCGGCGTGGGCAACTGGAACGGGGGAGAGCAGCATGAGGAGAAGCATGAGGAGCGCTCTGCCCTTCATTTCCTACCGCCTCCCTTCTTCGGCTCTATGGTTAAATACGAAACCAGCTCAACAGTCTCGTTCCCGGCAGGAGAGGAATAGGTGATGAGCGTTCTGAGCGTGAAGGTCGTGGTCTCGCTCACCTCTGGGTTCAGGAGCACATACTCAAGGGTTCTGCTGCTTCTTGGCTCGAGGGCGCTAAAGCTCCAGGTTATGCTGCCGTTCGCGGCGCTGCCGTCGGTGGAGTCTATCACAAAGGCGGGGGGTATCTCCTCGGTTACGGTAACGTTCTCCGCCGGCACGCTGCCGGTGCTGGAAATTTGTATGCTCACCCTGGTCTTAGCCGACCTGCCGCTCTGTGGTTTAAGCTCCTTGGTAGCGCTGAGGGAGGCGACGCTCTCGCATGCCTCGAGGCTCCAGAGCAGTGCTCGCCTTGTAATGTTGAGCCACACGCTGGCGTTGTAGCCCTCGTAGGAGCTGAGCGCTATATCCGGGGCGAAGAAGATGACCCTGCTCCTATCGTAGTAGGAGATGGTTAGGGCGGGGTAGCTCTCCCTCCCCGGCATCCCTTGCACGGCGTAGGCAAGTATCTTATAGGTGTACTCCGGCTCAACCTTTGCAAGCCAGCCCACCGTGGTGAGGTTTGCCCCCGCGTAGCCAGCGGTAAGAAGGTGCTCCTCGGTTATGCTAACCTCCCTGGGCTGATGCGGCCTGCCCATGGGCAGGCTGCCCACGTATTTAAAGCCAGCGATGTCCCCCAAGCTCGGGTTCGCCTTGAGGGTGTAGTCTGAGAATATCAGCTCCCTGGTGAGGCTTCCTCCCTGGCTAAGCCACGCCTTTATCTCCTCCACTTCGGTGCTGTTCAGCTCCCCCTCCTCGGCGCAGTCGTACTCGCAGTGCCCCATGTTCAGCAGCCACAGCACCGTGTAGTTGCTGCTCCGAAGCTCGTGCATCAGCTCCTGCGTGGTGTTCACCTTCTTCACGTAGGCTATCTCCTCGCTTGCTTTGTCGACGAACCACTCGTCGCTGGCATCGCCGCTCCAGGCAAGCACCAGGATGGGGATCACAGTTACCTTCGCCGAGGAGGAGTTGTGGTAGGCATAGCCGTCCTCGTCGTAGTAGGTGATGCTCAGGTTGAGGGTTACATTTCGCACCTCTGGTATAAGCTGCGCCTCTGCCGAGAGGTTCAGGAGCACGCCCTCCTTGGGCGGAAGCTCCAGCCTCCAAGTTACCGCTCCGCTGCTGGCGTTGTAGGAGGCGTTTTCCAGCGTCTCCTCCTGCACCCTGAGCTCCTCCGGCAGCGTTAGACGAGCAGAGATGTTGACCGCGTCGTCGTAGCCAAGATTGGTGATGTTCACCGCCACCACAATGCTGTGGCCGCTGTAGGCTACGCTGGGCGTGATTATCTCCCCCTTCAGCAGGGGTATGGGCTTGACCAAGAGCTTTTTCTCCACACTTGAGACGTACGTTCTGCCATAGTAGTCGAGGTAGAAAACTTTTGCCCTAATGGTGTAGTTTACGGGGTCGAAGCTGTGGATGAAGGGCGTGAGGAAGGTGTAGTTTATGCCTGCGCTTCCTTCGCTGGCGATGTCGCCCAGCTGCCAGGTTATGGTGTTGGTACCGCCGTTGTAGTCGCCGGCATAGCTGAGGGCGGTGAAGTTCTCAGGCAGGAGCGCGAGAAGGGAGGTATTGACAGCGGCGCTACCTCCGGTGTTCCTCACCGTCAAGCTGGCGTTCACCGGCTTCAGCGCCCTTGTGGCGTAGGTGCTGAGGCTCTCCTCCACTACCAAGTGAGGTACCTCAACAACCCAGAAGGATTTGGAGGCTGTTGCAAGGACGGTGCCGTTCCTCAGCCTTAGAGTGGCGTTGAGGAGGTATTCACCGCTTCCATTGCGTGGGATGAAGTAGCTGTGCACGTATCTTACCTCTCCAGACGCTATCGCAGAGACGTTGACCACCCACCTGCTAAGGGTGGAGTTCCTCTTTGTCAGCAGGAATTCAACATAGGAGTCTTCCAGGGGCGTGTTTGGGCTGGTGTTGTTTATCTTAACGAAGGCGTCGACGGTTTCTCCGGGAATGTAGACACCCTTATCGGTGAACAGGCTCATCTCCGCCCCTATCACGCTGGTCATCTCGAAGGACGTGGTAGCGTTAGCCAGTGTTACATTCAGCTCACCTACGAGGGTGCAGACAACGGTATAGTTCCCAGGCGCAAGTACAGAGGTGTTGTTCAGAGGCAGAGAGAAGCTCAGGTTGCTTGAGGGTGGATGCACCGGTATCTCCAAAGGCGGAACAGAAACCTTCTCGCCTGTGGGTGTGTCGATAAACGTGCGTAGGGTGAGGTTGCTTAACGTGCTGTTGCCGTTGTTGCTTACCGTGCCTACGAGTTCTATGGTATCGTAGGGCGAATATACCCGCCTGCTCGTATTAATGCTGAGGCTCACCAGGTTAAGGGCCTCCACCTGCAGGGGCGGGAACTCCCTGACGACGCTTGCAAGGGTCACGCCATCGATGTAGCTTATTCTCGCCTTTGAGATGTTCCTCTTCTCAAGGGCGGAGAGGGCAAAGGAGACGTTGTACAGGATGCTTATGGTCTCCCCGTTCTCTATCTCGGGGAATGTCCATACCAGGGTGTTGTTGACTGTATAGTTGGGCGGGGTAATGGGCTCTGCCTCGCCGTAGAGCACCTCCTCGTAGGTGACGTTTATTCCCGCTAGGAGGTGGGTTCCGTCCAGAATCTCACGCTGATAGTTCATGGCTTCAACCAGCTCCTCATAGCTGGTTGTGAAGTTGAATAAACCGCCGGTTACACCCGTTACGGAGCCTGTAGTAGTGGAAGGAGTGGTGGGAGCTTCTCCGGGTTCTTCGGCAGCAGGCGGAGGAGGCTGAGGAATGAACACTGGTATGTAATAGTATACTACGATGGACGCTTCGGCGATATTGCCACTGGTGTCGATGGCTCTGACGGTTATCCTGTTGGCTCCGTAGCGGAGGGTTAGGGACTTGCTCCAGGAACTCGTGCCCTCGGCGGGTTCCCAGCCGCCGTAGTTCAGCTTCACCCTCACCTCCCTAATCCCCCTGTTGTCCGAGGCGTTGCCTTTCAGCACTATGTTGTTTGTCTCAAATTTTTGATGCATGCCCGGATACACAATGGTCACATTTGGCGGGGTCATATCTGGGGCGCCCCTGTTTACAATAATGGAAGCGTTGGCCGTAACACCCAGCGTGTTGGTCGCTCTCACCACAATCACATTTGGACCCGGACGCAGAGTCACCGTCTTCTCCCAGTAATCGGTGCCGGAAGCAGGTTCAAATGGTTCGCCATTAACACTCACCTCCACTATGGAGATTCCCCTCTCATCGTATGCGGTGCCGTTAACCACCACCATCTCGGTGTAAACAGTTTGATTGTTCTTTGGATAGGTAATTTTTATAGACGGTAGAATGTACTCCAGGGGATAGCATCCGCCGTCGGAGGCGCAGATTGTACCCGAGGGACAGAATTCTCGTGTTATGCTGTATCCTTTTGGATAGGAAGAGGAATAAGAGCAGTACACATCATATGGGTCGGGGTTTGTATCCGCTGCAATGCATTCTTCACTGAGCTTTGCAAAGCAACCTGTATTATCTGCTAAACACAGAGCACTGTATCTGTAATTGGCACATAAAGAAACAGCCTCCCTGCCATTCATGCCGCATGCTTTATATCCAGCTGGACCGTACCAAAATTCCTGAGTCTGTTGCCAAAACACCAAACTGGGAGGCTCATAGTATTCAAAAGTATCCAGTTTATAGAAAAAGCTGGTGCCGCAGCCAACGCCCTCCAGGTTAACCGGATATTCTTCTATTTTATCTGAATAACCATATTTTGAATACCGATAGTATTCATACCGACATGGCTCCCTTTTCTTGGTAAATGTATAAATGTTCAAATATTTTGGAATAGAATAAGCAGGTATTTCACCTTCATACGCTTTAATTGATATCATACCACCGACGTCTGGAGGCACCAGTCCAAATGTTGAAGCAGGAGCCCAGCATTCCACAACGAAAGTCTCGTTGGCATCAAATACGCCATTATTGTTCGGTTCGCTTACAAGAGTGCAGTTCTGGCTTGTGTTTTTACTAACCCATGTAGTAACGCTCTCTTTTACTTCAAGAAACTTTCCGATTTTAAAGAATCTAACTCCAATCTTCCAGTCGCTCTTAGAGTAATTGAGGTTTTTGGCATTTACCCTCACCCTGATGTCCTTTGTTGGCAGCACAAATACATCGCCATAATCGACCCATGCGTTTCTGCTGGTGTCATAGATTTGATAAGACGCCTCAATTGTAGGTTCTGGTGCAAATGGGCAGTAGCTACCTCTTGCTATGTCAGTAGTGCCGCATTGTAGTCGGGAAACATCTAGAGTGGATCCGCCAAACGGGTCATAGCAGTATCTTATTTTTGCAGAGCCACAGGAGATTTTTCCGAGATAAGTGGTATTCAGAGTAAGGTCTACAGTCCCTGAAGAATCTATAAAGCCTTGATTCGCAAATGCGCCATTTGACAAGATACTTATGTTAGCAGATAACGGATCACCGTCAGCACACTTATCGTAACCCTTACCTCCTATACCGATTAAAGAAGAAAGTCTCCCTGTGGAGGTTATTAGGTATGAGTTGGCGGATATCTTTATTTTTCCGGCATTTCCGCCTTTTGCATTTCTATCACAGGCACAAATTACCCTACTAAATCCCCCACCATTCCCACCGTTTGCACTGATACTACTGTTTACAATAACCATGTCTGCCTGTATATCAACCACTCCGCCATTGCCACCTGCACCTCCCTGTGCATCACCATTGCCCCATCCACCATTGGCGCCATTCACATTTATGGGATTGTTGATACTCACATTTGTACCTCTAATTATTACACTTCCACCATCTCCGCCTCTGCCACCAAAACCGGTGCAACTAACGTCTTCACGACTTTCGTATCCTGAGCCACCCGTCCCGCCAGCGGCGTTTAAATAGCCGTTGATAACAATTTCAGAATCTGATATCAGGTTTATTTTACCTCCCACGCCTCCAGAGGCGCCTACTTTTCCTCCTCCGCCATTTCCACCGTTTACGCTAACATTGCCGTTAATAACCAGCCTGTCAGAATTAACGGTTACCGTACCACCTCCGCCAGCACTTCCACCCCACCTAGTGCTTGCTGCATCTCCACCTCTGGCATCTATATTTCCTCTTATCTCCACTTCATCTGCGTCTATGGTTAATGTACCCGCAGGGCCACCTCTTCCGGTGTTACCAAGATATCCTGGATAACCCCCTCTTCCCCCTCTTATAGAGAGGGTTGCATTAACAAACACCCTTTGCGCTCTCAGTGTAATTGTGCCCCCGCTACCTGCGTCTCCACCGTTTGAGTAAGAACCGCCTTCTCCACCGTTTCCACCGTTTGAATACGGTGGGGCATAGATGTTGATGTCGGTTGTTGCATCAAGATCAATAGAACCAGCATCACCACCCTTTCCACCGCTTCCAAGGTATCCTCCTCTACCGCCTCCTCCACCGTTCGTGGACAGCACACCATAGATGTTGATTTTTTCTGCTTTAACATAGATCGAACCACCAGATCCCCCGCTTTCACCATTCTGCCACCATCCGCTAACGTCCCTTCCCCTTTCGCCGCCTGCCGAAAGACTTGCATCAGCGTTTATCTGGAAAAGATTATCCGCATAAAATCTAACATTTCTCGAATCTTTACCCTCTTTTGGCACCACCACTGTACCGGTAATATAAATGTTGGGAGCCGCACAAACATAAGTTCGGGCATACAAGCTACATTTTTCTTCGATATCTGTTGCTGAAGAAATATTCATATCAGTTTCTGATTTTGGATAATATGTGCCCAATGGTTCTAGAATTTGCAACCCATCAGGAGTCCATTTTACCTTTGCACGATATAAATAATCTTCAACTAAAACGTAAACATAGTACTCTTTGTTTGACGAATCTAATCTATCCACCGCGTATTCCGCTGTTGGGAAAGTTCTTCCGTTTGTATAAATGGGGGATACGTTGATCGTCTCACCTGGGGCTAATGTGTGAGATGAGGAATAGGTTCCAAGATGACTTTCATTGTCAACAGGGGTTACCTGAATTGAAATATGCAGAGTTCTGCTAACAGATCCCTTGTTTTTTACTTTTATTATCAGCTTGTAACCTTGCTCGTATTCTTGAATGTATGCTATTCCGTATCTACTTTCAATGCCACATCTATCCCCGCTGCTACTTGCTGACCAAGAATATGTCTCCCCGGGAGTTAATATATCCCAATCTTGTTGCACCCTCTTTGGGCTACAGTATGCTACCCCACTTGGACAGTTAGCAAGCGGGTAATCTCCTTCAACCTCCAAGCCTTTACTATCGTAAAGATGGACAGAAGCACCAGAATGTAGGTTGCACTCACAATTGGGAGTGCATTCGGCATGCAGATAGGCATACTTATAAGTAGCGTTGAATTTTCCACTACTCGACGTACCACAATTATATCCCGAACATCTTTGATATCCCTTTAAATAATATATGTCACTCGGGATCATTTCATAACTCATTGAAACGTCAATATCAGAAGGTGTAGACATTAAAGCGTAAGAAGAATGAATAGGGAACAACAAAACGAAAATACCCAATAAAGAAATTATCTTCAGCCCTCCCCGAATGGAGGACATTACCTTGTTCAACCACCTTCCTCCTTGGAGTAGATTATCATGTAAACAGGAATCCCATTTTCAGCCGCCCACTCGATAGCGCTAAGAGGATCGTCATAGCTTGGGGCCCTCACCACGGTGAAGATGTACCAGTTTTTGTCCTCCCTGCCGTTTTCCAGCAAGATTTTGACGCTTCTGTTTATCCCCTCTCCAAGTTTTAGTATCGGCGCCCCTATCGTTATGCTCGAAATCGCACTCAGCGCTGCGTCTCTGTCTTTAGTTAGATTCAGCAAGATTGTGGTGGTGTTTGAGACAACGACCACGGCAACTCTGTCCCCGACGGCAAGAGATGAGACAAAGGATTTTAAGGCAGTTTTCACCTCCTCTAAAGCAGAAATATTGGTATTATCCACTAAAATAACAACATCTGCGGGAGGCCTGCCGGTTTTACCTATTATGGTGATGTTTATGGTGGCGATAGCCTTGCCGGGCGGTGAAGCTTCTGGGCTTATCCTCCTTTCCACATGTATCCTGGGGCCAATGGACAATGCTGAATAGGCGGTGCCTCCTTTTACGAGCTCTCCTTCTTTATAAACCCTAGCAATGACCGGGTAAATTCCATAGGCAAGATTTCCAGTGTAGAGGGTGCCTAATTTAATGTACGCTCTTTCCCCGACGTTGAGGTTAGCGGTTGTATTGCTGGACCAGATAATAGTCTGGTTGGGAGACAGAAGTTCGACCTCTATAAAGGAGTTGCTGAGGTTCTGATTGCCTATGTTTTCTATATCCAGATAGAAATCTACCAGCGATTTTATATTAGCATGTGTAGGAATGATATCCAAGTCATGAATCCTGACCTTTTGCGTTGGAAGGACGTTAAGCTTTATCTGATTTGCGTGAACAACGCGGCCTTCTCTATCTCTACTTTCTACGATCAGGTATGCAGCTCCTGGCATTAGATAGTCGGTGACAAAGTCGGAGGAGTAGCTCACAGAACCCGCTTCAAAATCTCGTATAAGTTTAGGTGATAGAATTTTTACGATTTCTCCTCCTTGAACCACCTTTCCCACGACTATTATGTTTCTCTGATTCTCCCCTGAATTGGAAATCTGGGTAGATAACGAATATTCTTCACCAGCAGGGATAGAGAAATTTGTAAGGGTGGAATTGTCCTTTTTTATTATCAGCTCTCCCACCCTCAGGAGAATGTCCGAATTCAAATACTCTTGCAGGGCAAGCAGGCATCGTGATGTCTTGTAAACCCTATTTTCCGAAATATTAAGTCCCCAGCTCCCATCGGGATTTTGACTACTTATCAGCATGGTGACGAGATATTCTTTCTTATCTGTAAAATAGCCATTATAGACTAAAGCTAGTAAGGCATTTGCCAATTCGAGTTCACCAGAAAGCATCTCTAAGTTCTCCAATAGATGAGCTGCTGACCTGTAGCCAGCCCTATAGGCGTCCTCATTGAATATCAGCTCACCATCAGCTAAGACGAAGGATAGTTTTCCAAGTGTTTGAGAAGCTAGGGCTGTGTGAAAATTATCCGGCTCAAAGGATCCGTCTTGTTGCTGGATTCTCTTCAAATAGGAGATTCCCTTTTGCAGAGAGGAGGAATTCGGGCTGGCTTTTTTTAGCGCTTCCAGTGCAAGGGACGTATCAATTATGTTGCTTGAGAAAAATTTTGAATACCCCCAGCCACCGTCTGAATTCTGAAGGGAAACCAACGACGAGGTATTGGTTCCGGTGATGAGGACCTTGCGGGAGAGGAAATCAGCATCTCTCATATTAACAGAAAAAATCCAGGATTTGCCATTTTCAATCGCGTCTTGAACATCTATATAATTCTGCTTCTCAAGAGCTAATATAGCCTCTGCTGTGCTCCACTGCAGACCATCCCAACTGCCATCGGCATTCTGGTTAATGATCAGCCAAGATGCTCCTTTTTCTATGCTATCTTGGACAGACAACCCGAACACCGAACTTATGCAGAGGGATAGGATAAGAAAAAATTCACTGAAATATAACAATCCTCGTATTTCATCTTGAAACGGGCAGGTCAAACCTCCTGACATGCCTCCTGCTCCGATCAATGTTGAAAAACATTATTCTATACAGTACATATTTGGGCAACTGTGTAGCTATAACCAGTTAGTATTAAAATGGTATAAATAATTTTTTAGAAATTCTCTTCAAATAAAATTTGTAAATTATATTTAGTAACTTTTCGTTATTGAACACAACTTCAAAAATCTGCCATAGATACCTAGGTTAGCTTAGTATAATATGGTGGATGTGAGGAATATGCAGATCTGAAAAAATTATTAGAATTGGAGAAAATAATGAATATTTTTATGAGATAAACCTCAATAAAATTTCAATTCTGGAGAATCAAAGGAGAATACTCTCATATTTGTTAGGTGCTTTTGTATTATCATTTTATTTGTTGCTTCCGGTTTTAATAGTTCTTGCAATTATATACGTTTTAAAAAAGAAATAAATTTCTGGCTCGAATACAACATTTAAAAATCTAAAATCTTAATTAATGAAGTTAGATTTTTGTTATCACCTTAAAATATCACACCTGTACTCACAGCATATACATCTTTCATCACAAAAATAACTTTATATATAGAACAAAGTACACTATTAAAACAGGCTTTGTGGTGGCTCAGGCGTGCTCGACCGGAGCACTACCCTATTATGCCTTCCATCAACGCTACGCTCAGCCCCTCCCCTCCTTCTCCTTCATAAACTCCCTGGTTAAGGTGATGCTATTTTCAGAATTCCACACCTTCTCAAAGTACTCCATCGCTGCCTTTGCCACTTCTTCGTCCTCTATCCATATGCCAGCCTCGTAGTTCTCCCAGAAGCCCGTCTGAGTCAGGTTCGCAGAAGATGCTATAACCTTCTTCCCGTCAACAATGACTAGCTTAGAGTGGAGGTTCTCATTCAGCTTCACCGTACCTGGAGGAAACATATCCAGAAACCTCTCTAAAGCGAAGCTCTGCCTCCTATTCTCTATGTACTCCCATCTATTCCCGACCTTTCTGCGCTCATACCAGGGCCAGGTTATTATCCTCACCCTTACCCCTCGGTCTGTGAGCTGCTTTATGTTTGAAGTAAACCAGTCCACGTAAAATATCCATGGCGAGGTTATCACAACCTCATGCTTGGCGCTTCTGATAAACTCCTCTACCTTGCTTATTATATCGCTCTCTCCCTTATGCCCCGGGAGTGTTTTAACAAAGCCTCTGCGGATGACAATCTTCCTGCGACCACCCGAATAGAAGAAGTACGCCAAAGCGCCAAGGAGAGCTAGGAAGATGATGCTCAAAACTATCGCATGGATGTTCCAGGAAACTGCAAAGTCCGCCGTTGTAAGGTAGCTCTCCCCAGGGTAGAGAACCCGGCGCTCCCAAACTGCACCTTTCCTCTGACCATCGTATACAAGCTCCGCCCCCGGGTCGAGCCTAACTATCTTGTAGCTTTTGAACAGACTCTCGGGAAGGAGAAATGAGACGCGGATGCCGTTAATTGGCCACTCAAAGAAGTTGCCCTCTATATCCTTAAACTTCCACACACCATCGCCGCGCTCTGTGGTCTTTGGCGAGTCAACCTTTATCTTTATCACATACTCTTCGCCCGGGGCGAAGGTGCGTGCAAAGAAGAATGCAACACCGCGCTTATCTTCCGTCAGCCTGTACTGCACGCTACCCTTGGGGATGTCGTACACCCCGATTATCTCCGAGCCCTCGCGGAAGAATGTGAAGCTGGAAGCGTAGTCCAGAGGTATGGGCTCCTTTTCAGGATTTGTAAATTTGTAGGTGACGGTAACTATGCTGTGCTCAGAGCTTTTAAAGTCGTACTCCACCTCGATGCCCATTATAATTCCGGAGTCCTGAACAGTTTCTGCGGCGAAGGCGAATGGCAAAAGTGCTAACGCTAAAATGAGGGGTATGAACCTTTTCACACTCAATCCTCCTGATAACCAATAACCTCAAGCTGCAATATGAATCTTTTGTTATGCAAAGACTTTAAGTATTCACCAGCTAAACTACATTCAGGTGATGGTTTGGAGATAAATGCCGACCTCCACATTCATAGCCGCTTCTCAGGCGCAACCTCAAACAATATGCGCATTGCCACGATAGCAGAGCAGGCACCCCTTAAAGGTCTGCACCTGGTGGGATCGGGAGATGCACTTCACCCTGCGTGGTTAGAGGAGATTCGCTCGCTTGAGGAGGTGGATGAGGGCATCTTTCTCGCCGGGGACACGCGTTTCATTTTAACCTTAGAAGTAGAGGACGCAAGAAGGGTGCATCATTTTATAATCCTGCCCTCAATTTCCGCCGCGGAAGAACTTAGAGAGAAGTTCGGGAAGTATTCCGTGGACATCGAAAAAGACGGCAGACCTCACCTCACGCTTAAGGGTGAGGAGATAGCCGACTTGGTCAACGATGTGGGCGGTCTTGTGGGGCCTTCGCATGCCTTCGTGCCCTGGACAAGCATCTACAAAGAGTACAATTCTCTTCGTGAGTGCTACGGAAGCGCCAAAATAGCCTTCCTTGAGCTGGGGTTGAGTGCAGACACTGAACTGGCTGACACCATAGCTGAACTCCAAGACATAACATTCCTCTCCAATAGCGATGCTCACTCACCGTGGCCCAACAAACTGGGTAGGGAGTTCAACAGGTTCAAGCTAAGAGAAGTGAGCTTCACAGAGATAAAGCGCGCTCTTCTTCGCCAGAAAGGGAATCGCATTGTGCTGAACGTGGGCTTCGATCCGCGCCTTGGTAAGTACCACCGCACCGCATGCATTAAATGCTACACCCACTACGAGCTTGAAGAGGCTTCCAAGCTAAAATGGCGATGCATACAGTGCGGCGGCAGGATCAAGAAGGGCGTTCGCGACAGGATACACGAAATCGCCACATGGGATAAGCCACATCACCCTGAGCATCGCCCACTTTACCTGAGAATCGCTCCTTTGGCTGAGATAATCGCCCAGGCTCTTAAGGTGAGCAATGTCTACTCCTCCCGGGTTCAGAACCTGTGGCGTAAACTTGTTGTGGCTTTCGGGAATGAGATCCGCGTGCTTGTGGACGTGGATACGGAGGAGATTGCCAAGGTTGGAGGCGAAGCCATAGCCGAGCTTATCCGCCGCTTTAGGGTACAAGACTTTGAAATTATAGAGGGCGGCGGCGGAAAGTATGGAGAGATAATCTTTACTAAACAGGCCAAAAAGAGAAAGGCTGTGAAAAACCAGCTCAGCCTGGACAACTGGTGAGTGAATTGAGAAGAAGCGAGAAGCTTATCCTTGACATCCTCGAGAGCGTCTATCCGAAGGAGCTAAGCATAGAGGAGATAGCGAAAATCACCGGAGAAAGCAGAACCTACGTGGCGAGACGGCTGCTTGATATGAAGGAGAAAGGCTGGGTGAAGCTTCGTAGAGAAGAAAGCGGGGTTTACTTCAAACTGAAGAGGTAGTAAAGAGGGCTGCGAAGCGCTCCTCCACGTAATTGCCCAGCTTTTTACCTTCTGCACGGGCAAACTTCTTGAGCGCTTTCGCCACGCCTGTGGAGTACTGCACTGCCTTCTTCTCCCGCATTGCTATGGTTTCAGGGAGCCCGAGCTTCTTGGCAACTTTCCGCAGGATATACTTGCGCATCCCTTGAGCAATCTTCAGCTCCGGTGGAAGCGAAAGTGCCACCTCTACCACGCGGCGGTCGAGATAAGGGTGGAGAAGCTCTATCTGCGCTGCCATCGCCGCTTTGTCGTCCCGCTCTAGGTTCACGCGGTAAAGGTTCTCAAAATCTCTACGCAGCTCTCTGCGGAGTTCATTATTGCTCAGTGCAACATACCTCGCATAGCCAGCAAAAAGCTCATCACTACCCTGCCCGGTGAGGAGCACCTTCTCTCCGTTAGCCTTCGCCAGCTCCGCCGCGAGAAATATAGGTATGGCGATGCTCAGCTTAAGCGGAGAAGGCTCTTCAATTGCATAGAGCACCTTATCTACTGCGCTCGCCACCTCCTCATACCCAATCTCCCTGAACACAACCTCCAAGCCAAGAAATTTTTCTATTTTCAGTCTCTTCTCATCCAGCGAGCCGGGCATAGCGACTGCGTAGAGCTTAGGCTCATAGCCCAGGTTTGCGCATATACATGCGATAAGAGCGCTATCTACGCCGCCGGAGAAGAGTATCCCAAAGCGCTCCACATGCCTGGCACGCTTCTTGACAGCGCTCACCAGCGCCTCTGCAAGCTCAGCCTCCGGGTCAGCAACTCTGCGAAGCGAATACCTCCTCACCCGCCGGCGATGCATGCCGTGCTTAGTCAGAGAGACAATCTCACCCGGGTTCAGGCTGAAGGCTTTCTCTCCTATACCCCAGAGGGCTTTCTTCTCAGAAGCAAAGCCTAGCTCTGAGAAGTACACCGGCTTGGTACCCGCAAAGTCCCTCGCGAGCACTATCGCCTCGCCATCGCTTACTGCAAAGGCAAACTCGCCGTCGAAAAGGGGAAGAGCTTTTGCCACGGCTTCGAGCAGGTCACCGCTGTAGTATTCCTCCACCGCGTGCACAATCGACTCGCAGTCGCTTCGCGTGCGAAACTCATGTGAAGCTAACCTCTCCCTGAGTTCGTGGTAATTGTAGATCTCGCCGTTAGCTACCACGACCAGAGAGGAGCATCCCGCTATGGGTTGGGCATCTCTGGAGTGGGTGGCATGCAGGGCATGGGCCAGGCAGAGCTCATCCCTAGCGAAAGCACCATAGCCATCGCTGCCTCGGTGGTAAAGAAGCTCAAGCATTTCTGCGGAGCTGACTGAGAATCCTCCCGCTATAGCGCACATCGCCCTTCAACAAATATTTACCAAGTGAAATCAGGTAATGTAGATGATTCGCTCCGGTAGTGTAGCCCGGCCAATCATGCGGGACTCTCGATCCCGCGACTCGGGTTCGAATCCCGACCGGAGCACTCCCAAAATTTTGGGGGGAGAATCGTCCTGCCGGTTGAGCTCAGACGGGAGCTCGGTGTAAAAAAATGGTGGGAGTATAATAATAAAAGAAACAACAGGATATACATTGATGTAAAAGAGGAAGCATGAGGGAGAAATTAAGCGCTGGAAGGAGAAAATTAAAGGAATAAAGATAGATGTTGAGCAAATAGGAAAAACAGAATCAAGGTGGGTGAGCGAGGATTGATCAATGAGAAAGCTGGGTATACAGGCATAGTGGAATGTTAGCATCTTTTAATATCGCTCTTTGAAATCCCTCAGAGAGGGTGCAATAGAATTTTCTTGGTAATGTGTTCTCAGGCCTGCAGCGCTCTCTACCCCCCCATTCATAGGAGCGTATCACGTTGCAACCCGCTACCTTAACTGCCCCAAGGATCTAATAGCTACAGAGCTAAAAAGAGACCCTCAGCCTCGGCTCGCCAGCATTTGTTGAGGACATTTCTTTTGAGGCTGTTATTGAAGCGGTAGATGCTGCAATGCCTACAATATTGAATCATGGGATGAGTATCTTGTGGCTTTAGCCAGGAGCTTAAAAACCCGTAATTTACTTGACCAAGAATTCAAAAAAATCCAGATCTCTCACTTGTTGTTCCCTTCAGCGAAGAAAAAGTGAAGGAGTATCACAGGTGGATTGAGAAGCTGCTAAAAGGGAAGTAGTCAGATCCATTGCCCATCTGAAATCTTCTGCTGCCATACTCCATCATAATTTCGTAAAAATGTCTTCAACCTCTTTTAAGAAGTCTGCAAAGGGTATCTCTTCCTCCTTAACGTGTTCTTTTGGATTATCAAATGGATGCACATGCCAGCCTCCTGTGTTGTCGGCTCCATATATTCTTTTGTTGTCCATTATGAGAGCGTAAGCAATTCTATCTGTATCGCTGTTGAAAAATACATCTATAAAAACATTCTTTTTCTTAAGAAAAATTCTCACTTTCAGAATAACATTATCAAAAACTTGTGTTTTAATTTCTGATACGATTTTGGATTCTTCGCATGCATCAAGAAGATCCCTGAGAAATGTGCTTATATCAGGCACTTTATAGCCTCTTCAAGCTTTTTCTTTCGTGATATTAAAGCTTCCCACTCCCAGAAGTCCTTCTCCACCTCATAGCTGAACCTGTTACAAATCTCCCCTCTTTCCCATCTGTCTTTGAACTCCTCAAATTTCATTCCGTACTTTTCCTCAAACTTTTTAATCTGCTCATTGACCTTCTTAATTCTGTTTTCAATAGCTTCCTTTGACAGGGCTTTCAGGGCGGAATTTAAATCCGGCTGCCCTGTTATGTCTATAAAAACCCTCGCTTCAGCAGGTGATAGCATTGGGATTCCTCCTATACCCTGATAAGGGATTAACCTCAGAAAGCTACTTAGAGCCAGAGGTTTAGCAATTCCGCATAGTTTCTAATTTCTTTTAAAGCGATAAAATACTAAATAATAAAAAGAGAACCCACCAGGTTTGATGCAGAAGAAATATTTCTGAAAATAGTGAAGGGTGGAAAGCCCCTCTTCTATTCGTAAAGACCCTATCAGCCGGACTATTGCAATGGAGTGTTTGGACAAAGAGGGTCACTAATAAACACAGAGCTGGGGATGTTCTCATCAAGCAGAAACTTCAATGACATGCTCCCTCTTCACCAGCATTGCAGCATACTCTAAGGCTTCCCTTACCATCTCCTCATTGAGCTGAGGGTACTCCCGCAGGATTTCCTCCACATCCTTTCCAGCAGCAAGCAGCTCAAGAACGTCTGAAACAAGAACTCTGTTGCCCTTAAAAACAGGCTTCCCATGGCAGATTTCCGGGTCAGAGATTATATATCTGAGTTTCTTCATACACTGCAGCTCAAAAACCTAACATTGATAATACCACAGTAATTTTGTTGCGTCATCCCCGGTAATAAGTTCAATAACTCAAAACGACAAGCTGATATATTGCAAACCCTAATAAACTTAAACAGCCTTTTGTGGTGGCTCAGGCGTGCCCGACCGGAGCACTTTTCACTCCTTTTAAAATAAATACCGCGCGCCTGATTTTTATTATAATCGCATTATTATCGCCTTAACCATATATTCACCCCAATGTTAAGAACATCAAAGACTAATCTTTGTTTCCCTCAACCTCAGGCTGAACCCCGGGAAATACACTTAAGCTTATACTCATTTTTACACCCATGAATCCTTCAAGCTTAACATGTCCGGAGATGCCGGGTAATGTTCCACAGAGAAAAGGTAATTTTCAGGGTTATGGTTTACCCCCAGTTATACTCTATTTCCCTTGCAACCTCCTTGTATACTTCTCTCCACGCCTCTGCAGTTTCGTATCTATCCCTGCCAGCAAAGATGTACACCACCTGCCCGCTTCTGAAAACGGAGCGCTTCTTTATGTAGACTCTGCCACCCTCAACCTGCCCCTTCTCCTCGTCGCTCATTATCCCTTTAACAATATCACCAACGCCATCATATGCGCGATGGCCGCCAAGTATCACCACGTACTGCTTCGTGGTATAATCGCTGAAGTTTCTGGCATCAACAATGTAGAGCTTTATCCCTCTCTGTCGCAGGTGGGAGACGAAATCTGCGGCCAAAGTCAGATCTATTTTGTTGGCCAGTATTACCACCTCGGGGGAGTAGTCACCGGCAGAAGCAACCGCGCTCTTCAGCTCTGCTCCTCCGACTGCAAAGAGACTGAGAGCACTGAGATTAGCCCATACATATTTTCCGCTGACATTAACTCCGCTGTCAAAAACAGTCACCGTCTCATTACCACAGGTGAGGTTACCCTTCCTGAGAACCTGCCAGACATCCGTGGCACTGCAATAACGCCACAGGGTCAGGGTCTTCTCATCTATATCTCCTGCATCTGCAGCATCACCATCGCCATTCATGTCAAGGTCTGAGGTGGTGTAGCCAACCCGGATGACAACATAGCGCAGAGTGGTGGAGTTGACATCACCACTTATATTTACCCACAGGTAAATGTTGGGTGACTTCTGGTTTACGGCAGAGGCGTAGCTGACAAACTCAGAATTGGTGGTGCTGCTGACAAGTTCGCTTGCATTCCTGCTGAATCTGGCCTTCAGTGTAAGAGTGCCATTATTCACATCCGGCAGCACCAGAAAGGTGGCTGTTGTGTTGATGATGGTCTCATTTATTGTTATGGGGGCGCCGGTTATACTCTTATTTATCTCCGCAGAGGCAGGAACAACACGCACCAAAACAGAACGCTGCGCTGTATGGGAGAGTGTGTCATTGGCAACAAGGGTGAAGTTCCAGACACCAATAGTGTCAGCCGGAACACTGACCCTTATTACATCACCGGAGGAATAGCTACCACTAGATACAAGAGAACCATTTCTGAAAAGGGTGTAGTGTGACGGATGGGCATCTGAAAGGGAAAAGTTCACAGTAGAACCTCCCAGATACTGCAGAATATACGCTGGGGCGGAGACGGTTATGTTTGGTGCGAGACTGTCAACCGTAAAGTAAAGAGGTCTGCTGACATTTAAGTTGTCAAAAGTGTCATTGGCATAAATCCTTATACTGTTCTGACCGTCACTGAGAGTAATATTGCCCACATAATATCCAGATTGAAGCGATAAACTCACATTTACAGAACTGTTGATTTCAACCACAACCGAACTGATGGGGCTGCTGGAGTCAACAACTGACACGTTTACCAGAACCGTTGAACTCCCGTAGGTCCTGTTTTTTGGTGAAATTACTGTTATGTTTGGAGGTGTTTTGTCAAAGCTCAGGGGCAGGTAGTCCACATTGCTGGTATTTATGGTGTAGGGTGTGTCGCATATTTCGTCTGAATTGGCATCTGTACATGTATCACTGAAGCCATTCCCGGAGGGTGTGCCCCAGTAATTTCCACCGAGATACATTCCCCCTATTATATTAGTACCGGAAGTTTTGGTGGTATTCCAGGAATTGGGACCTCCCCCACCCGAGAGGTCCACATAGGCATTTTTTGAATTGTTGAAAAAGTTGTTATATATCAGGTTGTTTTTGGCAACAACATAAATACCATACTTGGCATTGGCTGCAATTGTGTTGTTTCTGATGGTACTGAACTCTCCCGCCAGATATATACCGAACGCATTGTTGGAGCTGATTGTGGTGTTTATGATGGTGGTGTTATGAGAAGTAACCGCAATGCCGTGGTTATTATTCCTGCTGATGTTGCTCATTGTAATGGATGTATTGTGAGAGAGATAGACGTTCACTCCATAGTTGCTATTTGAAACTACCGTACTATTTTTTATAATAGTTCCGTTGCTATTTCTTAAATATATTCCATCTCCCACAGAACTGCTGGAAATTACATTTTCCAGGATGTTGTTCAGTGAGTCATATATATAGACCCCACTGGAGGATGAGGATGTTACTGTAATGTTGACAAAAGTGTTGTTGTTTGAATATGTGACATATAATCCTCTAAAATTCGAATTCGCAACGCTATTTGCAATAACAGTGTTGTTGGTGTATAATACATGGACGGAATTGCCAGAATTGGAGCTAAAGCTGCAGTTTTCTATTCGTCCGCCTTCAAGGCTTTTTGCCAATATCCCACTCGCCCAGTCGGTCAAAACCACATTTCTGATAGTAACATTTGTCAGTGAACCTCCCTGCAGTTCGACCCATATGCCCTTACTAAGAATAGCATCGGAACCGTCAATAAGATTCCCCTGCCCATCGAATATCACATCGCTTGTATTTATAAGTATGCAATAGCTGAGGGTGCTATTCGCGATGGTGGTGTTCAGGAGATACACCCCGGGGGCCGTTATGTTTGTGCAGCTTGACACATTAACAGCCCCGCTGGCAGTCCCGGCAACCCAAAACAGCACGACAAACAGGATAAGAAGGTGACTCCTCATATCATATCACCATCTCCCTGCTGCCAATCTGCTGCGACATATTTTCTTTCTCAATATCATATAAAAAGCTTTCTATTTATCCAGAGAAGCCGGCAAATTTGGTTCACATATCAGCGACTCAGGCGTGCTCGATCGAAGCATTCTCAAACATTTCTTTGCACATTCCTGTTACATCCTGTGAATGCGAACACATCACTGCACCTTCCAGCTAAAGTTTAAAAAGAGATAACTCGCCAAAAAGACACCATGCACATTCAGAATGAGCTTATGGAGAAGTTCGGAATCACCGTTGAAGTGCTCCGCTTGGAAGGTCTGAGAGTAACACCCTCCTCCGCGGAGTTCAGAAACTTCAGAGATGAGGTATTCGAGCAGCTGAGAGAGAGGTATACACCATCCTCGCTGAAGGAGAACCATTTGATAAGAGCGTATCGCGACTTCTACTGGCGCAT
>MTME02000007.1 GCA_002011115.2 Candidatus Pyrohabitans sp. JdFR-17
CTTTGCGCTTGGACGCGCGCTCCACATCGTCGAGAAGCTTGAGGGAGGCAAACACTTCTTTTACATCCTTAACCTTGGAGAGCTCTTCAAAGGCGTTCTCCACCACAACTGGAAGCTCTATACCATCGGGCACACGATGACCTCTTGCAATAACAATCTCCTTATTTGCGGTAGCAGCAATCGCAGAGGCTATAGCCTTAAGCCTCTCCTTGCGGTTGATCTTCTCATATATCTTCTTCTCAACTTTTGGCGGATGCGCTCTTCGCCCGCCTACCGCCTGAGGCACAAAGGCTGCTCTCCCCGCTCCCGGGTAGCGGGAGCCCTTCATGCGAGGCACGCGGGACACGCCATGCCCTGGCCCCCAGGATTCGGCAGAGGTGCGCTTACCAGCGTACCAGTCACTGCCATAAGGCTGCAGGCGATGAGACTGCTGAACTATTACAGCACGCTTTATAATATCCGGACGGTACTCTGTGGCGAACACTCCGGGAAGCGTTACCTTCCCCTTAGCCTTGCCATCAAGAGAATAAACAGTAGCCTCCATCTTCACACACCCTGCTTGGACTCAAGGCTTATGTAGGTAAGCTGGGGCTTGCCTTCTGGCAGGTGCTCTGGCGGACGAATCGCAGGCCTGAAGCGCACAAGCCTCTTCCTCGGCCCAGGTATAGAGCCCTCGAGGATTATGTAATCGCCGCGCACAACACCATAGCCCAGAAATCCACCTTTGGGCGTTACCTCCTCACCATTCTCGCCAATCTTCAGAATGCGCTTGTTGAACTCAGTGCGGTGGTGGTAGCCCATCTGACCGCTCTGGGGCACAGTCCACATCATAGCTGAGGGATGCCACGGTCCCAGTGTACCCGCGGTGCGTCTGCCCTTGCGCGTCTTGTGGTGCAGAATCTTTACACCCCACCTGCGCACGGGGCTCTGGAATCCCTTGCCCTTTGTAACCGCCATTACATCGACGAATTCGCCTTCCTCAAACACATCACCTATTCTGAGCTCATTACCCAGCTTCTCCTTTGCATACTCAAAGGCTTCGCTCACATTACCGGAGACGAGATACTCCATAACCTCCGGCTTCTTCTTCCCAATGCCGGTAACTCTCGGCTGAGTATGAACCAGAAGGCGAACCTGCTCTACTTTATCCAGGTAAGATTCGAGCTCTTCAACACTCTTCTCCAGTTTCTTTGGAAGCGGAAGCCGCCTCGCAAGATCCTTCTCAAGCTCTTTCGCCCATGCCTCACTCAGGGTGCGCAGCCCAAAGGTGTTCCTTTCGTAGAGCCTCACCCCAAAAACTTTAAGGGGCGGTACCTCAACCACAGTCACCGGCTTGGTTATCTCCTCTCCATGGGTAAGGCTGTGCGGGTAGTCGTCAATGAGCACAACATGAGTCATTCCCGCCTTGTAGCCCGCAAAACCCTGCATCCTTACTCTATCCTCAACTACCCAGCGCTTTATCTTAGGCACTGGCGAAGCAGCGCGCTTGCGCGGGCTGAATCCAAGGCTTCCGCGATGCGGATGATGCGCTCTCTTTCCCATTTCTTCACCTCATCACAATCTGGTGCCTTCTCTTTTGGAGTTGCACCCAGAACAAAATCCCCCGAGCCTTCCAGCTCAGAGGGGGATGGCTTACTGAAAAGATGTATTACTGGTATATATAGATTTCGTTTCGTCCTGTCTTAAAGCTAAGACGTGGGTCTGTGAGAGCAGTAACGTGTGCAATGGTTATAGTAATAATTATGTGTCTCTATTTACAACCTCCACTATAAATTTCATCGACCAGTGCCCCTCTCCAAAAGGCGGGTTGAATTCTCCGCAATATACTATGCATCTGAATACAAACCTTCCACTGCGATTCGCAATAAACGAAACTTTAGTCACCTTCCCAGGATATATAATTTCGTTTATACCAAAGGTTGTAGAATAAATCCCATGGGTTACATCATTACTTTTAAAGAGCAGAGTAACCCTATCACCTCTCTTAACCACAATTTTCTCTGGCTCAAATCCCCATTGATGGACTGTAACCATAAATATTTTTCCATTATCTTCCAAAAGTTTTTTATTATAATGAAATGGTCCAACTATGACACCTGTTATCCCAATCAGCAATAAAAGCAGGGCAAGAACGTCTGTAATAGGAGGTCTCATATAATCCCTCCTATCCAGACCCGTAACACCAAAAGGGTAAACCCAAGATGCATTGCTATTAGCGGGATGGAAGCCTTAAAAGCTTGTGACTCATCATTAAAAGTTCTGTTTGAAATTTCATGCGTCACTTTTATTGAAAAGATAAATCCTAGGATAATTAGCGCTATTTGGATATATGACAGCAACCAAGTCAGATATGGAGTCCACTGGTAGTGCGCAGTTCCAAACAGATCCCACCCCCATCCAAATGGGTCTGAGACTGCGGCTATGAGATAGGAGCCGTTAATAAGGATTATGTATACTGAAAAAGCCATCCACGCCACTAAGCTTTCTGGTATCAACGTATAGGAGTAGTTTATGAAAAGTTTCCTGAAGGAAATCCTAGCGCCGGAAGCTGCTCGTGAAAGGGCTATAAATATTGAATATAACCCAGGGGTGACTATTAATGTCGAGCCCCAAATCAAACCGAAGAAGATAGCAAAGTTCTCAGGAAAAAATGATTCAACATTAGCCTCAACACCGTTGCTGAGTGTTGATATGCTGGAACAGCAAGAAGCGTACGCCGAACCTCCCATAAAGTTAGCTATACTTTTCAACGAGTCATAGGGTCCAACAAATATAAGAGCATATACCACAGCAAGGGTGGTCATTATAAATGTTTTGTAAGCCTCATCCAGTCCTCTCTTTCTGGCGCCATAACTAGGCTCCACATATAAATCTTCGCCCCCCAGCCTAAGATTTAGGGATATATTATCCAATGGGCACGTCTTAATGCATTCCATACAGAGACCACAGTATGCATTTCTGTTAAGATTTGGAGGAGATTCATGCCAAGGGCAAGCGTATCCTTTTTCGTTTCCTCTTATGCAATCTTTACCCACATGTTTCACACATAAGTTTCTGTCCTTTACTCTTAGTTCTAAAGGAGCAATCATTGAGTAAAGCCCCACAAATCCAGATACTGGGCAGATATATCTGCACCATACTCTTCCCCTATATATCAGGAAAAATATTACGGGTAGTATAAGCAATATTACCAATAACCATCCAGTAGCGTAAGTCCTCGTTGCAAAAACGCCAATAAAGGTGGAAAGTAGCAGGAAGGTGAAATTCTGGAGCCAGATATTGTCGAGCTTTTCTGGCCACATCCTCCCCATGCCTAAAGTTTTTTTGCTTTTACCTGTAAGCGTTCCCCTCTGGATCCACTCTCCAATAGCTGGCATAGGGCAGGACATACACCACACCCTGCCACCCAATGGAACCAAAAGTAGCATCAGCAGTGCCAGCCACAGGAAAACAACCAAAGAAGAAATATTTTTGCTACCTACTGGTGTTCCAAAAAAAGCTGCAGAAATCAGTAAAAAAAACAACAGGATGTTAGGAAATATAACTATGAATTGAAATGATCTGAGTTTTAATAATTTTTTAATTGGTGGTATTTGGAGGAGATCAAACTTCCAATATGTATTCTTTTCCTCATTCTGCTCCTCTCCTGTTTCACTGCTCATCTCTCTTCTCCTTTGATGTAGAAATACAACATAAACAGCCGCTATCAACACCGCAAGTGTTGAAGAAAAAATGTAAGGATAGTTTGGCTTTACAATTAGTTTTCCTGTCATAAACGGATGGAACTGACCGCAGTTAACATTACACCTAAAAGTAAATGCTCCTGGTTTATCTGCAACGAATCGGATAGTTTTTTCAGGGGGCCATCCCTCCTTGAGTATAAGTTTGGTACCAACATCATATCCCTCAATAAAAATCCCATGAGATACATCAGCAGATTTAAGTTTGATTATTACCTCATCCCCTCGATTAACTTCAATAACCGACGGTTCATAGCCCCACTGTCTCGCTACTATGGTAAATTCTTTAATTGTAGGATTAGTTTGCGCAGCAGATTCGCTTATCAGAGGTACAATTATTATAAGCAGAATCAATGGTATAAGATAACGAATCAGGTGATTGCTCATTTTATAACCACCAAACTTTGCTGAACATCATCACATTCAGAGTTATGCGCTCAATAAAAAAAGTTGTTGTGATGTCAACAACTTTTCTCATAGATTCTTATCACACAATATTAACTAAAATTTAATTAACTAAAATTTAACCTTAATATATTAAGGGTTAGATATTTAAAAATAAAAATTGAAATAGATAAAGTGGAGCCAAGTAGAAGATTGTGAGGAGGTGAAAATGTATGTTGGGACAGAATGAACTTTTAATAATTCTGGGGGTAGTAGTTCTCCTTTTCGGGTCCAGCAAGCTCCCTGAACTCGCTCGTTCCATCGGGAGAGCAAAGGTAGAATTCAAGCGCGGACTTGAGGAGGAAATAAAGGAGAATAAAGAAAATGATAGGCTCAGCTGAGTTTGCTGTGATAGCAGTTTTAGCTCTACTTTTATTTGGGCCTGAGAAGCTACCAGAGTTTGCTAGGAGCCTGGGAAATGCCGTAGCAGAGTATCGCAGTGCAGCAGAGGAGCTGGAAAATTATATGCAGAAAGAGTTGAGTGTATTTGAAAATGAAGCAGAGGATATAGCTAGAGATCTTAACATATCTACCGAGAATAGGCATATTTCCAATGTTTCGAATAAAATTAATAAATAAAAATGAACACCATAATGATCGTAGATGACGAGAAGGATACCACAATCCTACTAAAAAAAGCGCTCTGTAGACAGGGATTCAGCGTAATTATCGCTGAGAGTGCTACTGACAGCATAAATAAGCTGACCGAAAGTAAACCAGAACTCGTTCTGCTCGATCTTGTGCTTCCGGATATGAATGGTTTGATGGTGTTGGAGGAGATAAAAAGACTCTCGCCGGAAACTGAGGTGATAATAATTACCGCCTTCCCTTCCATATCACACGTGGTTGAGGCGATGAAGCTGGGTGCGAGCGACTTTCTTGTAAAACCTTTTAATTTAGACGAGCTTGTAAACATCCTCAGGAAGACACTTGAAGAGGCGAGACTTCATCGAAATGCTGGAACAAAAGTGAGCCAGGAGGTTCTAAAGGCTCTATCAAACCCGATACGCAGGAGAATAGTCATATATCTTCTTAATGCCGGTGCTAGAAGGTTTTCTGAGATTGCCAAGAGCATTGATATAGATGATCCCTCAAAACTTAGCTTTCATCTCCGCGTTCTGAGCGACACAGGGATAGTGAGGAAAAATAATGAAAATTTATATCTGCTTACTGTAGAAGGGGCTGCTATCGTCGAAAAACTAGTTTACAAACTGAAGACCATGAGGATATAAATTGAGGTCCTCTTTATTCTCCCAATTCTTTACTTTGTAAATTCAGCTACTGATATCCACATCATGCTGAAGGAATGGCTCTGAATTACCCTAACATATTAAGGGTTAATTATATATAAAAAAAATTTATTTAAAAAAATACATATAAGGAGGTGGACATGTTGGCAAAGCCAAAAGATAGACGGAGTTCTGAGAATGAGGGATTTTCTTTCCCCCCCTTAAGCAGGAGAGGGTTTTTGATGGCGGCTGGAGCGGGTGCGCTCATGGGGATTATAGGCTGCACCCAGAAAGCCGCAGAGGTGCCCGTAACAACATCTGCACCAGTGAAAACCACAGCACCGCCCAAATACGAGGTCCCCCCTGGTAAGTGGGATGACTACATAGCCTTCTGGAGCGGTGGACATAGTGGGGAAGTGCGATTAATTGGTATTCCTTCAATGCGAGTGCTCCTCAGAATACCGGTTTTCAATTTCGACTGCACAAAGGGCTGGGGGGTTACCGAAGATAGCAAGGCACTTCTTGGAGATTTCAGGACGGGGGATACCCACCACCCCCATCTGTCCTACACCGACGGAACATACGACGGCAGGTATGCATATGTTCAGGACAAAATAAACGCTAGAGTGGCGAGGATACGTTTGGACTACATGGAACCAGATGCCATAATTGAGGTGCCAAACGTTCAGGGAATCCATGGGCTGTTTCCCCAGCGCTTCCCAAAAACCGGATATGTGTTCTGCAACTCAGAGTTTCAAACTCCAATGCCCAACGATGGCCGCGACTTCGACAAGCGAGATAAGTATTATGGCTTGCACACAGCCATAGACGGAGAAAAAATGGAGGTAAAGTGGCAGGTTCTAACTGATGGGAATCAAGATTTATGTGCCACAGATTATAAGGGCAGGTTTTCCATGGCAACCTCCTACAACAGTGAGAAAGGCTTCGTTCTGGAGGAGATGATGGAGAAGGATAGAGACTATGTTATAGTGTTCAACACCAAGAACATAGAAAAAGCAATAGCCAACGGAGAGTACATGGAGATAGGCGATTCCCCAGTGCCGGTCGTCGACGGGCGTAGAAATTCTCCTTTATATGGTGAGGCAGTGCTGTATATCCCTGTTCCCAAAAGTCCACACGGAATCAATGTTACGCCAGACGGGAAGTACGCTATTGCCAATGGAAAGCTCTCGCCTACATGTACAGTCATAGACCTAGATAAGGTTGAGGAGGCTTTTGCAGGTAAAATAAAGCCAGAAGAGACCATTGTAGCGCAGCCCGAACTCGGTCTTGGTCCTCTGCACACCCAATTTGATGGCAGAGGAAATGCCTACACCACCCTTTTCATAGACAGCCAGATATGCAAGTGGAACATAGAGAAGGCCATAAGGCAGTACCGTGGCGAAAATGTGGACCCCATTGTAGAGAAGTTGGACGTTCACTACCAGCCGGGGCATTGTCAGGCGAGCATGGGCGAGACCAAAGAAGCGGACGGTAAATGGCTGGTTTCGCTGAACAAGTTCTCAAAGGACAGGTTCGCCCCTGTGGGACCACTGCACCCTGACAACGACCAGCTGATAAGCATAAGCGGGGATAAAATGGTACTGGTAAAGGATGAGCCTGTGTGGCCAGAGCCTCACAACTGCGTCATTGTAAGGAGGGATATCATAGAGAGGGTGGTGAAAAAGATTCCAAATATGAGCGACTTCCCTGTGAAAACAGTGATTACCGTGAAGGGGAGCGGCAACTCCAGGTACAGAGTGGCCAAGCGTATCTATGGCAGAGCAAGCGACGACGAAAGGGTCACATCGATGGATAAAGCCAGAGTAGAGCGAGTAGGTGAGAGGGAAGTCCACGTTTACATGGCATCCCGTGCTCCTGTGTTTAGCCCCACTTCGTTCAAAGTGAAGGAAGGGGACAAGGTCAGGCTAATTGTGACAAATCTGGACAAAACCGAAGATCTAACCCATGGCGTTGGCATACCGCGACACAATGTAAACTTTATCGTAAACCCACAGGAAACACGTGTGGTCGAGTTCACAGCTGGCTTGCCTGGGGTATACTGGTACTACTGCACCTGGTTCTGCCATGCTTTGCACTTGGAGATGAGAGGGAGGATGATCGTTGAGCCCCGCTAAATTCCTCCCCATTTTTTTTATTTTATTTCTGTTTTCTCCTGCCTATGGAGCGGCGACTACTGGGAATTTCAGCGAGGTGTTCCCAGAAGCCGACTCTTTTTCGGAGATAAGCGGTGACCCTCCTGTTGCCGAAGCCTACAGTGATGGAAAGCTGGTGGGTTATGTTTTTTACACCAATGATATAGTGGATATTCCAGGCTATTCCGGCAGACCAATAGTGTTTCTTGTAGGGCTTGACACATACGGAACCATAACCGGAGTGAAACTTATAGAGCACCATGAGCCCATAATGCTCGTTGGAGTGGAGGAGGAGAGACTCAGAGAACTGGCCGCTCAGCTCGTTGGGGTGAACGTAGCTTCCAAAGTGGTTATGGGGAAGAAAGAGCCCGGTGCGGTGAGCGTGGACTTTATTTCAGGCGCAACCCTCACTGGAGAGGTGGCTCTAAAAACCATAATGCAGAGCTCCCGCATAGTTGCCATGAAAAAAGGTTTGCTCGTGGGTCTCGCTGAACCCAAGACTAAGTATAAATTAAAGAACTTCTTCGAAGAGAAGACGTTTGAAGAGCTCGTAAAGGAGGGGAGCCTCAAACACTTTGTTATAATGCCAGAGGATATTGGTGCTGAAGCTAGAGAACCTGGAACGCCTTGGATGGACATATACTTCGGGTACGTAAATCCTCCTTCTGTTGGGCGTAGCCTTTTTGGAGAGAGAAGGTATAAAATGTTATTTGAGCAATTTGGGGAAAATGCGTCTTTCATATATATCGCTGGAAGCGGTACAGGCTCTTTTAAGGGGAGTGCATACGTTAGGGGCGGGCAGTTCGAAAGAGTTAAGATAATCCAGGGTCTTCGCACCTATACTTTCTCAGACAGGGACTATACAAACATATTTGACCTCCATGCAAAGGATGCGCCAGAATTCAAAGAGAGTGTGGTTTTTGTTGTGCGCGATCCAAGCTTTGACCCCACAAGAAGTTTCACCCTGGTTGTGTCTTACAAGGATAACAGGGTATCAGTGGAATACAGAGCACCATTGAAATACTTCGAAATACCACTAAAAGATAGAATTGCGATGTATCTCCCTTCCTGGGCTCGAGAGGTACTACCTCGCTGGCTGGACCTTTTCTTCCCCAAAGGTGTGCTATATATAATCCTCCTCGGTTCCACACTTGTTCTCTTTATCTTCAGGAAAAAGCTGTTTGATGGCAGGAGAACATTCAGCCGCAGGGTAAGGTATGTGGTGATGTTCTTCTCCCTAGTGCTTCTTGGCTGGTTACAGCCCTCGCAGCCAACTACAATACAGGCAGCCACGCTCCTGAATGAGATAGGAAACTGGCTTACTATCAACGTATTCCACTGGAGCCTCTTCTTCTCCGACCCCTTCATAGCCACTGTTTTTATTTTCATCGCTATAGTTACTCTAATATGGGGTCGTGGGGTTTTCTGTGGCTGGATATGCCCCTTTGGAGCAATAACAGAATTCCTTAATGAAATAACACGTCGACGCTACGAATTGCCAAGATGGCTGCATGAAAGACTTACCGTACTCAGACTTATGGCTTTCTTTCTTGTGGTCTGGGCATTCACCTTTGTGAGGGATTTGGGAATACATCTGGGAGAAATAGAACCCTTCAAGACCGCCTTCTATGTAGGTCTCAACAGGTCCTGGCCCTATATTGCCTATCTTTTCGGTATTCTCGCCCTTTCTATGCTAATTTACCGACCTTTCTGCAGATACCTGTGCCCATTTGGGGGAGGATTATCCATGCTATCTCTCGTACAATTTTCCCGCATCCCGAGATACAGGCGCTGTGGAACATGCAAAATATGCGAGCGCGAATGCCCTGTTAGAGCGATATCCGATTTTGGTGAGATAGATATAATGCAGTGCATACGCTGTGGGAGATGCGAAGAGAACTATCATGACTGGGATAGGTGCCCCACTCTTAGAGAGGCAGAAAAAAGAGGGTGCAAAAGGAGCAACACCGCCTGGGATGAGTGCATCCACCTTGTGAGAGAGATAAGGGAGAAATACAGAACAAGAAGACAGAAGAAGCTGCTGGAGGAAACTCCATGATAGAGATGAGCAGAAGGAAATTTGTAAAGCTAATTGCAACACTGGGAGCTGCATCCTCGCTACCCGGGCTCCTAGGCAGAACTCTCGTGCTCAAAGGCAGACAGCTCACAGAAGTGCGTCAAAGCAGAGCTCTCATGGGTACCCTTGTCACTGTGGTTGCAGTCGACTCTGACCAGGAGGAAGCAGAGAGGGGAATAGCAAGAAGCTTCGCGGAGATCGAAAGGCTTATAAAAATATTTAGCAGGCATGACAGAGAAAGCTCATTGGGCAGGCTCAACCGCTTTGGTATACTGGAAAATCCACCAAGAGAACTGATAGAGGTGCTACAGTACTGCACTAGGGTTTATAATGTTAGTGAAGGTGCTTTTGACCCCACGGTTCTCCCCCTAGTAGAAGCCTATGAAAAAGGTATGGGAGATGTAAAGAAAATCCTTCCTTCAGTGGGGTGGGATAGGGTTATAATAAAAAGGGATAGAATAGCTCTGAAAGATGGTACCAGAATAACCCTTGATGGTATTGCTAAAGGATACATTGCCCACAGGGCAGCAGAAGTGCTAAGTCTTTATGTAGAGGAGGGGGCTGTAAATGCAGGCGGTGACATTTCAACCTTCGGTAAAAAATGGGTTGTGGGAATAGAGCATCCCGAAGGCGGTCTGCTCTCCAGAGTGAAGGTGGATGGAGGTGTAGCAACCTCTGGGTCTTACAGAATATACTACTCCACAGATGGCAAGCTTTACCATATCTTTCTTCCTTCAACTGGCAGCTCGCCTCAGTGGTATACCTCTGTTTCTGTTATCGTAAAAAATGCAATGAAGGCTGATGCCATCGCCACTGCAGCATTCGCTCTACCCCCAGCGAAGGCTCTCGCCGTGGCTGCACTGGAAAAAGCAGAAATATTGCTGATGCAACGAGATGGAGTACTCTATCATTCCAGGGGGTGGAAGGAATTTGCAGAGTTGTATTAGTTTTTGCTGTGCTTCTTGCGCTCCCGGGTATGGTAAGTGCCTTGGAATTTAAGCCACATCTATACGATACCGCCGCAGAACGGCTCCAGGAGCGTTTTGACAAAGCAGAGCCGGGGAGCACTGTTGAGATTCCTCCCGGTGTCTACAGAGGCAATTTTGTGGTTAGAGAATCAATACACATCGTGGGACAGGAGAATGCCATCTTGGATGGAATGGGGAGGGGAAGCGTGCTTGTACTGGATGCCCCAAAAATAACTGTCAGTGGCTTAACAATAAGGAACAGCGGTGAAAATCTCGTGGACGAGGATAGCGGCATTTTCGTCACAAAGAAAGGCACAGGTGTGGTGATAGCGAACAACATTCTTGAGAACAATTCCTTTGGTATCTGGGTGAACGGCGCTACGGATGTGGAAATCAAAGATAATTATATAGTAGGCAAGTGGAAGCTGATTTCTGTCAAAAGGGGAAATGGCATCCAGCTCTGGGATGCTGACGGCTCTTTGGTATATAATAACACAATAGTTAAAGCCAGAGACGGCATCTACCTCAGCGTCGCTGACCGCGTTAGATTATACAACAATACAATACGCGAGCTTAGATATGGCGTGCATTTCATGTATTCCAACGATTGCTTCGTTACCGGCACAATTTCCAGCGGAAACCGCGCGGGTTTGGCGCTTATGTTCTCCAGGAATCTTAAAGTGAAAAACAATGTTGCGGTGAACAACACAGAATATGGGATCCTTTTCCGAGATGTCCAGGCAAGCGATATAGAGAACAACTTCATAAGCGGCGCAGAAAAGGGTTTGTTCCTGTATAATTCCCTCTACAACAACATAATAGGGAATATTATCGAAAATAACTTAATCGGTGTCCATGTATGGGCAGGTTCGGTGAGGAACAACGTAAGTGGTAACTACTTTATATTCAACAGAATTCAGGTGAAATATGTCGGAGCTTATGATGTCGAGTGGAATGGCAATTACTGGAGCGACTATGTGGGCGTAGATATGGATAGAGATGGAATAGGCGACACACCCCATCGCCCCATAGATATCATTAATGTGGTGTTCTGGAAGTATCCACAGTCGAAGTTGCTAATAGCAAGTCCGGCAGTGCAAACTTTAAGGATACTCGCTTCCCGTATGCCTCTATTAGTCCCTCCTGGTGTGGTAGACAGGTCTCCTATCTTAAGCCTCAGGGAATCTTCAGGTGGATGAGCATGGTAGCTATACAAGCTAAGGGGTTATGCAAGAGGTACGGCAATATCGTAGCTGTGGATAATGTCGACCTTGAGGTTAAAGAGGGCGAGATATTCGCTATCGTAGGACCTAATGGAGCAGGAAAAACCACACTGATAAAAATGATATTGGGCATAACAAAACCAGATTCTGGTTTTGTTGAGTTGCCTGACCCTGCCAGAACCGGTTACCTGCCTGAGAATCCTCTATTCTACGACAATCTCACAGGTCTTGAAACTCTGCAATTCTATGCCAGCATAAGAGGTATCCCCAAGGAAAGGTGCTATGAGGTCCTGAGCATAGTAGGTCTTGAAGGAGTAGCTGACAGAAAAGTTGGCTCCTACTCCAAGGGTATGGTACAGCGCCTTGCTCTGGCTCAGGCACTATTACCGAAGCCTCTAATTTTGGTGCTCGATGAGCCCACTTCTGGACTTGACCCAATTGCGGCAAAGGAATTCAGGTCACTAATTAAGGAGATGCGAGAACAGGGAAGTGCAATAATCATGAGCTCCCACGTACTATCAGAGGTGGAGCAGCTTGCAGACAGGGTGGGCGTGCTTTACAGAGGTAGAATGGTTGCAGTGGGTGATGTGCCTACTCTGGTGGAAAAGAGGGGTCTTTCAGCACAACTCTACGTGAGAATCAAAAATCCCTCGCCGAAAGCGGTGGATACAGCGATAGAGTATGGCGGGATATCGGCGGAGATTAAAGGGGACCTAGTAAGCGTCGCATGCCCAATCAAGCGCCGCTTTGAAGTGCTACGAGCTTTAGATGACGAGTATGGTGTGGTTGATTTCAGAGTAGAAGAACCAGGACTCGAAGAAGTGTTTGTAGCATATGCAGGAGGAAAGAGATGAACAAAGCGATTATCATAGCAAAAAAGGAGTTCAGAGATAACCTGAGGAACCGCTGGATAATGGCGGCAAGTATAGTATTCGCTATTTTTGCACTGACCATATCCTACTTTGGCTTTTCGCCTGGAGGTACTGTAGGCTTCTCAGAGATTGAAGCAACAATAGCTAGCCTGACCACACTGGCAATATACTTGATCCCCCTCGTAGCTCTACTCCTTGGGCACGCCTCTTTTGCTGGAGAGGAGGAGAGAGGTTCTCTTCACATCCTTTTATCCCTCCCCATCTCCAGGTTGGAGATAGTGTTGGGAAAGTTCTTTGGGCTCTCCATGGTGCTTGCAGTGTCCACAGCAGGGGGCTTTGGAATTGTTGGCATCATCATAACATACATTAGAGGAATCTCAGGTTTTTCTGCCTTCTTCTCCTTCATCTTCACTTCTATCCTCCTGGGCATGGCATTTCTCGGCATGGCTCTCCTATTATCTGCATCAACGTCTGACAAGTCAAAGGTTATAGCAGGCTGCATAGTTTTATGGTTCATTTTCGTGATGGTTTACGACCTTGCCCTTCTGGGGGTGCTAATTGCTACAGGCGGTGGCATACCTACCTCGATTTTCAATGCTCTGCTTTTTCTTAATCCCACAGACGTTTACAGGCTGATAAACCTTCTGGGAATGGAGGCTGGCAGAGAATTTCTTGGGCTAACTGGGATACCGGTAACTATAAGCAGAGCAACGGCTGCATTGGCATTAATTGCATGGGTAGCTGTCCCAGTTTCACTAGCTTATGCAGTATTTAAAAGGAGGGATTATTGATGAGGCTGTTTTTATTTCTGCTTCTCATTTTTAGTTTGGGATGTGTTTCTGAGGAAAAAACTGCCAAACCCGAGCCAATTGCCCTCAAACCTGAAATGGAATGTGAAGTGTGCGGAATGCGTGTACTGGATTATCCCGGACCAAAGGCACAGGTGCACTTCTCCAATCGTGAGCCGGCAGTTTTCGATGACACCTCAGATTTCCTACTGTGGTATCTTCAGCCAGATAGACCAAAGACAATAACTGCAATGTACGTACAGGATATGGGCGCAACTGACTGGAATAATCCAAGAGACGCCTGGATACCAGCAGAAAACGCCTACTATGTTCTTAACCACACCAGAATAGGTACGATGGGCAATTCTCCAGCCCCATTCAGCAAAAAAAGCGAGGCAGAGATATTTATCAAAAAATATGGTGGTGAAATATATCGTTTCGATGAAATAACCATAGAACTACTCCAAAGTTCTTTAAATTTTTCACTTTCACAATCTTCCTGCGGTCCTCTCCAGTTATTTAAATTCTTTAATGACACCTCTCAATCTGCCCCATTATAAAGATTCTATCGTTATATGATAGGTGGTTAGATATGAAAGAAGTTGTCCTTCAATTTAAGTCCTCGCCTCACAGCTGGGTCAGGAATCTTATGAAGTATCAGCCTCTTCAAGTGAAAATCTTGGACTGTAGACCAATACCAAGCGAAAATGGCGTTCAAGAACTTTTTGAAATAAGCACATTGAGTGATAACTTGAAGGAAGTGGTAGAAGAACTTAAAAAGATTAAGGATATTCATGACTTAGAGATTCTAACTGAAGATTATAAAAAAGGTAAGGTTGTAGGAACACTTAAAACAGACCACTGCAATATCTGCAGAATTTTTTCAGGTCCGGAATGTTTTCTGGGCTCGGCAGTCTATATGCTCGAAGATGGAATTGTAAAATGGACGATGCTAATAAACGATGACCTTATAAAAATATTATTAAAAAAACTGGAAGAAAATGACATAGATGCCCAGATAGAGGAAATATCCAGCGTGGGGTTGAAAGAACCATTAACAGCAAAACAGGAGCAAATAACGAAACTAGCCTTAAAAATGGGATATTTCGACCATCCCAGAAAGATCAACCTACGCAAGTTATCCAAGATTTTTGGTGTATCACCTCCTGCTCTCTCTGAAGTTCTCAGGAGGGGATTAAAGAAGATACTCACCGAATATTTCAAAGAAGAAGATACATTTCAGAGTAAATATAGAAAGAAATCAAAAGATTGAATCATATCAACGCATACATCGCAGCGCTGCTCACGAGGGGGATGAGGAAGTTGTCGTCCACCTTCAACGGGAGTGACTCAAAGAACATACCTGCCGCTGCTGCCGCAAGCGCCAGCTTCGCTGCATGCCCTGTCTCAACGCCGTAGAAGATGGCGAGGTAAAGGAGAACACCCAAAAACGCGTAACCTGCGCCTATAAGCGAGCCTTCCACGCTTTTCTCGCGGTTGTAAGGCAACCTTCGCCTGCCAAGCTTTTTCCCCGCAAGGGTAGACATCGAATCGCCCAGTGCGAGAACCAATATGCCAGAGCCCACGACGAAGAAGGGTGCACCAAACAGAGAGCCGAATACCACCATCGTAGCTAGGACACCGAGGAAGAACCTGAAGGTACCCTTGCCCGGAGAATGTGTTTTAACATCCTCACGCTCGGCGATGTCCACAAGCGTCGCAAACACTGGTATGCGAACCCCACGCTTGTAAAGGTAGGCAATGCAGTACCCAATAAGCAGCATCCCTGCAACGAGTGCCTCGGGAGCGAGCCATGAAGAGAAGCGCTCGTAGAAGAACTGAAGGTAGAAAGGTGTAACTGCCCCGCTCATGTGGATAAGTTGCCTTCTAGTCTCCAGATCCATTCAACCACCCGCCATAAGAAAGCTGGGTTTGAAGATGCTGAAAATAAGAATGAGCACCATGGCGGTGGAGACGTAGGCGGAAAGCCTCTCGGCATCGCTTGCAGCTAAAAACTTTTCGAGAATAAGGCGGAATATGTGGTGCCCATCCGTGGCGGCGATGCCCAGGTGGAGAGGGGCAAGGTTGACAAAACCAATCGCCTGGTTGAGCAGGGCAATCCAGTACAGGGAGTAGAATATCACCAGCGGGAGTACCAGACCAACATATTGCCTAAACTCATTCTTCACTGGAAAGAATGGTCTAACGCCAATGAATCCCTGCTCGGGGTTGTCCTCCCGCGAAGCTGTTACAAGGTAGAACCTCCCTTTATCGGTGACTATTGAAATCCTCTGCCCGGGCTTAAGCTCCATAACCACCCTGTAAAAGTCCTCTACGGTTTCAATCGCCTCATCCTGAATCTTCTTAATAATCATGCCCTTCTCCAAGACCTGCGACGCTGGCGAACCCTCCACAACGTCGATTATCTGAACCCCACCTCCTGAAGTTTCGAACACTGCAGAGATATAGAATGGAATTAATAGGGTAACAAGAAACGCAACAAGAAGATTCGCCGCCGAGCCAGCGGAATAAACCCTGAGCTGACTTAGCCAGGAGCTGTTCTTCAGCTCATCTTCATCAGGTTCCACAAATGCTCCAACAGGCAAGACCCCAACCAGAGCCACGCCCAGGCTTTTGATAGATACTCGCTCTGCGGTGGCGATAATGCCGTGGGCAAGCTCATGCACCACAAGCACCGAGATTAAACCTATTATTCCATACCAGAAGGGAATGGTGTAGCCTGGCACCAAGGGTGTGGGCTGCAGAAGGTCTATGCGCTTAACAAATAGGAAGTAAAGTCCCAGTATGAGCATGCCCACCATAAACAGCGTACCGGCGATTCCAATCAGCGCTATTGGGTATCCCACGGCGCGCCAGAACCTTGCATAGCTTGCTATTTTGAAAATCAATTCTTTGCCTCGCTCTGTCCTGATTATGAGCAGAATTGCATGCCTGTCTATGTTCAGCTTTCCTTTTTCAGCAACTTCAAGGATAACCAGCCAGAGCAGCGCTGAGCCAATCAGAAAAACCTCGAGTTTGGAAGGTTTTTCTTTCACGAAGGTAACCCATAGGGCGGATAAGGTAGCGATTATCACAAACCACTGCCAGTTACGCATTGCGACACCTTTTTATTTTCTCAAGTTTGAATACTATCCATGTACGCTGTAATATATATTACGGCAAAAGACGCCGTCCAGGCTAAGGAAATAGCCCGCAGGCTTGTAGAGGAGAGACTCGCCGCATGCGCAAATATTATAGAAAAGGTTACCTCCATATACTGGTGGCGCGGTAAGATTGAGGAGGATGAGGAGGCCTTTATCATAGTAAAAACCATAAAAGAAAAGGTTCCCGCGATAGTAAAGCGGGTGAAAGAGCTTCACACATATGAAGTTCCGGAGATTATAGCCCTTGATATTACAGAAGGTAGCAAAGACTATCTCCACTGGCTTAAAGAGGAGACAGGTGGAGATACATAGGATTTTAGAGGTTTGAACATGAAAATTGAAGAGCTGAAGGATTTTATAGACTATCTAGGCGACATGGTGCTAATAATAGGTAAGGACAGGAAAATACTCGCAGCGAATGAAGCTCTTCTGAAGAGATGTAAATTTAGACTGGATGAAATTGTAGGCAAAAATTGCTACAGGGTAAGCCACTGCCTCAATATTCCGTGTCCAAAGGATGTGGTATGCCCCATGGATGAGGTGATTGCAACAGGAAAGGGGAAGAGGGTAGTTCACACCCACTACACCAAGAACGGGAAGAAGATGGTGGTTGAGATATCCGCCTCACCACTCAGAGAGGATGGAGAAATAATTGGAATTATTGAGATAATCCGTGATATAACAGAAAGCTACAGCTTTCAGGAAAGTCTCAAAGCGGACTTGGAAAAGTTTAGGAAAACTATGGAGATTAAAGAGCTATTCAGCGACATTCTCACCCATGACCTTCTAAATGTGGCTAATATAATACTTCTCCAGAGCGAGATACTCCTTGATCGAGAAACATGTGAAGAACCCATAAAGGAAGACTTGAAGAGGCTGAAGAGGAACGTGGAGAGACTGGTGAACATGATAGAGAGTGCCGCGAGGTATGCACGGCTTCATAGTATTGAAAGTCTTGATTTTAGGCAGATGGACCTCACAAAGCTTCTTAAGGGTGTGGTTACCGCTTTTGAGGAAGCTGCAAAGGAGAAGGATATAAAAATAGAGGTTAAGGTTCACTCTCCCAGGGTTGCAATGGTTAATCCGAATATAGAATCAGTGTTTTACAACCTGATTTCAAATGCCATAAAATTCAGCCCTCGGGGAAAGAGGGTGGTGGTGGACATAATAGATGAGAAGGACACCTACCTGATTATGGTAAAGGACTATGGCCCAGGGGTGCCTGACGAGGAAAAGGAGAATATATTTGAACGCTTCAAGCGGATAGAGAAGGGCACTGTAAAGGGCACAGGGCTGGGCCTGGCCATTGTAAAGCGAGTTGCAGAGCTTCATCATGGCAAAGCCTGGGTGGAGGACAACCCCGAGGGAGGGAGCATCTTCTACGTGAGAATACCAAAGAAGCAGAGGTGAAGGCATGGCAGCGCTTTTTTGGGCAGATCAGAAGGCAGAGGAGATAACTCAGCGCAAAAAGTTTCGTTATATAGACAGGGAGATCTCGAGCTTTGAGCATTTTGTTGTAAAGACAAGCGCAAGCATCTCCGGGGTGCTGCACATAGGCAGGTTGAGCGATACAATACGCGGCGAGAGCGTTGTGCGTGCGCTCCGCGACGCTGGTTACGAGGCAGAGCTGATATGGGTGGCCGAGGACATGGATCCGCTGCGAAAGATTCCTGAGGGCGTGCCCAGGGAGCTTGAGGAGTACATAGGCACGCCAGTCAGTGCTACGCCCGACCCCTGGGGATGCCACTCAAGCTATGCAGAGCACCACGTGGCGAGCTACTTTGAGGTTATGGAGGAGTTCATTGAAGTAAAGCCTGAGAAGTACTCCATGCGTGAGGAGTACAGACGGGGAAGCTTCCGCCCATTTATCAAGAAGCTCCTCGAGAACCTGGAGCTGGTGATTGAGATTCAGAATAAGTACAGGAGCAAGCCCCTTGAAAAGGGCTGGAGCCCATTTACACCGGTGTGTAAATCCTGTGGCAAGATTATCACCCCCCGAGTTGAGCGCTTTGAGGAAGGCAAGGTGTACTACCGCTGTCAAGACTACGCCTTTGAGAAGCACGTCGCCAAGGGGTGCGGCTATGAAGGCATCGCTGACCCCCTTCGCGACGAGGGCAAGCTGATGTGGAAGAGCGAGTGGGCAGCGCAGTGGGCCCGCTGGCACGTCGCTAGCGAGGGCGCTGGCAAGGAGTACGTGGTGCCTGGAAGCGCATGGTGGGTTAACGCCGAGATATGCGAACGCGTGCTGGACTTTCCCATGCCCGTGCCTATCTTCTATGAGCACCTTATGATAGACGGGCAGAAGATGAGCGCCTCGCTGGGCAACGTGGTCTACCCCCACGAATGGCTGCGCGTGGCTCCGCCGCAGCTTCTGCGCTTCCTATACAACAAGAAACTCATGAAAACAAGAAGCTTCTCCTGGAGGGAGCTTCCAAAGCTGTACGACGAGTACGACCATGTGGCGAGAGTTTACTATGGCCTTGAAAGCGTGGATAATGAGAAGGAGGCTGAGCACCTCCGCAGACTTTACGAGATGTCCCAGATAGGCGAACCTCAGCCTGCGCTGCCGTTGCCCTTCTCGCATGCGGCGATGGTGGCGCAGCTTTTCGCAAGCCGAGAGGCGGTAATCTCAAGCCTGAAGCGCTCAGGGCACTACTCGCCGGAGCTTGAGGAGGAGCTTCTCAAGCGTGTGGCATACGCGAAGGAGTGGGTTGAGCGCTATGCGCCAGAGATGAAGCTCTCACTACTTGATAAAGTTGAAGAGGTAAAAGAGAAGCTGACACCTGAGCAGCGCCAGTTTCTGCGCTCTCTCTGGGAATGGCTTTCGCAAGATGAGCGCTCCGGCGAGGAGATCCAGGAGAAGATATTCCTCCTCGCTAAGGAAGTCAACCTCAGCGCTGCCAAAGCCTTCGGGGCGGTTTACCTGGCAACGCTGGGCACTGCGCGAGGTCCTCGCGCTGGTCCGTTCCTAGCCTCTCTCGACAGGGAGTGGCTTCTTGCAAGGCTGAGAGAGGTCACCCGAACGTCGTGAGGTGAACAAGCTACCCGGAACGAAGTTGTGGCGTGACGAAGTTACCTGTCTCGTCGATAGGCGATAGGGTGACGGAGTGAGCGAATAATTTATATACCCAGAGTATGAGGTTTGAAACCATGGCGATTAGACCTGAGACCATGCTCAGAAACTCTCTTGGTAAGAAGGTGAGGATAACCACTCGCACGGGGAATGAATACGTGGGCACCCTTAGAAGCTACGACGAGCTGGACAACCTCTACCTTGAGAACGTGGAAGAGGTGGATGGCGAGCTGAAACTGAAAAGAGCAATTTTTAAGGGGGGCAACATAACTTTTGTGATGAGGGTATGAGATGCGCGCCTTGGCAATTTTACTCATCGCCGCTCTATTTCTGGGTTGCACCGCCAACGAAACCTCACTTGCAAAGGGCGCACAAAACCCTGAGGTAACCACTCCTCCAGCGACGACGCCAGCCCCACAGCAGGAGGAAAAAGTCTACAAAAGCGAGAAACTTGGCTTTGAGGCTCGCTATCCAGCGAGCTGGCGGGTGGTAGAGGATAAGATTGGTGAGGCTGAGCTGGTTTTCTTCCTTGCGCCCAGAGGTAGCTATGGCACAGCTAACATAAACGTCGCCAGGGATGTGGCCAACCTTTCTCTTATAGAGTATGTGAATGAGATGAAGAACAACACCGCCACCCTGCTTAAAAACTACACCATAATAAGCGAGGGGGAAAAGCATTTGGGCGGGCATACGGCGTATGAGCTGGTCTACACATACATGCAGGGTCCTTACACAATCAAAAACCATGCAGTGTTTGTGAAGGCTGGCGAAAACGTCTATCTGATAACCTTAGCCTCAGCGCCAGAGGAGTATGAGAGACATGAGAAGGTCTTTGAAAATTTTGTAGAGAGCTTCAGGGTTAAATAAGTTAATCCCTGGCCATAAAATCCTCAATTACATCTCTCGCCTTTTCCCGCTTCTCCTGGTGCTCCACCAGAAAGCGCTCCACCTTCTCTGCCAGGTAGCGCTTGTGCTCTCCACAGAGAAGCTCGCCTTTTACGCAGGCTTCGTATTGCTCCTTGATTTTCTTATCGTCTTCTTCAAAGATGTAGTAGAGGTACTGGTAGACTGAGCATACACTGGGATTGCCCCCAAGCTTGCGCTGCAGCGCCGCCGTTTCCCGTCCGCCGGTGAAGGCGTTCATTATCTTCTTCCTTGCTTCCTTGGGTGAGTCTGTGGTGTAGATGCTGCTCTCAGGCTTGCTCGCCGACATCTTGTCTCCACCAAGTAGAGAAGGGAAGAATTTGCAGTGGATCAGCGCTGGCTTGGGATATCCTAAATGCGGTGCCGCATCGCGGGTTATTCTGAAGTGGGGGTCCTGATCTATTGCACATGGGATGAGCACCGGCACAGGCTTACCCTGACGCTCGCTCTCCAGGAAGCAGGGCGCCGACTGCATACTTGTGAAGAAGATTAACCCTATATTCGTCTCGTTTTTGAAGCCGAATACGGCTTTCGCAGTCGAAAAAGTGGTTCGCTTCGCCACCTTCAGCGCGAGCTTGTACTGGGACTTTATGTACTCAGTGTTGAGGAAGATATCAGTCTTCTTTGGATCAAAGCCGAGGGCAATCACGTCGAGGGCGTTTTCGTAGGCGAACCTGCGGGTATCCTCAAGGGTTAACTCTGGCTTGAACAGGAACTTCTCGTCGTCGGTGAGCTGAAACAGGAGCTTGGCGTTGAACTTATCCTGCAACCACTTGGTGAATATCCAGGGCATGAGGTGCCCCAAGTGAGTGTGACCGCTGGGTCCTCGCCCCGTATAAAGCACAAAGGGGTTGCCCTTCTCGTATTCGCTGAGAACCCAGTTGAGGGAGCGGTGTGAGTAGAAAATCTTCCTGCGCAGCATGAGGTGGAGCTCGCCAGTAAGCCTGCGGAATCTCTCCAGCAGAGCATCGTCTATGGGCGAGGTGCCGAACTTCTCTATGAGCTTGTCATAGTCCACCTCACCTACAACTTCCCACGGCGTAACCACGAAGTCCTCTGGCATAGCTTGGGGTTAAGCGCTTCGGAAATATAAAGGCTGTGGTTGGGTGGGGGTAACCACTCTTTAAATAGAGTGTTAAACAATTCAGTGCAAAGGATTTTTATTCGATCCTCTGGTTCACGTAGTTCCGAAAGTTTATCTAAACCCTAATGAAAATTCAACTTAATCCGATTAATTTAGTACCTACTCTAATAAAATAAGGTAGCGTTTCACGAATTGTGTCAGGAGGGTAACCTACCTCCGTATGCAATTG
>MTME02000008.1 GCA_002011115.2 Candidatus Pyrohabitans sp. JdFR-17
GCAGCTTGAGGAGAATCACCAGGTGGCGCTTCGCTATTGCTCTGCGGAAGGCGAATTTGCTCAGGGGGAATATCCTCTCAACCCCAGCGGAAGCTATGCCGATATCGCAGGTTTAACCTCGCAGGAGGGCACAATACTCGGGATGATGCCCCATCCAGAGCGTGCTTTTTATCGCTATATGTACCCGGACTGGACTCGCGAAGACGGCAATGAAAAAGGCGATGGCTACGCGATTTTTGAGGGGATGTTAACCTACATAACCGAGAGGTTCTGAAGCACCACATATCCCATAGAACGAGAATATTTATAAAATTTTTTTGATGTAAATATAAAATTAATTTTTGTTATAATGATTCAGTTGTTTTTGTGTAATTTATTTCACATTATGCTATGTTTTTGAAATTGTTTTTACTAAAATTCCTTTTTTGAGCTTATTTTATAATAATGTTAAAAATGTTCAAATATTAAGCACAGACGTTACCAATAAATATATATATGAGTTAATAAGGTAAAATTTTTAAGATTATAGAGAATAGGATAGGAGGCGAGAAATTGCCGGAAAAATTTTCATGGAGGATATACTTCTTTTTGGCGGTTCTACTGGGTATAGCCACAGCTTCAGCAGCGCCTCTTGATGTTGAAAAGACTGAAGTTGTGGAGCTGGTTGCACAGCAGCAGAGCGACTACAGCTTCAGCTACACCAACTTCAACGTTACGGGTTTTATAAATATAACAAACAGTGGTAGCGACGATTTAAGCGACATATGGGTTGCGATAGACCTGGTGAAAAATGTTAGTGGACTTAGTGTAGCATTTGAAAACGCCTCCTCGCAGGTGTTCATAACCACTAACGCCGCCGCTGCCAGCGACGCAACCAACGGCAATTTGGTCACCACCAATGCCGACTACTTTGTGCACATACCCCTGCTCAGGGTTGGTGAGGTTGTCAGCCTCTACTACGACGTGGACGATACCAAGGTGGGTGTACCTATTCTGGTAGACGAGAGCTACAGCGTGAGCAAAATCCCGGCAAACACCCAGCAGACCTGGAAGGTTTACTTCAACCTCACCCTGAACGAAAGCGCCCTACCGGCAGGGATTACCTCTGTAAATGTGAACGTCACCAAGTACCTGAGCACCAGCGACACCGACTTTGGCAGCAGCTACTGGAAGACGCTGGGACCGATAGCAAACAACCAGTCAAATAAGGGAACGACTGTAGTCTGGGACGGTCCCTATACAGGCGGTCTTAACGATGCCCTTAACGTCACCGGTATAACCTTGGATACTGCCTCACCCCACGTGAACATAACCTTCGACGTTACCGGAGAGAATACCAACTCCCAGCGTGACGCCACGCTGGAGCCCTTCGGCTTCGCCACGGTGTTCTTCGACTTTGCCGAGGGGATGAGTGGCTCAAGGGTTGTTGATGTTTTCGCCTCTGGTCCAGCGCGAATATCCGCGATAAAAGAAGGGCCCGTAGTCAACAGCTCCGGTACCTTCTGGAATGAGAGCGTCGAGATAAACAACACCGCAGTGGGCGTAGCCTACGTGGTCAGAAACCTCTCCGTCTGGGCAGTGAACACCAGCGCAGGATTCCCAGACATGACCGCAGAGATACCCGGTTCCTATCACAGCGTTGTGCCCGGCGATAATGCGCCCTTCCCCCTCCTTCCCGGTTCTGGGTGGCAGTCCGACAAGTACACCTTTGAGAACAGCATCGTACCCGTGGTTTGGGCGAACATGACCCTGAAGCTGGTGAACAGTCAAACCCAGGGCTGGTGGGTGGTCAACAGCACCACACACGAGTACAACACCAGTTATGGCTCCAGCTACATAGTGGTGGAAAAGATTCTTGTGATAGGCACCTACCTGATAAAGGCGACGAAGCACGTGGTGCCAGCAGGCGGAAATGTCTACGACGTTTACATTGTGGTTGAGAACATCGGCGGCAAAATCACACCTCCCGACGTTTACGTCTACGACATGATGCCGGCGAACTTCAGCGAGTTCAACTGGGACGGCAGCTGGAGCAATGTGGGCGCCGATGGAAACTGGGTCAACCAGTCGGTGATGCTCCAGGCAAACGGAACCAACTCCACGCCTCTGCCAGCGGGCTACTCCATGGGCTACTACTGGAGGCTCAACGCCATCTACCCCAACGCCGATGGTGACGGCAATTACACCGACTATACGGAGATAAGCGGCAACCAGACAGTGGTGATCTTTTACAAGACCCAGGGTACAGGTGACTTCAAGGCGAGCGACCTGTTCATAGTGGGTATTGACCCGACCTTCAGCATGAACACCCAGACCACGCCCAGGATTACCATTGTTAGCGGAAGTGCGGCACGCAACTATGAGAGTCTCTTTGCCCTCGCAACGGCTGCCGTGCTCCTCGGTACAGTGGTTCAGCGAAGAAAGAGATAAAGGGGAAAACTTTTTATTTCCCTTTCTTTTTTAGTGTTAATATGAAAAAAATTTACTTTTCACTTTTGTTATTCGCTGTAATTCTTGCAGGCATTTCTGAGGGACAGTTCATAAAAGTAATAACAATATCCAACTACACTCTTGAGGTAGATGTTGGTGAAAGCGTACACGTTAAAAACATAATAACAGTTAAAAACTTAATAAACAGTCCCATTGTTCCGGGTATAGGTGAACTGAGACTTCAGAAGAGGTCTCCTGTAAAGATCCTCTTCCTCTCGATTCCTTTTACTGAGAAGAAGAGTGCTATAGCAGTGGAAAATGTAAAAGCTTACACAAAAGATGGAAAAAGCATTCCTGTGAGGGTTACAGATGAGGGGGACTATACCACCATCGTGTACGAAATATGGTATCCTATTGAGCCCGGAAAGGAGTATACATTCGTTGTGGAGTACGAATCTGCTGACCTTACAGAGAGTGGCATTCTCTTCAGGGATATCTCCATACCAGTTGGCTCTGACATGGAAATTGAAAACATCGTCGCAAGGTTCAATTCCGACTGGAGAACTGTTTACATACAGAACACACCGGATAGGCTCCCCGCAGGTGGAATAATGTTCTACACAGCAGAGTTCTCCCCACTACCACTCCCGCAGGTAGGTATGAAGTGGTCATTGCTTTTCTGGAGCATTATCTTCCTGTTATCAGTGATTATATTCATCTACATCAGAAATCACCAGAAAGACGTTCAATAGACAAATTTATCTTCATTTCAGGCAGGTAAGGGGAAATGAAAGCAAATTCAGTGACTGTGATTATATTAGTAATCATCCTAAGCTTGCCTGCTGATTTCTCCATGGAAGGCAAAAACATATCAATTAAAAAGGAGATATTTCTGCCCGGAGAGAATATAGAGATAGAGTCGAATTTTCTGCCTGAGAATGCATATATCTTAACTCCTATTGGAGCGCAAAAGATAGAATTTGAAAAAAGGGAAGAGGGCTACCTCGCATGGTACCCCCTCAAAAAGAACGTCATCCTAGGAAAATATACAATCTTCGTGGACGACATCAAAAAAGAGGTCTATGTTGACAGCTACTCTCTTGAAGCTGAGGTTATCAACAGCAGTATCCATGGGAAGGTGAAGTACTACGTAGTTATGCCAGAAAAAATTAGCTACACAATATTACCTAAAAACATTACAGGTGAAGTTGAGGTGAGGGAGGGAAAATTTACAATCAACATCCCGCCGGACACCAATTCAGCAGTCCTAAAAATTGAGAAAGCTGGGCTGAACATAAATATGACGCTGAAAAAGCCTGAGCACAAAAAAAGAAAGCTGAAAGTTGGAAAACTCTACTTTCCCGGTGAAACTGTAGAAATTAAAGCAAACTTTATGCCAGAGGTTGCGTTTATCTCTGACCCCTTTGGCAGATCTGAAGAGCTCAAATTTGAGAAGCATAAAAAAGGCTTCATGGCGAGATATGATCTAAGCAGAGAGGTGATTCTTGGCGAATACACCATATTTGCCGATGGAGTTGTGAAGAAGTTTGTGGTCGATTTTTATGAAATAAATGCGAGTATTGATGGAAATGTGATTAGAGGCACTGTCAGCTATTACTTTAAAGAGCCTGAGAAGATTAAATGGGAAATCGCGGACCTAGAAGGGAAGTCCAAAATAGTAAACGGGAGTTTCACCATCCGGGTACCGTTGCCTTCAGGAAATTACACCGCAGTGCTGAGCGCCGGTAACGCCAAGGTGGAGCTTAATATCAGCCTGAAAAAAAGTGTCCAAATACGCAAGCTTTACTTTCCAGGAGAAACGGTAGAAATTAGGGCAAACTTTATGCCAAAGAATGCATACGTGATAACTCCCGACAACCGCAGCGTTGACCTGAGATTTGCAAAGAAAAAGGACTATTATTTGGCAGAGATGCTTCTCACAAAGCCTGCAATTGGAAACTTCACGCTTGTAGTGGATGAATTTGTTAAAAGCTTCGTTGTGGACAATTATTCCATAAGCGCTAAGCCTGTGAAAATTGCAATCTTGGGCAGTGTAAACTGGAGCATTGTAGCCCCTAAATACGTAAACTATACGATTTTTCCTGTAAACTTAAGCAGCTCTGCGAAGGTGCTCAACGGCAGCTTTTACATACCCTTCAACCTCACTCCCGGAAACTATACAGTACATCTGAGTGCTGGTAACGCTGTGCTAGAGCTGAACTTCAGCGTGGAGAAAAAGTTGCCAGCAAAGATAGTAGCCTTCGATCCTGTGAAAAGAGCAGTGATCATAAAAGTTGAGGGAGACGACATCGAAGAGATTGCTCCTGAGAAACCCAGCATTTCCACCATAGCGGCTGAGGTTAAAAGAAAGATCAAAACCTACGCCAATAAGAAGTTCTTAGAGATAGAGCTTCCAGCTTCGCCCGAAACCATCAAAAACTTGGGTTTTCCTGATAAAATCCTCAATACCACCCTTACAGTAAAGAGGCTACGGGAGGATAAGCTCAGGGTAGAGCTGAACAACAAGCTTGAAGTTTGGTACAGGTTCAAGGTGGACCTCCCGCCGGGCTACCGCGTCAAAGAGATAGTAGGAGACGACGGCAGGCGTATAGTGAACAACCTCAGCATCAACAGGCTCACCGGCGAGATCGAAGGTGAGGTAAGGTGGTACGTGGAGAACTCCACGCTGTACTTTTATGATGACCCAATATGGGGCTACGACATAACCCTAACCCCACCTGCGCCCAACAACTCCATCGCATTAGAGCTGGCTTATGATGGACCTTACTCAGGTGGCGGACAGATCTCAGCAATAATCTTCCCCTATTCCCAAGGCGACAACGACACCACTATAACCCAGAACGACCACGCTGGCAGGACGGAGGACAACGGCTACGGCAACGACATCGACATAGACGCCGGGTCGAAGATTGCACTGAGGTTCAATTTGGGCGGAAGCACCTGGCAGTATGGAAATGAGTACTACTACTGGCGGTGGTTCTTCGGCTGGACAAAGGAATATGCCACTCTTGGAAACAGAGGAAATCTCACCCAGCTGAACAGAACGGATATAGCATTAAATACTGTACCTGACGGAACCCTGGAGAGTGTGATAATCACAGACATGAAAACCGAAGGCGGCGAAGCAAATGTAACTCAAAAGGTCATAATAAGGGACAACAACAGGTGGTTTGCCACCATATACTACATTAAACCGGGTACAGACTTAACCAATCTGCGCTTCTTCCAGGGAATGGACTGGAATTTTGCTGGAAGTTATGATGGTGACAATGCCTACTACAACTCCACCTACGACATAGTTTATGGCTACGACAGCAATGCACCCGCCGGAAACATACAGTATGGTGGTTACGGCTCCGACCTCGGAAGCTCGGCTCACGATGTTAATTATTACACCGATTTGTACGTAATAAATAGGCTGGATACTCCCGGAATGCTTGGTGACATTTATAGAGACGACCTGAACAACGCGACATCCTACACTGGTGACGCTGCCACCGCTTTAGCCTGGGACAGGGCAAGCCTTAATGCAGGTGAAACCTGGGTTGTTCCTGTAATCTGGGGTCTTGGCTTCAACTTCACTGACATGGTTGAGCAGATAAACGCTGGAAAGGCAAGACTTTACGATGTGGGGGCTCATTCCATAGACTACCCGGCGAACGACTCAAGATTCAACCCCAATGTGGTGCAGATTGTGGACTTCAACGCCACCATTGCGCTCTACGGCTTAGTCGACCAGGAGAACGTGAATGTCACCATCAACATAACAAAGCTGGACGGGAGCTACACCTATGAGAACTACACCTACGTCAACCTCTCTGTGCCCTTCAACGAAACCGCACAGGTCTCCTTCCCCATTAATATTACCGGCATGCCCTACGGCAGCTACAACGTCAGCTTCTTCACAAACCTGAGCAACGATCAGAACACAAGCAACGACCTGAAGTGGATAATCATCCACATCGTGGCCTTTACTGTTGAGCCCGATCAGGCAAAAACGAGTAGCGCGGGCGAGGAGGTGCTCTACAACGTCACCGCCGGCAACTACTACTCCGCAGGTAGATTTGATGTCAACATAACACGGAGCACCAAGGCGTGGGCTACGCGGCTCTACAACGGCAGCACCCTCATAGCCGAGGACAGCGATGGCGACGGCGCGTGGGACTACATCGTCAGTGGCTACGACACCAACGGCAATGGCCTGGTGGATATATACCTGCCCTACGGCGACACCAACCTGACCATAGCTAAGCTGATACCCGCGACTGCACCCCTGGGCGAGGTGGACTACACCACGCTTAACTTTTTGAGCGTCTCCGACCCGGGCATAAGCGATGACGTAACGCTGACCACCTCCACGCCTCTGCCCCCCTCCCAGCCCAAGACCTTCTACCTCCACGGAGACATGAGCATGAACACCTCCCGCTCCGCAGCGGCAAGCAGCGCCACCGCTATAGCTTCAAACAGCCAGGCAAGCTGGTACCAGAGCCCCGCCTTTGCCAGCGACTTCACCATCTCGGGGAAGGTTCAAGTCTACCTCTGGCTCAACTCCTCCTCCACGGGAGCACAGCACACGGTTACGGTAAGCCTGCTCTACACCGACGGTGTGACCTCGACGGTGCTCGGCACCAACTCCAGCAGGTTTGCCCCCGGAGGCACGCCCTCCCTCCACCTCTTCGAAATCACCCTGGACTCCATTACCACCATCCCCAGGAACAACTACCTCGTGCTGAGGGTGGAGAACTCCCAGACCGGGCAGACGCTGTACGTGCACCACAGTTCGAGCTACGACTCAAACGTCACCCTGAACACCACCACCTACGTAAAGGTGGTGGAGGTGAGCACAGATAAGCAGAGCTACCTACCCGGAGAAGTGGCGCTCATCCTCGCCAACGTCACAGACCCAATAGGAAGCTACGACATCACCGGTGCGAACATAACCGTCTACTACCCCAACCACACCCTCTATCTCCAGGCGCCCATGAGCCTGAACACCACCGACTCCAGCACGCCCTCGCTGTGGAAGACCTTCAACTACTCCCTCAAGCTGCCCGTGGAGGGAGTCTACACCGTCATTGTCACCGGCATAGAGAGCAACGGTGTTGTGGCCAACCTGAGCAGGGAGATAAGCGCCTTTGTTAGGGTCGCCGGCAGGGTCTTCGAGGACCTAGGTGTGCTGGGGGGGGCTTTCAATTCGAGCGAAGACGCGGGTGTCGCCAACGCTACAGTGGCCATCTTCAGGGACGACGGCGACGGCGTCTTCGACGCGGGCAGGGACCTGCCCTACGCCGTGGCGAAGACCTCCCAGGGAGGCGGCTACAACTTCAGCATAGGGCTGGGTACCTACTTCGTGGCTGTGGACTCAGCCACTGTGAACACCACCCGCGGGCTGAATCCGGGTCACGCCCAGGACGAAATCTGGGCCGAACAGACCTACTCCACAGAGTGGAACGGCTCTGCTCATGTGGGCATGGCAAGTTTTGGCGGGCTGAACGCCAGCGTAAGCGACGCCTTCGGCTTAATCTTCTTCGACGACTTTGAGAGCTTCGCGGGCTGGCAGAACTACAGCCTGGGCGTAGTGGAGCAGAGCTCGGAGGTTTCCTATAAGGGGAGGTACAGCCTGAAGAAGACTGCCAACAACGACCCCAACGGTGGCTACAAGCTGATAGGCAGCAGCGTTGGCAGAGACGTGGTGCTCGAGGGCTACACCTACCGTCCGGGGCCATGGAGTGGTGGAAGCATAGACAGGATAGGAATTGAGGACAGCGGCTTCAATGGCTACAGCTTCAGGGTGAGCCACGGCGGAAACTACATCTCCATAGACAGGCGCACCTCCGGGGTGGCGACTGAGATAAGCACCCGCTTGACCTGGGATCCGCCGGAGAACGAGTGGTACTACTGGCGGCTCTTCCTATTTGCGAATGGCACCATTACCTTCGCCACCTACTACGAGAACGGCACCCTCGCGGCAAGCGTCTCCGCGAGCGACTCCACCTACTCCAGCTTCGACCGCGTGGTGGTGCACGGGGACTACGACTACTACGTGGACAACCTCTACCTCAGGCGCTTGAGCGCCAGCTATGAACACATTGCAAAGCTGAACGCCTCCGCGTATGCCAACGAAAGCCTGGACTTCGGCTTCAGCTTCGATGTTGTGGTGAATGCGAGGGACGGGGACGACGTCGCAAGCTCTGCGAGGAGTGTGCAGGGCTCCCTGAGGCAGTTCATACTCAATGCCAACGCTATCTCAGGCGTGCAGGAGAGCGTGTTCAGAATTCCCATCAATGACCCTGGTTACATCGTTGAATATGTGAACTCAACTCCTATCGATGTGTGGAGGATTTCTCTCGCGGGTGCGCTACCTCAGATTGTCGACGATGTTGTACTCAATGCCTCCACCCAGAAGGGAAATACCACAATCATAGGGGGCAAAGTGGTGGGTGTCGACCGCTATAAAATCCCGGACTTCACCACGCCAAGGGTGGAGGTGAACGGAAGCTCTGACATATTTGTGGTAAACTCCTCTCGGGCGAAAATCACCGGCTTCAGCCTCTATACCCCTGCGTACGCCCGCAGCGTTGTAAAGATAGTGGGCAACAACTCATTTGCAAAAATATGGGACAGTTTCCTCGGAGTGCTCGCCAACGGAAGTAAAATCGTCGAAGGTTACTACGGCATAAGCGTTGGCAACTACTACGACTCTGGATTACATGATGTGAACCTCTCCGCCAGCATCCTACACAACATAATCGCCCACTTCCAGGCTTATGCAGTGGTGGTGAACAATGGAAACCTGGCCAATGCCACTGTGGAGGAGTGCTGGATTCACAGCAACGGCGGTGCAAGTGCAGTTAGCGACGGCATAAGTTTGCACACCGATGGAAACAAAATTATCCACAACTACATAGAGAACAACAGAAACAACGGCTCAATCGCGAGGATAGACGGTGGTGCAGGCGTTGAGGTAGTGGTGTGGACAAATCCAAGCTATGTTAACAATGAGATACTCAACAACACCATCTCTGAAAACTCGCGGTGGGGTGTAGCACTGCTCGGACCATACACGAGAGCTGTGGTTAGATACAATGTGATTAAAGGGAATGATATAGGAGTTGTTGTGAGCGACCAGACTATTGCCACAATAGGTGGGAACAGCATCTTCAACAACACAAGAACTGGAATAGACCTGGATATTACACTAAACCCAGACAGCGACGGAGTTACGCTGAACGATGGCACGCTGAACGCGAGTCAGCCGAATTACGGCATTGACTACCCTGTGATAACCAAAGCCTACCTGAACGGAAGCGAGTTATACATCGAAGGCTTTGTAGGCAATGAGAGCGTTGGCGGCTCAGCCAGCTTCGCCAGCGCCGAGGTTGAGGTGTACTTGGTCAGAAACTCCACATCGGGCGACGACCTGCAGGGGAACAACTACTCGGCTTTTGGAGCGCTTCCGGACCAATATGGCGAAGGCTGGCTCTACCTGGGCTCGCTCACCAGCGACGCTATGGGTAGGTTCAACGGCAGCCTGAGCGTCGCGGGCAGAGGAGTGGAGGAGCTGAGTTATATAACGGCAACCTCGACCCTGCCTAGCTACGGCACAAGCGAGTTCGGCAGGAACTACCGGATAGGACTGTATCATAGGAATGTCTCCGCCTTTATAACCCTAAATGGCACCACTGCTAGGATAAACGTCACCGCACTGGGCAAGACCCAGCACGGTGTCTACGTGTACTGGCTCGTACCTGCGAACATAACCATCGCTGGCATGAGCGGAGACTACGACAGCTACGCCGTAAACGGCGATGTGCGCCGTTGGGGATTTGATATCATAAGGGCCGGAGAGACTAAGCAGGTACTCCTTAACCTGAGCACCTCCGGAAGCTTCACCCTCAGCAGGGCACAGATAATAGGGGTTGATCCTGAATGAAGGTTCTCACCGCTGCCTGCATTCTCATGCTACTGCTCCTCTCAGGGGCATTGAACATGACTGAGTACAGAGGCATAGTGTTCTACCACAACGGCACACAGGTGGTTTATACCGACAAGCTTCTGATAAACTCAAGTCAAGCCTATGGCACGAATATAAGCTATGCTGGCAGGAGCTTTTTTGTTCCCGGCGAGGGGAGCTACGTGTTCTCCGTACCCGTGAAGCCCTTCAACCTGAGCGTAGTGGTGAGGGAGGAGGGAAGCAGGGTGGGCTTCAGAATAAGCAACAACTACAGTTTTACCCTGAACATTACCGCAAACATCACCGTTGCCAATGGCTCGGCGGTGTGCGGGAGTAACTGCCTCCGTGCTCAGCAGATTTACGATTACATACTTGCGGACTTCTCAATACCCGCGAATAGCACAGGGGAGCTATTTATACTTCCCAACTCTACAACACTTGTGGTTGGCGATGCCTACCTTAACTTCACCTACGCTACGAGGGCTATTGTTTACACATCTGTGCCCCTTCTCCTTGATATCCAGAAGAACAACTATAGCAACACCTGGTACGCCACCTTCAGTGTAAAAAATCTGGATAACAGGGACGCAATAGCGAGGGTGAAGGGGTGGTATGAATTGAACGGCTCTTCATATGAACTCTTCAACATCACCCTTCTTCTCAGAGGAAACTCCTCCTGGAGCATAAAGAGGAGTGTTATTTCAAACCAGACCCCCACCTTTTACCTCATTGCAAACGCAGTGAACAGCTCTCAGGGTGAAGTTACTGTTCTACCCGCATACCCGGCGAATTTATCCAATCCTAATGCCAGCTATGTTTATGGCAAAGCCCTTGTGCTAAACAATATAACGCTAACCACCACACCTTCTGCATTCGCAAAAATAAAGATTTCATCCTTTTCTGTGGTGCCCAATGTTGTAACAAGAAATCAGATAGTCGACTTTACGATAGAGGTTGAAAACACCGGTACAAAGGATACTGAAATAGAGCCAGAAATAGAAATATACTCAGGCAGTTCCCTTGTTGATAAGATTGTGCTAATGCCCATGACGCTTGCTGCAGGGAACAACGTAACTCTGGTTAAGAGCTACCTGGTAGCCCTTCCATCCGGAAGCTACAACGCAGTGGCGAAGGTATACTACGACAACCGATCATCATACGTCTCTGCAATAGCTACGTTGAGGGTTGAAACTGATAGCGAGAAAGAGGAAGGCAGCAGAGAGGCATTTATTAGGGAAACCCCCCACCTGAGGTTTGCATTCTTACCAGTGCTGATAGAGGGAAAACCTGGAGACACCTCCACAGTAGTTTTTGAAGTGGAGAATCCCTCCAGAGAGGAGGTTAGCGACCTCAGGCTAAGCATAGAAGGCTTGCCTCAAGAGTGGGTAACTCTGGAGCCGAGGGAGATGTCTCTTAAAGGAGGAGATAGCATAGAGGTGACCCTCACTATACAGGTACCCCTCAGCGCTCTACCAAGTGACCACAAGGCTGTACTTTTGCTCAAGAACATGAAGGAAGAAGCAAGCGCCTTCTTCATGTTTAGAATTAAACCCTACCCACCCAGGTTTGAGAAACCTGCGGTGCTCAGGGAGGTTTACCTGAATGAGCGAGAGGACACCGCCAGGGTAAAGGTAAAAGTGGAGAACTCCGGAGTTAAAGTGGAGAGACTCGAGATTGTGGAGGAGATTTCAAAGGAAATCGCCTCAAATGTGGCCGAGATAAGATTCAAGAATCCTGTTACAGTGATTGAGGCAGACCCTGTAATAGCCTGGCGTCTCAGCGACGTTGAACCTTACGAGGCTTATACGTTAGAGTACGAGGTTACAAGAATTGCAGAGAGGTACTCTCCATATATATACTGGCCTCTGCGACAGATAAACCTGTTTTATAAGACACTTCGTGGCATAGATGTACTTCAGTTCTATGGGGCGCTTGCCACGTACGCTAAGCCTGGGGAAGAGGCTGAGGTGAAGCTGAGGGTAATCAACCCTTCGCTGGAGGCACTTAATCTAACATTCAAAATAATCGCACCCCCAGGCTGGGAGGTTAGCCCAGGAGAAATTACAAGGCTACTCCTCCCGGGTTATATGCAGGAGCTGGTGTTCATTGTAACACCTCCTAGAGAAGCACTGCCAGGAAGCTACACTCTCACCGCAATCGTTGCCAGTGAAGATGGTGAGATTACACAGCCACTGACGCTTATACTCCTGGAGGAAGAGAGAAAGATAAACCTGAGAAAGTTTCTGGCTCCGGCACTGGGTATTGCTGCGCTGATTCTTATCGTATATGCGGCTCTGACTAAATATCGGAAAAAGGAAGTTTACCGCAGGGACGTGGTAGAAGCGGTAGAAAGAATAAAGGAGAGTATGAAGAGAGAGTAGGTCAGCAGGCATCTCCTTCCTGACCTACTGCCGCCTCTCCGCGTTCACCGGTTCTCACGCGAATAACATCATCTATTGGCACAACGAATATCTTGCCATCTCCTATGTTACCGGTTCTTGCACTCTCAAGTATGGTCTGGATAACCTTCTCCACCAGCCCATCGCCCACGACGATTTCCAGCTTGACCTTGGGCAGAAAGTCAACGCGATACTCTCTGCCACGCCACTGGTGCACTACCCCGCGTTGCCTTCCTCGGCCTCTTACCTCGCTTACCGTCATGCCAATGCAGCCTATTTCTTCAAGAGCCTGCTTAACCGCGTCCAGCTTCTCTGGCCTAATGATCGCCTCAATTTTCTTCATCATCTTCACCTCAGCACAGCTTCCTCAGGGTACGCGTCGGTTCTGTGATACGCAAGGTCAAGACCCCTGAGCTCATCCTCCTCTTTAGCCCTTAACCCAATAGCGATATCAATAGCCTTGTATAAAACTGTTGCTGCTACAAGGGCATAAACCACGCCCAAAAGTGTGCCCACAAGCTGAGAGAGGAAGCTAACTCCGCCTGCGCCGCCAAATATAGGCAAACCAAAGATGCCAGCAGCAATGCCACCCCAGGCGCCTGCCAGGCCGTGAAGCACCCATACGCCAAGCACATCGTCTATGCGCAGCACGTCTATCTCAAACTTGAAGCCCCACACGAATATTGCGCCAGCGACTGCGCCCACAACAAAGGCGCCGAGAGGGTGGTAGATGTCGCTTCCTGCGCAGACGGCGACTAAACCCGCGAGCACACCATTGTGCAGAAAGCCGGGGTCGTGCCTTGAGAGCAGCGCCGCCACGAGTCCACCACCCGCCATGGCAAGCGTCGAGTTCGCCGCAACCAGCCCCAGGTTAAGTGCATCCAGCGAACCCGCGCTGGCGACGTTAAAACCATACCAGCCTATTGCGAGGAACCACGAGCCCAGGGCGACGTAGGGCACAGAGTGGATGGGGAACTCCTTCACATCGCCGTTCACAAACCTGCCTATTCTCGGACCCAGGAGGTAGATCGCCGGCAGAGCAAGCCATCCACCTATTGCGTGCACCACCACAGAACCAGCGAAGTCATGGAAAGGTGCTCCAAAGAGCCTTGCAAGCAGTCCTGTATCGCTGCCCAAGGGATTGCCTAAAATAGCGTTGGAATCCCACACAAGACCTTCAAAGAATGGGTAAATCAGGGAAGTCACAAACACAGCAGCGATTAGATGAGCCCTGAAGTTTATTCTCTCTGCCACTCCGCCAGAGATTATTGCTATCGCCGCTGTGGCAAAGGTCAGCATGAAGAAGTAGTGAGCCAGGTTGTACTGCAGCCCTGCCTCCTCAATAGCTCCAACGCTCATCAGGACGAAGTATATACCATGGGCAATGCCATATCCCAGGACGAAGTAGCCCACCGCTGCGATGAGCCACTCCATGAGGATCTTATTGAAGGCATTCACCACATTCTTTCTCCTCACCAGACCTGCCTCAAGAAAGGCAAAGCCCGCGTGCATTGAAAACACAAGAACGCCGCCCCAGATTATAAAAAACATACTGCTGGAAGTTTTGAAGACTTCAAGATCTATCACTGCGAGCACCTCCTTCGTGAATTTTAGAGATAAAACAAAATAGAGATTTATAAGAATATTTAAGAAAGTTTAGGAAAAATTAAGAAAAGATAAGAAAATATCATACAATTTATGAAATATTCATAAGTGACGTGGCGGGAGGTTCTACCTGGTGAGCAACGCCACGTAGCGGGGATACGAAAGGGCAAAATTTTAATAGCGTTGAGGGCGATTCAGAAAATGCGAGGTATAAAGATGCGCGCGGATGAGCTCAAGGAGATAGACAGGAAGTGGGCAGAGCGCTGGGATAAGGATAGGATATTTGAAGCTGACCCGGATAATAGACCGAAGGTTTTTGTGACCTTCCCATTCCCATACATGAACGGCCCCCTTCATCTAGGGCATGCATTCACCTCAACCCGCGTCGACGTATATGCGCGCTTCAAGCGAATGCAGGGCTACAATGTGCTTTTCCCCTGGGCGTGGCACATCACCGGCGAGCCCATAGCGGGCGCGGCGGAACGCGTTAAACGCGGCGATGAGCAGCAGATCCGCATCTTCAGTGACATCGACCGTGTACCGGAGGATGAGCTTAAAAACTTCACCGACCCAGAGTATATAGCGCGGTACTACATACGCGAGTCAAAGCGTGCATTAAAGGAGCTGGGGCACAGCATAGACTGGCGCAGGGAGTTCACCACCACTTCGCTTCATCCGCCTTTTTCCAGGTTTATTGAATGGCAGTACCTCACCCTTCGCGATAAGGGCTATGTCACCAAAGGTACGCACCCGGTGGTGTGGTGTCCCCATGATGAATCACCAACCGGAGATCACGACCGTCTGCGCGGCGAAGGCGTTTCTCCAACGGAGTTCATCTTGCTGAAGTTCCGCTTTGATGACGCGTACCTCGTGGCGGCAACGCTCAGACCAGAGACGATCTACGGCGTGACCAACATGTGGCTCAATCCTGAGGCGAGCTATGTAAAAATTCGCGTCGCAGGGGAGCGCTGGATAGTTAGCGAGGAGGCTGTGCCGAAAATAAAGGAGCAGAAGGATGATGTTAGCGTAGAGGAGGAGATTCCCGGAGAGAAACTTATAGGCAAGCGCTGTGTTGATCCAATCACCCAGAGGGAGATTCTCATCCTGCCCGCGAGCTTTGTTGACCCGGACAACGCCACAGGCGTGGTTATGTCTGTGCCCTCGCATGCACCCTACGACTACATAGCCTTAAAAGACCTCCAGCGCGCACCTGAGCAGGCGGAGAAGTACGGCATTACAAAGGAGGAGCTTCTCAGCATTGAGCCAATTTCTTTAATAAAGGTGCCGAATTATGGAGAGCATCCAGCGATAGAGATATGTGAACGCATGGGCATTGCTGATCAGCACGACGCTCGCCTGGAAGAGGCGACTGAGAAGATTTACAAGGAGGAGTTTTATAAGGGTGTGCTCAAGGAGATTACTGGCAAGTACGCCGGCAAGAAGGTGAACGAGGCTAAAAAGGAGCTCATCGCTGACTTCATCAATCAGGGTATAGCCGACAGAATGTACGAGCTTACAGAAGAGGTTGTATGCCGCTGTGGCACGCGCTGCCTTGTAAAAATCCTCAAGGACCAGTGGTTCCTCAAGTACAGCGACGAAACATGGAAGGCTCGCGTGAGAGGGGCTCTGGCTGGGATGAAGATATTCCCGGAGGAGGCGCGCTCCAACTTTGAAAATACCATAGAGTGGCTGGAAGACAAGGCCTGTGCGAGAAAAGCCGGGCTGGGTACGCCTCTGCCCTGGGACCCCGAGTGGAAGGTGGAGACGCTGAGCGACTCCACCGTTTACATGGCATTCTACACCATAGCCAAGCACATAAATGAGCATGGGATAAAGGGAGAGAACCTTCCGCGAGAAGTGTTTGATTACCTGTTCTACGGAAAGGGCAGTGTGGAAGAGGTTGCCAGGCAGAGCGGAATCGCCGTGGATATACTTGAAGAGATGCGTCAGGAGTTCCTGTACTGGATGCCAGTAGACTTGAGAAACTCCGCCAAAGAGTTGATACCCAACCACCTGACCTTCTTCATCTTCCACCATGTGGCGCTTTTTGATCGCGATTTCTGGCCCCGTGCAATAGGCGTCAACGGGATGATGAGCATCGAAGGTGAGAAGATGTCCAAGAGCAAGGGCAACTTCATCACGCTTAAAGACGCGCTGCACGATTACGGGGCCAGCGTCACGCGATGCACCCTGCTTTACGCCAGCGAGGGCATGCGTGACCCTGACTGGCGGGCAAAGAATGCAAAAGATATGGCCTCCAATCTTGCCGCCTTCCTTGAGTTAGCGAAGCAGATAGTTAACCTGGAGAACTACCGCAAAGAGGAGAAGAGCATAGACGCATGGTTGAGAAGCAGGATGCAGAGGCACATAAAGCGCGCTACAGAAAGCCTTGAGGAGTTCAAGACCCGCTCGGCTCTGCAGGCTGGGTTCTTCGATGTCTACAACGACGTGAGGTGGTACCTGCGCAGGGACGAGCCCAATAAGGAGGTACTCCTCGAGGTGCTGCGCGACTGGGTAAAGCTAATCGCGCCCTACGCTCCTGCTTTAAGCGAAGAGGTGTGGAGCCTTCTGGGCGAGAAGGGCTACGTGAGCTTGGCTAAGTGGCCGAGCTACCGCGAGGAGCTTGTGAACGTCGAAGCTGAGCTTGGTGAAGAGCTTGTAGCGCGCACCCTCGCAGATGTTGAGAGCATAGTGCAGGTAACAAACCTCAAGCCAGAAAAGATATACCTCTACGTTGCACCACGCTGGAAGTGGCGCATGCTCGAGGTGCTCAATCAGCTCAAACCTGAGCTGAAGAATGCCATGCAGGTGCTCATGCAGGAGGAAGAGCTCAGGAGGCACGGGAAGGAGATAGCCAAACTCCTGCCTTCCCTGGTAAAGGACCCGGCGAAGATAGAGTTCCGAGGTTATGTGGACGAAGCTCGCGTTCTCGAGGAGGCAAAGCCCTTCTTTGAGCGCACCTTTGAGGCGAGCGTTGTGGTGCAGCGCGCCGAGGAGCAGGGAATATACGATCCCGCAAAGAAAAGCATCAAAGCTATGCCACTGAAGCCAGCGATATATCTTGAGTGAGTTACCCGCAACGAAGTTGCGGCGTGACGAAGTTACCCGGAAGCTTGCTTCCGGTGTGACGGAGTTGCCCTGAGCAGCGCTCAGGGTGACGGAGTTACCCGTTTCGTGCGAAGCACGATAGGGTGATGGAGTTATCCGGACGCTTCGCGTCCTGTGTGATGGAGTTTCTCAATAACCTTCTCCGCCAGCTCTTTTATTCCCTGAGAAGCGGGAGAGTGAGGATACGCTGAGACCAGCGGAGTGCCCTCCAGCAAAGAGTTTCTAATCGTGGGGTCGTCTTTAATAACCGCCAGAACCTCCTCCTCGAGGATTGCCTCTAATTCCTCAGTGGGGATGTCATACTCATGACCTGCCTTGTTAACAACCACACCCAGAATGTGCTTCCCCTCCCTCTTTGCAACTATCCTTACCTTCAGGGCGCCGGTAACCGAGAGAATATCGGGGTTGAGCACTATGATAACCGCATCACTCGCTTTTATCGCAGCGAAGGCATCCTCCTCAAAACCAGGGGCTGTGTCTATTAGCACAAGGTCATGCCTCTCTTTGAGCCAGGAGGTAAGCCTCTCCAGTCGATCAAGTTTAAGCTCTTTCATGAGAGCGGTGAGCTGCACACTCCCGAAAACCACATTCAGCATTGGACTAACCCTCTTTAACACCTCCTCCTCTGTGGCGTTTCCAGAGAGGTAGTCGTGTAGAGTTGCATCATCATTCAGGTTGTATCCCAGAAGTAAACCCAGGGTTGCCCCCTCTATATCCGCATCAACCAGAGCAACGCTGTAGCCAAGCTCGGAGAGCGCAACCCCGAGATTTGCGCATATTATGCTCTTACCCACGCCACCTTTTCCAGAAGTAATAGAGATGCATAGCATGTGCTAACCTCTTCTTGGAGGATTTTTTAGAAGCCATTCTATACTCCTTGCAAACCTCTTCACATCTATGGGCTTGGTGAAGTACCAGTCTGCACCACTATTCTCGAGGGCACGAATTTTATCCTCATCATCAGCCTTCACCGTGAGCATGGCAACGGTTATGGAGTGAGTTTCATTGCTCTGTTTTATCATCTTGCACACCTGATACCCGCTCATTCCGGGCATCATTATATCCAGGAGGATTAAATCGGGTTTTATCTCCTTTAACTTTTGCAGCGCCTCTTTTCCATCTCTAGCGGTTATTACAGTATGACCTTCCTTGGTGAGAATTTTTTGGATAAGCGCTATAATGTCCTCCTCGTCATCCACAACCATAATCGTTGCCATCTACATACCCCCGTTTATTTTCATTACTTACCATAAAATACTTTTCTTCCACCGATAATTAATCTGTGTGAAGGACGCAATCTGCGATCTGCGCTACCTCCTTGAGCGAGGGTACAGGCGGAACACCGCCGTGAAGGTGGTGGGAGACAGGTACAGGCTTACCAAAGAGGAGCGAAACCTTCTGCTGCGCTGCGTTTACCCTCGTGCAGAGGCGGAGATGCACAGACGAAAACTAATAACTGCAGAAGAGATTAGCGGACAGAGCCTGGCAATCGATGGCTACAACGTTCTTATAACCGTTGAAAGCTGGCTTCGCGGGAAACCGGTAATCGCGTGCGACGACGGTGTTGTGCGCGATGTGAGCGGGGTCTACGGGAAGCACAGATTTACTCGTGGCATAACCGACGTCGCCATTGATAGAATCTTCATGGCTCTAAGCGAGCTTTCCCCTGCTATAGTTATATTCATCTTCGACTCCATGGTGAGCTTCAGCGGAAGATTATGCACCTACATAAATGCAAAAGCAGAAGATTGTGGCATAAGCGTGGAGGCGAGAACCTCCCGCGCACCGGATGCGGAGCTTCTCACCAGCGGCGCGAGCGTGGTATGCACCAGCGACATGGCGGTAATAGCACGCGCTTCCCGCGTATTCGACCTCGCGGGTTATATTATCCCTGCAGAGGAGCTAGTACAACTGCCAGGTTGCGAAGATTTATATGAACTCAGGTTCTAATTATGATAGGGATGGAGATGGCTGAGGATATTAGGATAAACCTCATCAGGGAGCTTGAGGGGTCTCCAATAATAATCGAAGGATTGCCCGGCGTTGGCCTTGTGGGTGGGATAGCGGCGAACTTCATGATAGACAAGCTTGAGATGGAGCTAGCTGGCTTCGTGGAGTCGCGTCTTCTTCCGCCGGTGGCACTGCTTCGCGAGGGAGTTATCCAGCACCCATTCCGGATTTATACAAAAGATAGAGTAGCGGTGCTGTACAGCGATGTGCCCATCGCTCCGGCGCTTGTTTACGACCTGAGTAAGAAGATTGCGGAATGGGCTTCACAAGTTAAGGCAGAGCAGGTTATAACCCTCGCAGGCATACCTTCACCTCTTAAGGAGCCTGCAGTTTACGGCGTGGCAACATCAAAGGAGATGATTGAGTATCTTAAGAGTCAGAATGTGGAGATACTGCGCGAGGGTGTGATTAGTGGAATGCCGGGACAGCTTCTGCTGGACTGTGCTCAGGCAGGCTTACCCGCACTGTGCCTGCTCGCCCAGACGCCGGGAATGAACCCTGACCCGAGGGGTGCGGCGGAGCTAATAAAGGTGCTTAACCGCTTGCATGGCTTCGATATAGATGTAGAGCCCCTAATCCAGGAGGCAGAAGCGATAGAGGCAAAGATGGAAGAACTTGCAAAGCAAACCCGCAAGCTCAAGCAGCAGGAGGTTAAAGAGCTGCCCATGTTTTACTAGGTGGTGAGGATGAAGGTCTATGGCTTGACAGGAATTTCCAAGCGCGTTATAGACGAGCTTGTGGAGCACGGGATTAAAACCGTCGAGCTTAGAAGCTCTCAGAATGTGCTCGCTGCCTCGCGCGCGCAAGTTGGCGACCTGGTGTTTCTCACCCCGCACAGCCTTGAAGACCTCGTTCCGGGCGCAGAGGGTGTTCTCGCAAGGATAATGGAAAAGCATGTGGGGCTGCGTCGCGTTGGGGTGTTCTCCCATGAGGAGCCTGAAGAGCGGGAGATGCTCGTGGCGCGGCTTAAGCTCAGCCTGGTGAACATCTGCAGGGCCTCAAAGTACGAGTCGAGTGGTGAGTTCAGGGAGGTTAAATTCTATTTCAGCGCTTCAGCATTTGAGTGCTGGTAATTTCCCGAGCAACTACGAGGGAACGATAGGGTAACGGAGTTTAATAATTCTTTTCAACAGCACTATATTCTTCCTCTATAACAGTTTTAGTGAGGACTCGTAGCCTAGCCTGGATAGGGCGTCGGCCTTCTAAGCCGAAGATCGCGGGTTCGAATCCCGCCGAGTCCGTCATATAAGGGCGCCGCACCCGCCCTTATAAACCTTCGCTTCCCTATCGCTACGCGAAACGGGAAGCCATCCTCACCATTTCCGAGGGTATTTCCCCTCTCCTCCGTCACTCTATAGTGCTTCGCACGAAACGGGTAACTTTGGTATACCTCTCCCCCGACTGGGATATGTGGGTAAATGAGATGGAAACATAACGGTCTTCGATACCGTATTACCTATCTTTTTTAATTTTAAAATCTAAACTATCGGATTAATTCCCGGCGCTATTGGACAAACACAGGTGCCAATTGATTGGGGAACTGGCAGCGGCTGCTGGTATTACTACTTCACCACAAGCACATCGCAAGGTGCGCGCCTCACAACGCGCTGCACCACGCTTCCAAGGGCAACCTCCTCTGCTGCGCTCATGCCACGGGAGCCGAGGATTATGAGGTCGTAGCTTCCAGCTTCAGCTTCTTTAACTATTTCCTCGCTGGGTATGCCTTCGCGGAACTTTGTCTCAGCTTCTATTCCGTGCTGCGCCGCCTTCTCCTTAAATGCTCTCAGCACCGCTTCCCCCTCCTTCCTTGTCTTCTCGTATATCTCTTGCATAAGCTCCTCTGCCCACTGGTAGCGCGCCTTGTCTATGACGTAAATCGCAGCAATACTGGAGCCGAAGCTCCTGGCAAGAGCCAGCGCCTTCTCCTCCGCCTGCTTTGCATAGAACGAGCCATCTGTCG
>MTME02000009.1 GCA_002011115.2 Candidatus Pyrohabitans sp. JdFR-17
TGCTCATCAAAAACCGCGAAGTAAGGGTGTTCGCCTCTCTGTGGGAGTTTCACTTCTCGCATTTAACGAGAGAGCAGCGCGAGCTTTTGCAGTTCGGCTTAGACGCCGGCTTCGGAGAACGCAACTCCCTCGGCTTTGGCTTCATGGAGGTGAAGATGCAGAGGTGATTCTACAAAAGCACTACACGTTAATCCTTCAGTAAGGTATGGTGGTAAGAATGGTATACAAATCCAAAGTAACGAGCAAGTTTCAGATTACCATTCCCAAGGAGCTCCGGGAGGCGTATGGAATAAAGGCAGGCAGCACGGTTGCTTTTATTCCCAAGGAAGACGGTATTGAAATTAAAGTTCCAAAAAAAGTGGAGAACATCGCCGAAAAACTCTACGGAATAAGCAGAATGAAAGAAGACGCTGTAGAGGCAACCCATAGGGTAAGGGCAGGGGTGTTATGAGGGCATTTGTGGACTCCAACATTTTCATATACGCGGCTCAGGCTCACAGGAAATTTGGCGGGGGCTCTATAAAGATAGTGAAAGACATAGAGAGGGGAAAGCTGGAAGCTTACACCACATCACTAAATTTGGCTGAGGTGGCTGAGGTCATCCACAGATACGACTCAAAGGAAACTGCTTTAAAAACAGTGGAGCTTCTCCTAGCTTTATCCATGGAGGTTTTACCTGTTGGAAAAGAACACCTGATTATGGCAGAAGAGATATTCTCCAGGTATAAGATAAACTTTTTTGACTGTGTCTATATTGCAGTAATGAAGGAGAGGTTTATTGACACTATAATTACCAACGACCGCCACTTCGATAACATTACAGGCATAAACGTCATAAAACCATCGGAGTATTGAACGACAGGTTTTAATACACTACAAGTTAGATATAAATAGCTGCAATCAGGCGGGATGGAAGAACTCATTACTATTCTGAACTATCTGCGGGATAATAAAATAGAATTTGCAATAACGGGAGCGGCAGCTATGTCTGTATGGGGGTAATAAGCGCCTCTTTTGATGTGGATTTTGTTGTGGTTTTGAGTAAAATGAACAGAGATAAAATAATTGAATTTGCAGATAAGAGGAATCTTACAGTTATATCTAATACCGAGAATCAGATAACCCTTAGAAACCCGGAAACTCTTCTCGATTACGATTTCTTGTTTACCACGAATAAGATTATGGAAGCAATGTACAGAAATGCAAAGATTAAGTATGCCTTCGGCAGGAGGATAGAAGTTGTAACTCCCAAAATGCCCTTCGGAAGGTGGTAAAAAATGTCGACGCCTACAGATATAAGGACATCAATCTAACGCTTGGAGCGAAGAGGTTTTCTCTCTGCCTCTGACCTTCTACTGTTCTCAATAAGCTCTCTAGAAAATTCCATAAAGGCGCGAAGCCGCCTCTCAGTTAACGTCACCCTTCGCATATTTATGCGTTTTTTTATCGATGTGTATATTTGTAGCAGCCTCTTTTTCCAATCCGCGGACGCCTCACTTCACCGCCTCATATATCAGGTAGACCCCGAAGAGGGTTATACCCAGAAACACCGCACTTATCAGCAGTGGGAAGAACCCAAATCCAATGCCGTAGCCGCCCATCATCCCGTAGCCACCCATCATTCCTCCGTAGCCCATCATTCCACCTGAGCTCAGACCAAGCAAGCCAACCACCGTCAGGATAGTTCCAGCCACAAGCTTATCGTTTTTTACCGCCATATTATTCACCTCCTGTCAAGCTCCTTAAGGAATAGGATTAAGTCGTTCAGGTCATTCTCGCTTATTGCCCATCTGGGCATGCACGGGTCAAGCTCCCCGCCAGCGGGGTTTAAACCCTGAGTTATTGCCCGCTTTATCGTTGTCTCGTTATAGGGCGGGTGCTCTTCGCCCTCTTCGTGCTCCATCTCCTCGCTGGTTAACGCACTGTACCTTATGTCCGGCGGAACCTCAGAGCACATCATCACTGGCTTGCCACCTCTGCCGTCTGGACCATGGCAGGATACACAGCTTCCGCCGTGCCTGTAGAGCCACATGGGTCCACCGAACCTGGGCACAATACGCTCTCCCCTCTTGTTGACGCCAGTATAATAGATCATCTCACCGTTTGAGGAGAACTGCATCTGCGGCGCTGGCTGCAGATAGCCGGGCTGTGCACCCTGATAAGGGGTGCCCATCATCATCCCTCCACCGCCATAGAATGGTGCTGCTCTGTAGTATGAGTACTGGTTGTACAAGCCAATAGCGAGGAATGCGAGAACCGCTGCAATTATTATTGCGATGCCCTTTTTCAACCCTCAATCACCCCTCTGAGCTTCTTGTACTCCTCCTGGGTTATCTCGCCTTTGGCCAGCCTCATGTCCAGGATATCTTTTGCTCTCGAAGGGGCAGTTTCCTTACCCCTTGCGTAGTAAATTAGAACCACCGCCACGGCTATGAAAAGAAGAAGCAGGAGCCAGCCACCAGAGTAGCCCATCCCATAGCCCGGATAGGCTCCCATCATTCCATAACCACCATAGCCACCCATCATTGGCATCATGCCGTAGCCACCCATACCATAGCCACCCATGGGCATACCACCACATCCGTAGGGATAGGTTTGATAGCCCCGATAGGAGTAGTAGCTTGTATTTGGCTCAATACCATAACCGGGTGCGCCCATCATTCCATAGCCGCCTTCTCCATAGCCCCCCATCATCTGCGCAGCAGCTGCGCCTAGGGATATGAGAAGAGCATACACAGTAACCATCTTTTTTGCCATGCCCACGCAACACCCACCTCCTTAATTTAAACTATCTTTAAATTATTATGGAAAGAAGTTTATATACTTTCGCCCAAATTATTTGAAAAGTGCTATTGAAGCTGCCCGCATCCCCATCGATACAGGTTCCTTTTATATGCATAGGAGTGCAGCGATAGCCCATTAATAACATTGTAATTCATGGAGTATTATCCATGGAAAATTGAAGAAAAATTGGAGAATTTTCTGCAGCTTTCTAAGAGCCTACAAACCAGAGAGAGCGGTTGTTTTTACTGACATGGAGTTCGGCGTGAGAAGATTGAGGATACGCAGGTTGCCTTTGTTCCGGTTTTTTGTGTAACTGCGCCGCGCTTTGATACGTTCTGCGAGCACTGGCGAAGGCAATATTAGAGCCACTATACCCTCGAAAAGAAAAAAGGGCAGTATAACGAAACATTTAAGTAGTACCATGTTTGATAGGGGATGGTAGAAATGGAGGGGGTGTTTTGAATGCCCCAAGGTGAGAGTGTTGCTGAGGTGGTTGGTGAAATAGAAGACATCCAGAAGAAGTTCTACTGGACAGGGCACCCATTCGTAGATGCAGGGTTAGCGGCGATACTACTAATTACTGGTAAAAATAAGCCGGAAGAGCTTACGGGAAAAGATTTGAAAAAGGCGATAGAGTTTGCATCGGAACTTTATGCAGTAAAGGAGTGGAGTTCAAGTTACATCCATGGAATGATTTTTCCGAATAGCGGAATATTGATGGCAAATCCAAGTATGGCTAAGAAAAGATCACAAAAAGCCATATCAGAAAATATTAAGAATATTTTGGAAGAATTCGGCGTTGATGATAAGGATTTGCCAAAATGCGTTCTATGTGGGAGGATGCCCGCATATACAAAAAAGGAAGTTTATCTATCGGTATTTCCACTACTTGGGACTGGTGGTGTTCCCAACTTCTTCCATTCTGCAGATTCTGGAGGCGCTGACATTTGTGCTCATTGCATTTTCCTAACACAATTCATGCCGCTTGCATCTTACAGACTCCCAAGGGTCTTGGTAGTTCATGCATATCCCTATGAACTAATGCTTGAGCTGTGCAGTGATGCTCTTAAAGATGTAATGAAGAGTAAACTTGCATCTCGAGCAAAAGGGTTCAGAAGGCCAGAAAACTTTCTTTTCCATGTTATAGGAGAAATAACGAGAAAAATTGAGAGAGATGAATTCTGGGAGAACGCTTCAGTAACGCTTTACTATTTTATATGCAATAATCAAAATCAACTTCTAGATGTAATTCACATCCCAGCACCTGTATTAAGATTTGTAGCTTATGCAAATCTTGTGGATGAAAGAGGGTGGAAGCAAATAGTCGCTAAGGGCTGGAGAGAGTTGCCAAGTGAGACAGAATTCGAAAAATTTGAACGAGAAAGAAGGAATACTGTTTATTCAAGACTTTTGAACAACGAAAGCATATTACCGTATTTTTATAATTCAAAAGAAAAAAAGGTAAATGCAAGCTGGAATCTTTTAGCTTTCTATTGTAAGGAGGTGATGGGATTGGATGAAAAATCACTGGAATTTATAAAAGGAGTTGGAGATAGAATCGTGGAGAGCTTAGAGAGGCTGCCAGACCACAAACTTGACGATGAAGTAAGAAGCTTAGAACGTGCTGAAAAACGTTACCAGTTTGAAGCATTCTTTATTCGTGTAGAAAAGCTTCGACAGAGTTTCGGTATAGAGACACCTCTGATGACATTTGATGAGTTTGCAAGGATTCTCACAGCTTATGGGGAAGATATGAACATTTCTTGGAGGACATCCAAGAATTTGTTACTTTTCCGTATATACGAAAAACTTCATGATAGACTCATGAAATCAGCAAAGTCTGAGGAATTTAGTGAAGGTAATATTAAAGAAGAATACGCTATTTATGGAGGTGGAGAAGAATGAGGTTTGCAGTAGGTATGGTTTTGATTGATGCGCCGCATTCGGCTTTGAACATGCTTGGCATAGATGAGAGTCTCCCAGAGAGAACAGTGACCAGAGTTAAAAAGCTGAGAAAAGGTGGTTTGTCTTATCCCTACGTTTCACCGCAGGCATGGCGTTACTGGTGGAGAAGGGCGCTTTCAGAATATTTTAGTTGGGATCTTTCACCGATGTTTAGAGAGGAAAAGCAGGTTTTTACTGCTGCAAATCCAATAGAGTATCCTGATGATGACGTTTTCGGATATATGAGGGCATTCAAGAAAGGGAACGTGAATATTACCGTCACAAGGATGTCTCCACTAAAGAATACCCCTCTGATATCTCTACTTCCAGATAGGAGTTCGGTTACGCAGGATGAGGGGTATGCCTCGAGGCATGAAGGAGATCCCGTTCCATATTCGCAAGAATTTTATTCTACGGTTCTTAAAGGCGCTTTTTCTTTAGATCTTGATGCTGTTGGGAGATATACCATAATTGACAAAGCTGGTTTCAAAAATCTGCTAAAAGTAGATGAAATTCCGAAAAATCTAAAAGAGGTACAGAAGGAATATAGAGCAATTATATCGAAAGCAGGAGAATTTGGGGCTGAAATTAATGAAAAAGAATTGATAATGCCTAAAGAAATCAGAAAGAAGAGAGCAAGCGAGACAATCAAATCTCTTCGCTATATAATTGGCGGAGCAAAGCAAACCCAGTATCTGACAGATGTAACACCGAAATTTACAGTCTTGTCTTTGCTTGAAGGGGGTATAAATCCATTCATAAGTGAGATAGTTTATGAAGATAGAGGAGAAATAAAATTTAACTCTGAAGCCCTAATCTCAAGAATTCTCGAATTAAGCGAACTCTTGAATCCGAAAAAACTACTCATAGGAAAAGATAGAGGCTTCATGAGAGATTGGGATGGCGAATTAGAAAAAGTGAAAAATGCTCTTAATGAAAATAAAATTGAAGTTGAAATTACAACAGTTGGAGATGCATTAGAAAAATTTGCTAAAGAAGTAGAAGACTACTACGGGTGATCTATGATACGAGTAAAAATAAAGAGCTGGACTGCAAGCTTTAGATATCCCACATTTCAGTCAGGCTATCAACCAACCTTGCCAATACCTCCACTTTCAACAATTCAGGGCATATTATCGGCAGCAAGAGGCGAAATAACATCTTTTAGTGAAGTTTCATTTGTTGGCTATGTCTTCTTAAGTGAGGGTGAAGGGGAAGATCTTGAAAGAATTTATGCTTTAAGTAAACCTGAAACCGACGTAATAAGGAGGAAAGTGTTATTTAACAACACTCTCTACCTTTTCCTACCAGATGAATGGGGAGAATATTTTAAAAAGCCTAGGTTTCAATTATTACTTGGACGTTCAAGTGATATAGCTACCGTAGAGGAAATTAAGAAAGTCAAACTTGAAGAAAAAACTGACATCCCTGTTGGGGGAACTGTTGTTCCAATAACCTCGGGTTTGCCGGGTTTGGTCCATGCACTTCCAATAGAATTTGACTACTCGACGATACCGAGAAAGGTGAAGAGTGTTAAAGCATTTACGATTTTGCCATTTCCCAAAAATGCAGCTCAAAAAAGAAGACAGATCTATGAAGGTAAATTACCCTATGATTCTGAACTAGGTATTGGAGTATGGCTTTATGAAGGTCTGCATGGCTAAGTTTAATCCTAATTATTTTCTTGAATGCCATATCAATGATGCTTTAAATGTGATGAAGAGCATGAAAAATACACTCCAGTGGATTTCCGAAGTGAGAGAAAACTTTTGGGAACTTCTTTTTTACTCCATTATTTTGCATGACCTTGGTAAGTGCTCAAAAGGTTTTCAGGAAAAAGGGGCTAAAGGAGATGGGTGGGGATACAGACACGAAATTCTTTCAACAGCATTCACAGAGTTTTTAGATTATGATGAGGAAGATAGAAATTTGATTGCTCTTGCAATTTTAACACACCACAAATACTTGAATGATATCTCAGCACCAACTAAAGCCGAAGAATTTGTATGGTTGAGCTATCTTGAAAGAGTTGATGAGTTGCTTGAAAATTCTGACTATGTTAAAGAAGTTTTCATGCCTAAAATTCCCTACTGGGAGTTCTACGTTTTTGGTAAGGCTATCAAAAAGTTTAAACTTTCTACTGAGTGGAAAAGTAAAATCAAAGAATATAACTTTGATGGGCTACTAAATTGGTATGACCGAAATTGGAAAAAATATAAAAAAGAGTTATTTTTTCTAAAAGGATTGCTGAATGCATGTGATCATTTATCGTCTGCGGGAGAAATTTCAGTAAGAATTCTTCCATTAATAGATGAAACAGTATCATTCAAAATTCCAAGAGAAGAATGGAGACCTTTACAGAAACTTGCAAATAAAACTATAGGTAATCTCATTATTAGAGCACCAACAGGATATGGAAAGACGGAATGCGCTCTTTTATGGGCAGATGCTAATAGTTTTAAAAATAAAAATGGAATTTCAAATAGAATTTTCTATATTTTGCCATATAGATCAAGTATTAATGCAATGCATGAAAGAATCCTTGAATATTTTAAAAGTCCAGAGTTAGTTGGTGTTTTACACAGCTCATCATCATATTATCTCTATGCTTCGAATTTTGAATATAAACGCCTTTCAAGTCTTTATCATAAAATATTTACGCCCTTAAAGGTGACTACTCCATTCCAGATAATGAAAGCGTTTTTTGGTGTTGGATTCTTTGAAATGACGCTAAGCGAGCTGGAAAATGCTTTACTAATCTTTGATGAGATACATGTATATGAACCAAACATTCTAGGAATAATTATAGCAATGTTGGAAATTCTAAAAGAACATAGTATCAAAGCACTTATAATGTCTGCGACTCTACCAGACTTTATTGAAGAACTTTTTATTGAATTGTTGAATCCAAAGAAGATAGAAGTTCCAAGCAACGAGGCAGATTATTTTACAAGGCATCGGATTAAAATTGTAGATGGAGAAATTGAAGAAAATATTCAAAATTTTGCAGATAAATTTAAAAATGGAAATCTTACACCGGCATTAATTACATGTAACACTGTAGATAAAGCAATTGAAATAAATAAGCTACTTAAAAGCTTAGGTTATCGTGTTATGCTTTTCCATGGCAGATTTACATATGGAGACAGAGAAAGACTTGAAAGAAAATTAAGAGAAAATTTAGATATGTATGATTTTGTTGTTGCAACACAAGTTGTTGAGGTATCTCTGGATATTAGTTTTAAAACAATTCTTTCTGAACCTGCGCCTCTTGATGCTCTTGTGCAGCGCTTTGGGAGAGTAAACAGACAGGGATGGAGAGATGGGAGAATATCTGACGTCTATGTTCTTACCAAAGGTTCTGAAAATGATAAAAAAGTTTATAAACCCTATTCTGTTGTGGAAGATAGTATAAAGATTTTGCAGAACTTAAATGAAAAAGAATTGAAAGAATCTATTTTGCCAGACCTTGTAAGCAAATCTTATAATAGAGCTAAGAATGAACTTATAGGAGAAATTAAAAAAAATAAAAATACTGCCTTAAAACTATTTGAAAATCTTCAACCTATGAAGAAAACGGAGAGTGAAGAGCGATTTTACTCTATGTTTAATGGGCTGGACGTTATTCCAAAGAGATATTATGATAAAGCTATTGAGGTTATTGAAAAAGGAAAGGGTATTGAAATTCACAAATATCTTGTTCCACTTTCGTATTGGAAGTATTCTGCTTTACAAAACAAATTTGGAAATATTTTTGATCTAGATCCTAAACACAAAATTATAGTAACAGATCTCAAATATGATCCAGAACTTGGACTGTTAGATGAAATTGAAAGTAATGCGGAAATATTTTAATATGTTTAATATTAGAGTGTATCCAAATAATGTAGTGGTAACCTATATATCGGCGATGTTATAGATTTTAGTGAACCTTGAGGGAGGGTGTTTGATTACATTATGGGGATGGGTATTTCCCATAGAACAAATATCCTGTGGAATTGAAGCATTTGATTATAGATAACTACATATTTCTGGTAACTATTGTAGGACTGCGAAAGCTTTGTCCATTTCCCAATCACTTGGCTTCAGGGAGCCTCTCCAGTGCCCAGCCCTACAGCCCAACGTCATTCTAAAATCGCTTCTGGCAAGCCTTTTAACAATATCAACCGCCTCTTCCTTAGAAATCCTGCCGGTCTCGCAGGCAAACACGATCAGCCCTATAGTGCCGGTAAAATTAAACCCCTCCGCCTTTGCAACGGCTCTCGCCTCTGCCTCGTCAAGGATCAGAAGCACATCTTCGCTGCTATTCTTCGCATAGCTCAGAATACTCTTCTCCCCGTCGCCGAGGCTTTCAAACTCCATATACTCCCCAGATTCTACCTCCTCAACTTCAATCCATCTTCCTATCGCCTTCTTTATTTCACCCACTTCCGGGAAGTTTCCAGCTGTTATCTCCCCTTCAACCTCTCTTGTAATTACCACTCTGCCAAAAACCCTCTCTAAAAGCTCCAGAGCACCAATCTTTGCCAGGGCGATTATGCTGGATGAATCAGGCAGAATCTTCATGGAGTTTCCTCAGCCTCTTCAGGTCCTCCTCAGCCTCCTCTGCAGAGTACCTGTAGAAGGGAACCCCCTTCTTTGAAGCATACTCGGCGAACTCTGCAACAGACATCCCTGAAAAATGCGCCGCTTTGCACAGAGTAGTTCTATTTTCCAGATAATCCTTAAGGGCAATCTCAGCCTTTATCTGGCTTATACCTGCATTAAGGGCTTTTCTTATGATTTCAGAGCGTGAACCTCCAAGCCTACTTCTCAGCATATCGATCTCGCTGATCGACTCCTTGGACAACCTCACCTGCACATTGCTCATCCAAATCACCTTTACACTTAATTACAAATCATTACAACAAAAATATTTACTATAGGACTGAACTACGGCAAACACAACCTACTTATAACCACAACCTCAGAATAAAAACATGGAGGGGCTGCTTTCGCTGAGCGACGCTGAGCATGCCCACATCACAGGCGTTCAGGTCAACTACTATTTCATCTGCAAGACAAAGCTCTGGCTCTTCTCCCACCTCGCCACTATGGAGCACACCAGCGATACCGTAGCTCTCGGCAGGGTGCTTCACCAGGGCAGCTACACGCGCCACAAGCGGGAAGTAGCCATTGGGGCAATAAAGATAGACTTCCTCAAGCGTGGCGACGAAATAGTGCTCCACGAGGTTAAGAAGTCCAGGCGCATGGAGAAAGCGCATCGCTATCAGATGCTCTACTACCTCTACTATTTGAAGCAGCGCGGAGTAAAGGCGAGGGGGATAATAAACTACCCGCTGATGCGCAGGCGGGAGGAGGTTATTCTGAGCAGCGAAGATGAGGAGGAGATAGAGGGAATCCTCGCTGAGATTGCACGCATAGTCGCTGAGAAAGAGCCCCCGAAGGCTGAGAAAAAGCGCTACTGTCGCAAATGCAGCTACTTCGAGTTCTGCTGGGTGGTTTAGATGAAGGTGAACTTCTACCTAACGCGCAATGGCGTGCTCAAGCGGAAGGAGAACACGGTGTACTTCGTCAACAAGGATGGGCGTTACCTTTTGCCCGTGAATAAGATTCACAGCATATACTGCTACGGAAGGGTGAGTTTCACCTCTGGGGTTATGAGCTACTTAGCAAAGCAGGGCATCTGTGTGCACTTCTTCAACCACTACGGCTACTATGAGGGAAGCTTTTACCCGCGGGAAAGCCTCATCTCAGGGGAAGTGATAGTGAGGCAGGCGGAGCACTACCTCGACCACGGAAAGCGCATGTTCCTTGCCAAGGAGATAGTTAGGGGCGCGGCGTGGAATATGAAGAAGAACCTGCAGTACTACAAGGCAAAAGAGGCGATTGAGGCGTTTGAGGAATGGGAAGGCAGGATAGACGACGCAAGAAAAGTAACAGAACTCATGAACGTAGAGGGCAACATGCGCAGCGTGTACTATTCCGCCTTCGATGAGATATTGCCAGAGAAGTTCAGGTTCGAAAAGCGCACGCGAAGACCGCCGAAGAACATGGTCAACGCTCTAATATCCTTTGCCAACTCTCTGGTCTACGCCACCACACTGGGCGAGATATACAACACCCAGCTGAGCCCGGCGATTTCGTATCTGCACGAGCCCTTTGAGCGCCGGTATTCGCTCAGCCTGGACATAAGCGAGATTTTCAAGCCCTTCCTCGGCGACCGCGTGATATTCAAGCTGCTCAATAAGGGCATTCTGCGTGAGGAGCACTTTGAACGTGAGCTGAACTACTGCCTTCTGAATGAAGAAGGGAGGCGCATCTTCCTGCAGCATTATGACGAGCGCCTTAAAACGACGATAAAGCACCGCTCGCTGGGCAGAAAGGTTTCATACCGCAGGTTAATTCGCCTAGAGTGCTACAAGTTGATTAAGCATCTCTTGGGCACAAGCAGGTATGCTGCCTTCAGGATGTGGTGGTAGTGTATGTTATTATAGTCTATGACATAAGTGTGGAGCGGGTTAATAAGGTTAGAGCATTTCTCAGGCAGTACCTGGACTGGATACAGAATTCTGTGTTTGAGGGTGCGCTGACAAACTCGGCACTCAAGGAGATAGAGCTCGGGTTGAAAGAAATTATAGTACCAGAAGAGGACTCGGTGATTATATACATACTAAATGACTCCAAGTATTTGAAGAAAAAGTTTATAGGCGAGCCCAAAGTGGAGCCGAGCAATATCCTTTGAGTCGTGGATGTTTATAAAGTAGGTGCACTACTGGAGATCCACGACGGCACCACACGAAAATAGGCAAATTTTATATGGAATCACGGCGAAATATGAAAATGTCGAGCGTGTCAGAATAAGGCTAATGTAGGATTGAAATAAAAAGCGGCAAAATGGAGTTTCAGCTAATCCCAAGTCAGAATAAGGCTAATGTAGGATTGAAAGGATGCAAAAGCGCTTGACAAGTACCTCGACGCTTGCGTCAGAATAAGGCTAATGTAGGATTGAAAGTGGCACAGTAGTATTTTGTGGGAGCGACATAGTTGTCAGTCAGAATAAGGCTAATGTAGGATTGAAAGCTTATTCACCTTGCCCGGCTCCACCAGCACGTCGTCGTCAGAATAAGGCTAATGTAGGATTGAAAGCTGAGCTTGAACATCAGGTAGTGGTTATAGCATATTCATGCTAAAATCTGAGATAGGCGAGATAGGCTGAGCTTGAACATCAGGTAGTGGTTATAGTAGCCTGTCAGAATAAGGCTAATGTAGGATTGAAAGCAAGCAGACCATACAGGCTTTTAAAGAGGACAACCGGTCAGAATAAGGCTAATGTAGGATTGAAATCACGCTGGTCGCCGACTTGGGGCGCTCAACCTACATGTCAGAATAAGGCTAATGTAGGACTAAAAGAATAATGGATTCCAAAGAGAATTTTAAAAGCGAAAATCTGATAAGGCTGAAGTGCTGAAGTAAGATTCAGGAATTCGGGAGAGAGTGTAATGGCGGAATTCTACCCGGAGCTGAATGAGGAGCTGAAAAGGTTCATTGAGGCTCAGAGGATATTCTTCGTCGCCTCTGCTCCTCCCGATGGAGGGAGGGTCAACATCTCTCCAAAGGGGTACAAAACCTTCTCGGTAATCGACAGCAAAACCGTTGCCTACATCGACTACCCGGGAAGCGGCAATGAGACCGCGAGGCACATAGCCCAGGGGGGGATGGTTACGGTGATGTTCTGCAGCTTCGACGCCAAGCCGATGGTTCTCCGCTTGTACTGCAGGGGAGAGGTGCTCCCCCTTGATGAGGCTGAGAGAAGAGGCTTATTAGCTAGGATGAAGCTGGAGGTACCTTCCTATGCGAGGCAGGTAATCCTGCTGCACATACAGGAGGTAATGACAAGCTGCGGTTACGGCGTGCCCTACTATAAGTACCTCGGTGAAAGGGAAACCCTGCGCGAATGGTGTAAGAGGAAGCAGGCGGAGGGGAAGCTGGAGGAGTATATGGGGAGGAAGAGGTAGCTAGTTCCAAATCCTCTGCATTTGTGCAAAAAAGCAGCGGTGGAGGAGCCTCATGGTGGCTACCACACTTCCAGCTCAACGAACTCAAACCTCTCTACGTCGAAGAGACCTTGGTCGGTGAGCTTCAGCTTTGGTATCACGGGCAGCGCCAGGAAGGAAAGCGCCATAATCGGTGCCTCAAGCTTGCATCCGAGGCTGCGTGCTGCCTGGTTGAGCTTCTCCATTCTCTCAGCCACTTGCTGAGCTGGCTCAGGGCTCATTAATCCTGCGATGGGCAGTGCCAGCGATGCGAGCACTTCTCCATGCGCAACAACAGCAATGCCGCCGTGCATACGTATAACATGATTCACGGCCTCCACCATGTCCTCATCGGTAGCGGCAACGGCGATTATGTTGTGGGAGTCGTGAGCGATGCTCGAGGCTATGGCTCCCTTCTTCAACCCGAAGCCTTTAACCAGTGCAGTTGCAACGCCATTGCCACCGTAGCGCTCCACCACCGCAAGCTTGAGAATGTCCCGCTCGGGCATTGCTTTAATCTCTTTCCCGGGAATTTCGGCAATCTCAACGTCGGTGACTATCTCTCCCGGTACAACCCTTATCACCCTAACCTTTGGCTTGGCTTTTTTCGCCTGTATTCGGAAGTCTTCAGGAGATTTAACGCTCGCCTTTACTGTATTCTCGCCTTCAAGCGGTGAAGCTTTGAAGAGCGCCTTTCCCCGCGCCGCCACGAGGGTGCCGTTGATGTGGCACTCTACGCAGGTGAAGTTGCGCAGGTCGCGAACCACGACGATGTCAGCGGGATCGCCCTCGCGCAGCATCCCCACGTTTAAGCGGTAGTGCTTTGCAGGGTAAAGCGATGCCCTCCTCACAGCCTCAACCTCGTCCATTCCCTCTTCAACCGCTCGCTTGAGCAGGTAATTCACATGCCCGCGGAGCAGGTCTTTGGCATGGACGTCGTCGCTCACAAGAAAAGCTTCACCTTTGAAGCGAGCCAGTGCTTTAAGGTTTTTTGCGCTGCTGCCCTCGCGTATCATTATCTTCATCCCGAGCTTTGCCTTCTCCTCCGCCTCTTCCAGCGATGTGCACTCGTGCTCTGTGCTTATCCCGGCCTCCACATAGCTGCGCAGTGCTTCGCCTCTAAGTCCTGGGCAGTGGCCGTCTATGGGTTTTCCCAGCTTCTTAGCGGCATTCAGCTTGGCCATTAATTCAGGGTCGCGGGCAACAACGCCGGGGTAGTTCATTACCTCTCCAAGGGCGACAATCTCCTCCCGAGCGAGCAGCGAGGCAACATCTTCTGCGCCCAGACTGGCGCCGGAGGTTTCAAAAGGCGTTGCAGGAACGCACGAGGGGGCGGTGAAGTAAAATTTCAGCGGCACGCGGGAGGTGTCGCGTATCATGTACTCAATGCCAGCGATGCCGAGAACGTTGGCTATCTCGTGGGGATCAGCCACGACAGCGACGGTACCATGAGCTGTCGCCATCTCAGCGAAGCGGCTGGGCACGAGCATACTACTCTCTATGTGGATGTGTGCATCAATCAGCCCGGGAAGAATGTAGCTGGAGAATTCGCCTCTGGTCTCGCGCACCTCTCTGATAACTCCTCCCTCAAAAACCACCTCCCCGGCATAGACTTCACCCCTCTCTACGTCCACAATATTGCCTTTGAGGATCATTCTAAAACCTCCAGTGCGCCCCTTGAGGTTGCTAGTATAAACCATAATATTGTAGAATTTAAGTTATTAATTCTCCTCCTGAGCAAGGCGATAGAAAACCTGAAGAAAATCTAAGGCTGAAAAGCAATGAAACTGACATCGATGTGTCAATTGATTATTTTAACAGGTTGATTTGAGTTGAATACTGAATTAGAAGAAATGTAACTCGAAGAGAAAATCCTCCCATCTGGCGCAATAAAAGAAAAAGGGGAGAGGGCACTTAAATGCCCAGCTCCTCTCTGCGCTTCATTATGTGCTTCTCGATCCAGTCCACAGCTTCGAAGGGGTCACACTCTGGTGCAAGCTTGCCACCGGTGATGTTCTCCACGTCCTCAGTGAGGAGCTTCACAAGCTCTGTAGCACCTGTAACTGGGGGCAGCGGGGCAACGTGGGTATAAACTCCGAGAGCGACAGCGAAGATGGCGTCGATGGTGGCCTTCTGCTCCATGTACTCAGGCGCTGTTGCAGCGATTGGAAGCTGGGCGGTATCCACACCGAGGGCGTTGGCGATGGCTGTGACAAGCTGAGCCAGCCTGCCGGTGTCTGTACATGTACCGAAGCTCAACACAGGCGGAATGTTCAGCGCCTTGAGCACCTTTTTGAGTCTCTCACCCGCGAGTTCCTGAGCCTCCAGGCTGGTTAAGCCTGCGACCTGCACTGCGGCGTTGCCGCAGCCCATGCTGAGCACCAGTATGTCCCTCTTTATCAGCTCTTTTGCTATTGTAACTGTGTTCTCATCGTGAGGTCCGTTCCTCAGCGTTGTGCAGCTCACCAGGGCAACGACACCCTTAATATCTCCGCTCTTGATGGCTTCCAGCAGCGGGTCGAGGCTTCCACCCAGCGCATCGAGAATGCTCTCTATGGAGAAGCCGACAACCACTTCCTGTTTGCGCTTTGGCACCCTTGCGGGCTTGCCCTTCCTCTTCTTGAAGTTCTCAATGGCTATGTTTATGAGCTCTTCTGCCTGCTCCTTTACCAGTTCTGGTTTATAGTCAAGGCTATTTTCAACACCTCTCATTCTCACCAGCTTGGACACCGGCACAAGCGTAACGCCGTACTTTTCAGCATAGTCAGCCAGATTCGGCAGGGAGCAGTTCATGTCCATTGCGAAGACATCTATTGCGCCCGTAGCAAGGACGTACTCCTGGGTTATCCAGTTGCCGGTTAAGCCCACAAACACGTCGTCCACGCTGTAGCGCTGCAGAAGTTCCTGCCCAGTCTCTATGGAGCCCACTATCTTCAGCCCCTTGGCTCCCGCAGCTTTAGCCTTTGCCTGAACCTCCTCGCTTTTGGCAAGCTCAATCAGGGCAGCACCCACAAATGGCTCATGTCCGTTTACGGCGATGTTCACATACTCTGGGTCGATGATACCCAGGTCGACGTAGCCCTTGTGAGGCTTTGGCACGCCGAAGAGCACGTCCTGAATAACCTCAAGGCTTAGCTGTGCCTGAAACGCCGTGGCTATGCCCATCCTCATCGCTTTAAGAGCTAGGGAGACGTAATTGCTGTCCACATTGGTCATCGACGAAGCTGCATTCACCATTATCTCGTGGAGGACACCGCCCGGAAAGATTCCCAGTTCCTTCCAGAGCTTCTTCCTCTGCTCCGGGGCAAAAATTTCCACAAGCTTGCTCGGATCGTCTGCATCTCTATTCATGTCGGTGATAACAAAGTCAGCAACCTCTACGGCTATGTCGTTTATATCCCTGCCCTCTGTTTCAATACCCAGAGCCTGAGCAAAGGTTATAAGCTTCTCAGGCACTGCTATTTTGAAGGGAGTCTTACCTAGGGCTGTTGCCTTAAGGGTTTTTGCTGCCTCCACAGCGTGGTAGGAATAAGCTGCGGTGCCCATTATGTTCCTGTGGAGCATGTTGCGCATTGCTATGCCATTTGCGTCAATACCGCAGGCACCATATGGAGCCTTCTCAGTTATTCTGCAAGGCCCCATGCTGCAGAGCTGGCAGCTAAGCCCCTGAACACAGAAGGTACACTTCTTGCTCTGGGCTTCGTAGCGGTCGGCCACGCTGGAGATACCATCCTCTCTAACCTTCTGATACATCTCGTTTATAGTCTCATGCACACTTGGCTTTTCCATTTAAACACCTCCGTTGAGAAACTGTCATTATTTATAATGATAAATATTATTTTTCCCGAAAATGTTCATACCATGTAATCATATTTATAATTGAACCCCCAGGAGTTTGTTAACCTTTTAATATTACCTACCACAAAGATAATACGAAAACGAAATATTGACATAAACCAGACCTGTGAGGGGAAGCATGCTGGGAAAATCTTATTTGGCTATTGCTATAGGCATCGCAGCACTATTCGCGGGTGTTATGTATACAATAACATTGTCCACAAGCAAAATGGTGGACACTCAGTCAGAACTTCTCAGGGCGCGGATTCAGGGCGAGATCAGCGGGGATGAATATTCGCTGCGCGCCCAAGAGGTGGAGCAAAGCTACAGGGAGAATGTATCCGAGGCGCTGGAAAAGCTGGCGAGCAAATTTGAGGCGGTTACGGGCATCATCGAAGAGATAACCCCCGAGAGCAACGCCTCTGATAATGTGAGCATACTGTCGAAAAATCTCACCGCTGCAATAGAGAGCTTCAGAAGTGGTGGGTAGCCTTAAGATATGCTGACAGCTTCTCGAGGGCTCGTCTGCGGTGCGACACCCTCTGTTTTAGTTGGGGGTTCTCTGCGAAGGTTCTGTCGTAGCCTTCGGGGATAAAAATCGGGTCGTAGCCAAAACCCTCGCTGCCCTTCGCTTCAGGGGCTATCCTTCCGCGAACCTCGCCGGTGAAAAGCTTCATCTCGCCTTTAAGCTTCAGCCCCACGACGCTCAGGAAGCTTGCCTTTCGATTTTTCTCGCCACTTAGCAGCCTCAGAATGCCTTCATTGCCTATCGTCTTGAAAACATAGGAAGAGTAAACCCCGGGAAAACCGTTGAGTGCAGTGATGAATAGCCCGGCGTCCTCAATAAAGAAGTTGTCGCCGGGTATTTCCGTAAGCGCCTCCCTTACCACCTCTTCAAGCGTCTCTGCTTGAACCTCGCGGTAGCTCTCCTGCCTCCACCGAAGCCTTGCCACGCCTTTTAAAATCTCCTCAGCTTCGCTAAACTTGTGTTCATTGCTGGTTACAAACGCAAGCTCAACGGGCAGAGACATACCTCCCTCTCTTTTCTATGCGCTTCATCCTCTCAATAACCTCCTCGCCTTCAGGATACTCACTCCTGTAGCCTGAGAAGAATGCTTCGAGGATCTCCTTCTCACGCCTATAATGCGTGGAGCGCACCGACTTCCTGAAAACGAGAAGATCTGTGCCCTTGGCTTCCAAGCTGGGGTTCACCTCTCCCAGTCCAAAGTCTATGAAGAAAACCCTGCCCTGCGAAAGCAGCATATTCGATGTGGTCAGGTCGCCGTGGATAATGTTGGCGCGGTGCAGCTTTGCCGCAAGCGAGCCAATTTCAGAAAACAGCCTATTTAACTCTTCTTCGCTCAGAGTATCGACAATGTACTTAACCTTCTCTCCATCAACGTAGCTCATAGTTATGCACTTGCTTCTATTGTCTACATCCAGCACCACAGGCGTTGGCACGCCTGCACGCCTCGCGAGAGAGAGCAGCTTTGCCTCGCGCTTTGTGCGCGTGCTGCGAAGAGCCTCGTCAATCTCTGGGATGCGATACTCTTTGCGTATCCTCTCCTTGAGAACAATGTTGTCCTCCAGGTATAGATTGGCTTCTGCGCCCTTGGCTATTACCTCCATAGCACCTCCACCTCATCGGTGCGCCACCTTTGAATAACGTGGGTATCCTCCAAGCGCTGCCTCGCTCCGGATGCGTAGCTCAGCAACCCCAGCCAGGCTATCATCGCTCCATTGTCGCCGAGAACATCTCTCGGCGGGGCATAAAAAGCAGTCCCGTGCTCTTCGCACATGGTGCGGAGCATCTCCTGAAGGCGTTTATTTACAGCCACACCACCAGCAATGAGAACCTCCTCTTTTTCAGTATGAGCGAGGGCGCGCTCCGCAACCTCTACAAGCATGGCGAAGGCGGTTTCCTGCAGAGAGAAGCATACGTCAGCGACGCTAGCTTCCTTCGCCTTTTTCACTGCCGCTGTTAATAGCCCTGAATATGATAAGTCCATGCCTTTTACTACATAGGGTAGCTCAACGTAACTCCCACCTCTGGCGAGCTTCTCTACAATAGGTCCGCCGGGGGCTCCCAGCTTTAGCTCTCTTGCAAACTGGTCGATGCAGTTTCCCAGGGCTATGTCTAGGGTCTCGCCGAATACGCGGTAGCGCCCCTCTACATAAGCGGTTACCTGGGTATTGCCACCAGAGGCGTAGACAGTAAGCGGGTCCTCCGCATTTGTGGTGAGGCGGCCTATCTCTATGTGGGCAACACAGTGGTTGACTCCCAGTACAGGAAGGCGGTACTTCAGCGCCAGAGTGCGCGCCGCCACGGCGACAACGCGCAGGCATGGCCCCAGGCCAGGGCCACGGGAAAAGGCGATAAGGTCAACTTCGTCAATGCCTATGCCAGCCTTTGCCAGCGCTTTCTCCAGCAGAGGCTTTATATTCTGAGCGTGGTGCTGTGCCGCCTCGCGGGGATGAATGCCCTCCTTGAGGGGCATGTGCTTAGTCAGGTTGGCGAGAATCTCGCCATCGCCTGTCACTATGCCCACACCAAGCTTCTCAGCAGTGCCCTCTATGCCCAGGCATATCATTGCAAACCTCCGATTTTATGCAAAACGTTAATAAGCTAAAAGCTTGTAAAGTTAACTAGGGGACTTTTATGGAAAAGGTTGAAGAAAAGATTGAAGGTTTTCAACGTGTTCGTGTTGTGGGGGTATTCATGTCCCCTGTGCCAGAGGGTGTAACGCCGGTGGTCTTCCTCGAGAACGACCGAGAGGAGGTTCTGCCTATATATATTGGCGCTGCTGAAGCTTTTTCAATCCAGACGGCGCTGGAGCAGGTTCCATACCCACGCCCGCTTACCCATGATCTGCTTGTTAACATCCTCGAGGGGCTCAACTCCAAGATAGAGCGCGTGCTCATAGACGACCTGAGTGAGGGTGTATTCTTTGCCAGGCTTATCGTAAGGTCGAATGGCAATGAGTTTGAGTTTGATGCTCGCCCAAGCGACAGCATAGCTTTAGCTGTGCGCACAGGTGCACCGGTTTACGTCTCAGACAAGGTGATGGAGACTGCATCGGTCTCAAAAGAGGAGTACAAGATAAACTTCGAAGAAGGGGAAGAAGAGGAGTAGCTATTCAAGGCACGAATCCAGCTCTTTCTTCAGCCTCTTTATCTCCTCAGGCAAGGTCTTGAGAAAACTCTCTGCCTTGCGCGTGGTCACCGCCCCCTGTGGCGAGGGCTTTATTATTCCCTTCTGCTCCAGAACACGCAGGGAGTAGCGCACCTTGTGCTGGGGTATGCCGCTCAGCTCAGAGAGCTTTATTATACCCACAGGCTCGTGCTGCTTCACCATGCGGAGAACCTTCACATGCCTGCGCAGAAGTTCAATCTCAATCCTGAGGTTTTCGAGCATCCTTCAACCCCTAGGTTTTAATACCGGAAAGATATTATCCTTCGAAAGTATATAATCATAGCGGTGCTGCTATGAAAGCGATAATCAAGGGCGTAGAAAAGGTGCACGGAAGTGTTGTTGCTCCGCCTTCAAAGAGCTATACACACCGTGCTTTCGTCGTGGCCGGATTAGCGCGGGGCAACTCCAGGATATCTGATTATCTCGTATCCGAGGATACGCTGGCAACTATCGCAGGGATGAGGAGCTTTGGGGTGAGCGTAGAGGAGAAGAATAAGGGAGTAGCCCTCGTGAAGGGAAGTGGGGGCAGGTTGGCAACTCCTGCGAAGGAGGTCGACTGCAAAAATTCTGGCACTACG
>MTME02000010.1:0-698 GCA_002011115.2 Candidatus Pyrohabitans sp. JdFR-17
ATGAAAAGAAGCAAAATTTATATGGAATCATAGGAAAATATGGAAATGTCGACCGTGTCAGAATAAGACTAATGTAGGATTGAAAGAAAGGAAGCGGAGGTGAGGAGAACTCTAAGCGGTGGGTGTCAGAATAAGACTAATGTAGGATTGAAAGCAAAGAATGGAATAACCGTACCTGCAGCTGCGGAGAGTCAGAATAAGACTAATGTAGGATTGAAAGTTGGAGGCAAAAATTTGGAGGTGGTTAAATGCCTATACGTCAGAATAAGACTAATGTAGGATTGAAAGGGTACCCCCCTTCGTGCAACGTTCATCGTAACGTAGTCAGAATAAGACTAATGTAGGATTGAAAGTTCTTTGAGGTGCCGTCAGGTAAGAGATGGACTATGTCAGAATAAGACTAATGTAGGATTGAAAGTATCTGATCTCTATGTCCCTGCAGGCAGCAAAATAGTCAGAATAAGACTAATGTAGGATTGAAAGAAAGCACAACGGCAAGGAGCATGAGATAGCCATGCAGTCAGAATAAGACTAATGTAGGATTGAAAGGCATTAAAGAGGCGGATGCGTGGGATTACGTCAATATGGTCAGAATAAGACTAATGTAGGATTGAAAGCAGGAAGTAAAAATAATAATCCCTGCTGGTAAAAACGTCAGAATAAGACTAATGTAGGATTGAAAGTTATTCTAAAACTCT
>MTME02000010.1:798-20254 GCA_002011115.2 Candidatus Pyrohabitans sp. JdFR-17
CAGGGTGATACCTGCTTGAGTTATGTCAGAATAAGACTAATGTAGGATTGAAAGTTATTCTAAAACTCTCAGGGTGATACCTGCTTGAGTTATGTCAGAATAAGACTAATGTAGGATTGAAAGTAGTCTTTACCTTCACCATCGCCCACACCTCACAAAGTCAGAATAAGACTAATGTAGGATTGAAAGAATCGTCCCGCAAAGCTTCTTGAGCTCCCAGGGTAATATGTCAGAATAAGACTAATGTAGGATTGAAAGATAAAGTGAGGTGAGTGAGGTATGGCAGAATATAAGTCAGAATAAGACTAATGTAGGATTGAAAGAAGTGGGCAATATGTTACCCGCTTGTGCACCGCGCAAAAGTCAGAATAAGACTAATGTAGGATTGAAAGGTTTGTGGTGAGGAGCGTAAAAATCTGATGGTGCATCTGTCAGAATAAGACTAATGTAGGATTGAAAGAGGGGCGAGTATGATGAGGATGCTGGTGAGTGTAAGGTCAGAATAAGACTAATGTAGGATTGAAAGTTGGCACAGGGAAGGCGACGACTTCGCAGATTAAGACGTCAGAATAAGACTAATGTAGGATTGAAAGGTAATTCCTCTACCCTGCTCATGAGATTACACCCCCGTCAGAATAAGACTAATGTAGGATTGAAAGAGAAAAGTTGGTAAAATTGAGTTTCGTGAAAATTTAGTCAGAATAAGACTAATGTAGGATTGAAAGACTTTTCTTGGTTGATAGAAATAAAAATCATCTTCATGTCAGAATAAGACTAATGTAGGATTGAAAGAGAAAAGTTGGTAAAATTGAGTTTCGTGAAAATTTAGTCAGAATAAGACTAATGTAGGATTGAAAGTATATCCATAAGGGCAAACTGGAGTTTCTTTACTTTGCGTGGCGTCAGAATAAGACTAATGTAGGATTGAAAGAATCTGGGTTTGCGAAAATTGTCTCGATATATTAAGTCAGAATAAGACTAATGTAGGATTGAAAGTATATCCATAAGGGCAAACTGGAGTTTCTTTACTTTGCGTGGCGTCAGAATAAGACTAATGTAGGATTGAAAGAATCTGGGTTTGCGAAAATTGTCTCGATATATTAAGTCAGAATAAGACTAATGTAGGATTGAAAGGACGCATGGGCCTAAGCCTCAAGCAGACGATACAGGGTCAGAATAAGACTAATGTAGGATTGAAAGAAGTTTGAGGAGGTCCTGGATGGTTCGCGGGAGAGGGTCAGAATAAGACTAATGTAGGATTGAAAGTGAGAAGTACGACGGCGTGATGGTGGTGAAGCTCGGTCAGAATAAGACTAATGTAGGATTGAAAGACTTATGACCCGAAAAACTTTTTCTACAATTTCTTAGGGTCAGAATAAGACTAATGTAGGATTGAAAGTTAGGCTGTGAGGTGGGCGCGATGAGTGAGAGATTTGTAGTCAGAATAAGACTAATGTAGGATTGAAAGAAGGAGGTGATACAAAATGGTAGGACCGTTGAAGTGTCAGAATAAGACTAATGTAGGATTGAAAGAGTAAATAACTGCTTATAAAGGCTTATTTACTCAGAGTCAGAATAAGACTAATGTAGGATTGAAAGAAAGTCTGCATCTTTTATTATAAAAAGTGGCGGTGATGTCAGAATAAGACTAATGTAGGATTGAAAGGAATTCACTTATACCGTGAGTGCAGGGCTTAATCCTGTCAGAATAAGACTAATGTAGGATTGAAAGAACTCAGGTGGTGAAGCTAAAAGAAAAAGGAAGATGTCAGAATAAGACTAATGTAGGATTGAAAGATAAGTACGAGGAGCTTTCCCTGAAGCTGGGAGCAAAGTCAGAATAAGACTAATGTAGGATTGAAAGGAAAAGAGAAGCTCGCCGCGCTCACAGAGTGAAGCCAGTCAGAATAAGACTAATGTAGGATTGAAAGTAGAATATTTTTGGTGAATCTGAGATCACAGTAGAGAAGTCAGAATAAGACTAAAGTAGGATTGAAAGGTTTGCGGCGAACCAGAGGAACATAATAGTTGAGCTTGGTCAGAATAAGACTAAAGTAGGATTGAAATCACCTGAATGCCCCGCGCACCTCCTCGGCGATGCGCTGGAATATGCCCTTCTCCCTGGCTTTTTCCAGCTCCGCTAATCTCTCGAAGAGCTCCCGTTCCTCTTTGCTCAGCTTCGTGGGTGTTCTCACCACCACCTTCACAACCATGTCGCCCCTGCCGTAGCCGTTGAGCAGGGGCATTCCTCTGCCCCGAAGGCGGAAGGTTTCACCGGTCTGCGTCCCTGAAGGGATTTTAACTGTCGCAGAATCGCCGTCTATCGTCGGGACCTCAATCTCAGCCCCAAGCGCCGCCTGGGAGAAGGTTATGGGCACTTCAATGTAAAGGTCGTTGCCCACTCGCTTGAAAGTCTCATGCTCGCGCACGTGAATTACGATGTAGAGGTCGCCAGGAGGTGCACCTCTCTCGCCAGCCTCGCCCTCGCCAGCTAAGCGAAGTCTAGCCCCAGAATCAACGCCTGGAGGTATCTTCACACTCAGTCTGCGTACCTTCTCAACACGTCCAGCGCCACCGCACTCGCGGCAGGGATTAGATACAACGCTCCCCTCGCCACCGCAGCGGGTGCACGTTGTAAATGTGGAGTAGGTGCCGAAGGGCGTGCGCTGGGTGAAGCCCACGCTGCCCCTGCCACCGCAGGCTGGGCAGGTTATGCGCCCGCTACCTGGCTCTGCACCGCTGCCTCCGCAGCGTTCGCAGGTTTCAAGGCGGCGGTAGCTCACCACCTTCTCTGCGCCTTTCGCCGCCTCTTCAAGGGTTATCTCCATATCGAAGCGCAGGTCAGCTCCTCGCGCAGGTGCTCGCCTCGCAGCGCCGCCCCCAAAGAATATGTCAAAGATTCTGTCTATACTGCCAAAACCAAGGTCTGCAAATATATCTTCGAAGCGCGCTGAGCGGAAGATGTCTTCCTGGGAATAGCGCTCGTCTATGCCGGCATGACCGTACATGTCGTACAGCCTGCGCTTCTCAGGGTCGGAAAGCACTGCATACGCTTCGCTTATCTCCTTGAACTTCTCCTCTGCCTCCTTGCTCTTATTCCTATCAGGATGGTACTTCAGCGCCAGCCTCCGGTAGGCTTTCTTAATCTCCGCCTGGCTTGCGTCGCGGCTTACGCCGAGAATTTCATAGTAGTCCTTCTTTCCCATCGCCTAACCCACGGGCTACTTCTTGTCAGCGTCCTCGTACTCCGCGTTTATAACCTTCTCGCCGCTCTGCTGCTGCCCGTCGCCTCCTCCCGCAGCCTGTGACTGCTCGCCCTGCGCCTGAGCCTGAGAGGCTGCCTGCTGGTATATCGCTGCGCCTATCTCGCTCACCGCTTTGCGGAGTGCCTCTGTCTTGCTCTTAATCTCCTGGATGTTGTCTCCATTGACAGCGTTCTTGAGCTCCTCAATCGCCTTCTTAACCGCCTCTATCTTGTCCTGCGGAACCTTGTCCTTGAACTCCTCGATTGTCTTCTCAGAGGAGTATATCAGCGAATCTGCCTCGTTCTTCGCATCCACCAGCTCCTTTCGCCTGCGGTCCTCCTCCTCGTGCTCCTTGGCTTCTTTGAGTATGCGCTCTATTTCCTCTTCGCTTAAGTTGGTGGTCGCCGTAACCTTGATGCTCTGCTCCTTGCCGGTGCCCAAATCCTTGGCTGAGACATGGAGAATGCCGTTCGCATCGATGTCGAAGGTCACCTCAATCTGGGGCACACCCCTCGGGGCTGGAGGGATACCATCGAGGATGAACCTCCCAAGGCTATGGTTGTCCGCCGCCATGGGGCGCTCTCCCTGGAGCACGTGTATCTCCACGCTGGTCTGCCCATCGGCGGCGGTGGTGAAGACCTTGCTCTTCCTCGTTGGTATTGTGGTGTTGCGCTCAATCAGCTTTGTAAACACACCGCCCAGGGTTTCAATTCCCAGAGAGAGGGGTATCACGTCCAGCAGTAGGAGGTCACGCACTTCGCCCGCGAGCACACCTGCCTGAACCGCTGCACCTATTGCCACGCACTCGTCGGGGTTTATGTTCTTGTACGGCTCCTTGCCGAAGAAGTCCTTAACGAGCTGCTGCACCATGGGCATGCGCGTGGCACCGCCCACCAGGATAACCTTGTCTATGTCCTCCGGCGAGAGCTTCGCGTCGCTGAGCGCCTGCTTTATAGGTTCAACGGTACGTTCCAGTAAATCCCGAGTCATGGCTTCAAACTTCGCCCTGGTAAGCGTCATGCTAAGGTGCCTGGGCTGCCCGTCGCTGCCAACGGCTATAAAGGGCAGGTTGATTTCAGTCTCCTTTAAGCCCGAGAGCTCAATCTTGGCACGCTCCGCCGCCTCTTTCAGGCGCTGCATCGCCATTCTATCCTTACTTAAATCTATGCCCTCCTGCTCCTTAAACTCCTGAATGAGCCAGTCAATTATCCTCTGGTCCCAGTCATCCCCGCCGAGATGAGTGTCACCGCTTGTGGCCTTAACTTCAAACACACCATCGCCAGTCTCGAGAATGCTCACGTCGAAGGTTCCGCCGCCTAAATCATAGACCAGAATCGTCTGCTCCTCCTCCTTGTTGAAGCCGTAGGCTAAGGTAGAGGCGGTGGGCTCGTTGATTATCCTGAGAACCTCCAAGCCAGCGATTTTGCCAGCGTCCTTCGTAGCCTGCCTCTGGGAGTCGTTAAAGTAGGCAGGTACAGTGATAACCGCCTTGGTTATCTTCTCGCCCAGATAGTTCTCGGCATCCTCCTTCAGCTTCTTGAGGATCATTGCCGAGATTTCCTGGGGGGTATACTCCTTATCCTCTATCTTAACCCTGCAGTCGTTCTTTGGACCGCGCACCACCTTGTAGGGCATGCGCTTCACATCTTCTATGGCTTCGTCGTATGTCTTGCCCATGAAGCGCTTTATTGAAAATATGGTGCGCTCGGGATTTGCCACAGCCTGCTTCTTCGCCGCCATGCCCACCAGGCGCTCACCCTTTGAGGTGAAAGCCACCATGCTTGGCGTTGTGCGCCCGCCTTCCGCATTCGGTATTACCGTAGGCTCGCCTCCCTCTATGACCGCCATGCAGGAGTTTGTGGTGCCTAAATCTATACCCAGAATGCGCTCCTTTGCCATGTCAACCACCTCGCTTCGCAACCTTTACCTTCGCATAGCGGATAACCTTTCCATTGAGGGTGTAGCCCTTCTGAAGAACCTCCAAAATCTCCCCATCCTCGCAGTCTTCCTTAACCTCTACTGCAATAGCCTCATGGTAATAGGGGTCCAGGCAACCCTCGCATGCTATCTCCTTCAGCCCCTCCTTTTCCAGAATGCCGCGAAGCTGAGAGTAGATAAGCTGCATGCCCTCGAGCAGAGCCTTCTTACCTCTCGCATGCTTGGCACTCTCCAGGGCGCGCTCAAAGTTGTCGAGGACTTCTAATAGCTGGGTAATAACTCGCTCTGATGCCGTCTTTATAATCTCTTCCCTCTCGCGCTGCATGCGCTTCCTGTAGTTGTCAAAGTCAGCCTGAAGGTAGCGCAGACGATTCAGGTAGTCCTCCGCCTTCTCCTGCGCCTGCTTTAACTCATCCCGGAGCTTGCTGAGTTCCTCCTCCAGCTCCTCAACCTTTGCCTCAGCTTCTGAACCCTCGCTCATGCCACCACCGGGACGAAAAACAATTTTAAGCTATCTCCGAAGGCCTTGCATAACAAGATTAAAATTTTTAATAACGAAAGGTAAGAAAATGCATCGCTACCTTTATCTAACCAATAGTATATTTTTAGGTGAATGAAGATCCTCCATCGCAATTTAAAAGAGGGCAAGTTCAAGCTTCGTCCCGAGAGCATCGACGACCTGTGGTATCTAAAGAGCATTATAGAGGAGAGCGATGCGGTATACGGTGTTGCGTACCGCAGGGTGCGCGACGAGGAGCGCGTGCGCGCCGATAAGGGCGAGCGGGTGCGCATGTTTTTAGGCATCAAGGTGAAGCAGGTGGAGTTCGCGCCCTATGCGATGCGCCTGCGCATTACAGGCGAGGTCTTTTCAGGCCCAGAAGATTTAATCTCCTTTGGCACACATCAAACGCTGGAGGTTAAGCCGGGCGACGAGATTACGCTGCAAAAGCAGGAGTGGCGCCGCTGGCACCTTGAGCGCCTAGCCGAGGCTGAGAAGGCTGCAAAGGAAGCGCGAGTGCTCATAGTGGCGATAGAGGAGGGAGAAGCTGAGCTCGCCCTCGTTCGCAGGTACGGCGTGGACTACGTTGCGAGAATAGCGAGCAGTGTAGCAGGTAAGCGGTACGCGGCGCAGCACGAGGCGAGTGCAAAGCAGTTCTACGCGGAGGTGGCAAAGAAGATCGCCGAGGTGGTGGAGAAGGAGCGCGTGGAAGTGGTGATACTCGCCGGTCCTGGCTTCTGGAAGGAGTCGCTTCTGGAAGTGATTAAAGAGCGCTACCCGAAGCTGGCGAAGCGCTGCTACCTTCAGGCCACGGGCTGCGGTGGGAGAAGCGCTGTACAGGAGGTGCTTAAGCGCCGCGCTATAGAGCGCATCCTCGAGGAGAGCCGCATTTCGGAGGAGACGGCGCTGGTAGAGCGCTTCTATGAGGAGCTGGCGAAGGATGGTCTCGCGGCGTATGGCATCGCTGAGGTCAGTAAAGCCATAGACTACGGCGCCGTTGATACGCTGCTTATAAGTGACGCTTTCCTCAGAAAGCATCCTGAGAGCGACTTGCTTATAGAGAAAGCCAGGGCGATAAAGGCGAGAGTGCTCATAGTAAGCACAGAGCACGAAGCTGGCGAACGCCTTGAAGCCATAGGCGGGCTGGCTGCGATTTTGAGGTACAAGGTTTAGTTCCGTATTTTCGATTCAACTTCGCGCAAGCAGCCTCTTAAGCCTATTCCTGCCAGCCTTCAAATCCTCAATGGTAATCCCTTCCCGCCTCCTTTCGAAATCCCTGCACAGCTTCCTCCAGAAGTAGAAGTACTCCCCAACCTCCCCTTCATCGCCGTAGACTACAAGATAATTTTTCACAACCTCTGCCTTTATATACAGAGGTAGGAGTTCAAACACGCGGACATCGTATTTATTCGGGTTTACCTTACCCAGCACCTTTCGCATGACCTCGCGGTTGTTCCCCCTCTTCATTGTAACCACTGCCACGTCGATGTCGCTTCGTCCTGGAATAAATTGTTCAGTAAGGACGCTACCGTACAGCACTATCGCCCTGCCGTAGCTCTTCAGGGGCAGAAGCTCACTCTTTATCTCCTCAAAAAATTCTTTTGAGCGCATTCTCAACCACTTCTACAAACTTTTCAAGGCTGGCCTTAATATCTTCCAACCCATCTATAACGATGCTCTCCTCAACCTTGTTGTATCTGTGAACCAGAATGTTTCTGAGTCCATTGAGCTTTTTCAGATTTTCAGCAAGGTTTGCCTCAATCAATCCCTTATCCCTGAGCAGGTTGATATTTTCGTAGTCATCTTTTGGCACACTGCCAATATCTTTAACCAGCATGGCGACAATGTCCATTGCTGCCTCTATTGAGGTGTGAACAAGATAAAATAGAGCGTAAACCTCTTTCTCGCTCTCAGGATGTGTCATTTTATCAAGGCAGGATAATATATATTCAATTTTTCTGGTGTACTGCTCTTCCCTCTTCATTTGAATTTTATGTTTGGCTGGGAGGTATAAAAAGGTTGTTACGGCGTTATCTTGTTGGTGGTATAACGTTTTGCGGACATGGGAAGTCCTTGAGGGTTTGAGTTAGCGAAGTGAACCACAAACATGCGGTTAGGGGACGCCACATCTCATACCTTTCCCTTCCATAGCACTTTACCAAGTATCTTGTCTGGGAAAAGACCGACAATAGCTTTTTCCAAAAGTAAATTTTTTGTTTTAGTATTTCTTTCAAGCAAATACCCAATAATAATTTGTTCTGGATCATTTGGATATGAATCGCAAATGTATTTTGGAATTGCTCTTTTAAGAAAGTCAATCGGCTTACCTTTATAACCTTTTTCAATACTCTTGTGAGCCCTATATGGGAAAGCGATACTATTATCCTCGCAATAGAAATGCCAAATATCAAAGTCCTTTATTCCCACCTTTGGATTGAGATAATGAGAAGCTGCACCTTGACATAGGCATATTCCAATGAGCGAGTTATAAAAAACGCTTTTCAGATGGGGGTTTCTTTCAAAAAATTCTTCGTGCTCTCTTAATGCCAATTCTTTTAACTTTTCTAAGTCATGTATCGTAAGAGGGTCATATAGTCTTTTTATATCTGTCATAATTTTTCACCCTGTGGCTTGTCGTCTAACGTCGTCTGGCGGGTTGGATCAAGAGATCTTTTCCTCTCTTGATTAGAATTTCACTATTTTTTCTTGCACACTATTCATAGGTGAGCCCATGGGTCATAATTTTATCTGCGAGTTTGAGTATCAAAAGGCTTGCGCCACAACAATGCTATGATTTAATAGGCAAGCTCGATGCACATCTCTGAAATTCTTCTACGAAAACGTTTTTAACGATAATTTAAAAAGTGATCAGAGCCTTACGGCGTTATCTTTGTGCCCACCGCCTCGCCGCGCAGCAGCGCTTTAACCACCTCAGTGCTCCTGCCATTCGCAACGGTGCAGGTGATATTGTACCTCCGCAAAAGCTTTGGTAGGTAGGCATCCACGCAGGTCTCGCCCAGCTTATCAAGCTGATCTGCTTTTATCTCATCCACAAGCGTGCCCTCCACACAGATTCCATCCACATCGGTGAGTATCACCAAGTGCTTCTCTCCAAGCAGGGCTGCGATGTAGCAGGCGATGCTGTCGCTGGTAACCTGCCAGGAGTGGGGCAGAGGGTCGCGCTCCCTCATGAGCCGGTAGGGCAGCAAAACCGCGGGCAGGCTGCCTTCCAATGCCTGCCTCGCAGGTATTCCCGAGACGCTGGAAAGAAACTCCCCGTAGGCGTCCATGGCAGCGATTGCCATGAAGTGGGCTGCGCTCTCGTCCAAGCTATGCTCCATGTACACCTTCCTCACAGCATCTGCGAAAACTCCACCCCCGGGCACAATTAAGACCTCATGCTCTCTAAGCACGGGGAGTATCTCCCTGGCATACCTGAGCAAGCTTCCGCCCAGCTTAACCACGCGCATCGTCGAGCACCATGTAGGCCAAGCCAAGGCAGGGCAGGTTGTCGTAGGCAGGAGTAACCTCTGCGAGGTCAACCCACGCCAAGCCTGTCTGCAACGCGGCGCGCTTCCCCAGCGCTTTTCCGACGCCAGCGAGGTAGGCAATGCTTAAGCCATAGCTATCGCTAACCCTGCGCAGCGCCTCAGCGATTATGCTCGCATGCCTCTCCGCCAGGTAGCGGCACATCTCAAGAAGCTCAGCTTCGCCGGCTTCGTTTAAATCTGCGCACAGCAGCCGCGCCACTCTCCGTAGGGCTGCGATTCTGCTCTTCTCGCCGCCGTCGGGAGTATCGCAGGAGTACTCCTCAAGCTCTCCGAGAATCAGGTACAGGTCGGCGGTTATTGCAAAGTACTCGCTGGCAGGTCTAATAAAGTAGCCGCGGAAGGGGACCTTCTCGGCTATGGTGTTCAGCGGGGTGCGCAGGTAGCCAGTGTAAACCAACTGCCCAGCGAGAAGGCGCTCAAGGTCGGTCTTTTTGTAAAGTACCTCCCCTCGCCTGAAGGGTATAACGTCGCAGGTGGTGCTGCCTATGTCCAAAAGCATGCCCTCGCCAAAGAAGCGCTCAAGGTAGTAGACGCTCGCCACGTAGTTTGCTCCTGCAAGCTCGGTTAAGCTTTCAGGCTCCTCTACAAGCTTCTTCTCCACGCTGAGAAACCTCGCCTCAGGGAAAAGCTCTTTCACCACGCTCGTAACGTAGGCAACGCCTTCCTGCTTGCTCTGAAAGACATCGCTGAGCTCAGCGGTAAGCGTTACAGCCACCCTTTCAGCGCGAGGAGCAATGCTGCGCAGGAAGCTGCGAAACTCATCCTTCCGCTTCCAGAAGGGGAAGTAGTGAATCTCGTTCCTCACCACCTCCTCGCGAGCCTCGTCGAAGAGCAAAAGCTTCGTGTTTGCTCCACCTATGTCCAGAGCCAGAATCATCCTATCACCCTTATCACTATGCTCGCCTCGCCCACAGAAACGAATGCATTCTCAGCGCTGCCGTAAACCTTTTCAAGCCTCACCTTTCGCCTGCGCTTTATCTCGGGCATAGCCTCGCGGTAGTAGTTTCTCAGCAGGAGTTCGCCGAGGTTTATTCCAAGAGCCTCGTGCAGCGCTGCTGCTGGCGTTGTGATTCGCGGATTAACCTCGATTATCCACAGCTCCTCACCTAAAACAAAATCCACGCCCACGTAGCCGGCTAAACCCGGAATGCTCTCCACCGTTTTGATAATCTCCTCCTCCATCTCGGCGTCTAAGCTGAGAGGAAGCTCCGCTCCCACATAGCTGTTGCCGTTGAATTCCTGAGTGTTGACACTCAGCACTCTCACCTCGTCGCCCACTATGAGCGAGGCGCTCATGGCTCTGCCCTCAACGTACTCCTGAAGGAGGTAACCCTGCGGCACCTCAGCAAGCTCCTCCTCGCTGGTGATGATGCGAAGCCCCTCGCAGCCCTCGCCAAGACGCGGTTTCGCCACCAGGGGAAAGTCGAGCGTGGTGGTGCCGCGGAAAATTTCTGTCTTCGGCTGATTCACGCCGCTTAGCGCGCGGTAGCACCTGTACTTATCGCCGGCAATGGCTACGCCTTGCGAAGCAGAGCCCAGGTTTTTGGCTCCGGCATTTTCCAGCTTTCGGGTGAGGTTAAGCAGAAGGTTATCGCTTTCGGGAGCGATAAGCAGTGCGTGCTCCCCACCTTCGAGCATGGCTTCAAAGCTCTCTTCCCAGTTCTCTGCGCATGGAAGCTCAGGAAAGTAGGGCAGAGCTCTGCCGGTGAAAGAGGCAACCTTCTCAACCTTAGAGAAGCTATCGTAAAGGGCGCGGAACATCGCCAAGCCTTCTACAGCGATGCTCGCAGGCAGAGCTTCGCGGGTGCAGGTGGCGTACTCGAAGAGGAAGACCATGCTTAGGATTACGCAGGGCGAATTTTTAAGAGTACTGGTGTATGCTTTAAATACCCTCCGCGTCAAAACTTCTTTCTATGCATGTTTTCGACGCCCAGTTAATAGAATCGCTTATAATCGCTTCCCTTGCAGGGGGGCTCCTGGGTATTGAGAGGGAGATTGGCAAGAAGGTCGTTGCCGGCACGCGCACTTTCATGCTCACCTCGCTTATGGGAGCGCTGAGTGTAAACATCTCGCAGAGCCTAGGCTCTGAGCTGTTTTTAGCCTGCGTTACCCTTGGCGTAGCCCTCATCGCCCTCTTTATAGGTGTGGTTAAGAACTTTCTCATAGAGGATATTGGCATTACCACCCTCGTGGCGTACGTGCTCGCATTTATGATAGGCATTATCATAGGTGCTGGCTTCGCCCTGCAGGGCGTGGCTGTGAGCATCCTCGTGGCTGTAATTCTCGCAGGAAAGCGCTACTCTCAGGCTTTGTCGAAGGCGATGAGTTTCCGGGAGATGACAAATGCGCTGGAGTTCGGCCTCGTTGCTTTTGTACTCTACCCCCTGCTTCCAGATGCGGCGATAGACCCCTACGGACTAATAAACCCCCGCACCTTAATTTTCGTGGTGATAGTGGTCTCAACCATAGGCTTTGCCGGCTTCCTGGCGCTGCGATGGTTTGGAGCTGAGCTTGCGCTGCCCGTGACCGGTGCTTTAGGCGCACTGGTTAACAGCCAAGCTACCGTCGGAGCGCTTGCATCGAGGGTGAAGGAAGATACGTCGCTGGAGAAGCCTGCACTTCAGGGTATACTCCTCGCAAGTGGTGTGGCGCTGCTCAGAAGTCTGCTGATAGCGGCGCTTTTAAGCCAGGCAGTGGGTAAAGAGATGCTTTTACCGATGCTGGGCATGGCTCTGGTAAGTGTGCTCCCCGCGCGAATCAGGGTAGAGAGAGAGGCGTTGCGCGGAAAGAAACTGGAGCTGGCGCTGCCCTTTGCAATTGTGCCCGCGTTGAAGTTCGCGCTTCTTTTCACCGCAATTACGGCGCTTGCAAAGCTTGTCCAGAGCTATGGAGACTTGGGTTTGTATCCCGCTGCCTTCTTCGCCGGCTTCGTTTCCAGCGGCGCCGTGGTGGCGAGCTTCGCTTCTCTCGCTGCGCAGGGCGAGCTCAGCGCAAGCGTCGCTGCAAATTGCGCTGTGCTTTCAGCTATAGCAAGTGTGCTAAGCAAGATTGCGCTGATAAAAGTCAGCGGCACCCCCATGCTTGCGGCGAAGGTGATGAAATACTACTCCCTCGCAATCGCAGCGGGGGTGGCGCTCATCCTGCTGAAAACCTATCTCCCGCTCTCGTAAGCGTCAAGCACAGCGCTTATGAGGAGATCTCTCGCTTCTCTCGAAATCGGGTGAAACACATCTTTAAACTCGCCGCGCTTATTTCGCGTCGCGGGCATGCTCACCCAGAGCCCCTTCTCCCCGTCCATCACGCGCAACCCGTGCACAACATAAGCGTTGTCAAAGGTCACGCTGGCGTATGCCTTCAGGTTTCCGGAATTTTCCATCCTGTATATCTTCACATCGGTAATTTCCATCTTTTTCACCTTCTTCTGCTAGCATTTCCAACTTTCGTCGCCAACCCCCTCGGGGGTTTAATTAAAAAGGGCATGAAGGTTTTTAAACCTTTCCCCTGCGCGGCGGAAAAGTGAAGTTTCATGGATGAATACATCCTCCTCTTTCACCTTGTATACTTTAGCTACGCCTTCTCTCATTTTGATGTGTTGTTTGAAACTTTGATGAGTATCCGATAATTTCCATTTATTGGCAGACAATAAAAAAGCAATCAAAGCTTGAAACCCCAGATGTAGGAACCTTAGACTGTTACTTCGCCTCCATCACCCTATTCACCAGCCTCCCCACCTGCGGAATCTCCACTACAACCTCATCCCCCGGCTTCATTGGTCCTACGCCGGGGGGCGTACCTGTGGCGATAACATCACCCCGCTCCAGCGTCATTATACGGGAGATGAAGGAGATGAGCTCCTCCACCGGAAATATCATGTTTTTCGTAGAGCCCCGCTGCTTGAGCCTGCGGTTCAGGTAAAGTTTGACCTCAAGCTGAGCCGCGTCCACCTCATCCGGCGTAACCACGTAGGGACCAAAGGGGGCAAAGGTATCGAAGCTCTTAGCACGTGTCCACTGCCCGTCCTTCTGCTGAAGGTCGCGCGCTGTAACGTCGTTGAAGCATGTGTAGCCCAGGATAAAGCGCTCCACCTCTTTTGCGGGGACATTCCTGCACCTGCGTGAGATCACAACCCCAAGCTCCGCCTCATAATCAACGCGCTTCGTCATAGAAGGGTAAACTATCGCCTCGCCCTGTGCAAGGGCAGCGCTGGGTGGCTTAAGAAATAGCACGGGTTCGCTGGGCAGAGGCATGCCAAGCTCTGCCGCGTGATCCTTGTAGTTCAAACCCACGCAAACAATCTTAGTAGGACGAGAAGGGGTGAGCACTCTGAGCCTTTCCAGGGCAATCCGCCTGCCTTTTAGCTTGCCAGAGGTGACCATTACCTCGTTGTCTTCCACAATGCCCTGCAACACGCGCTTACCGTAGCGAAACCTGCCCAGAATCATTCCACCCTCGCTCCTTCGTTGTTCGCCTTTGTAAGCCAAACCCTGCGCACATCGCTGCGAGAGCGCATAGCCCTAAGAAACTCCTTTGCATCCCTGGGGAAGGCGTAAATCACAGGACCAAAGCTGCTCAAGCCCGCGCCGTAGCTCAGCCTCTGGCACAGCGCGAGTATCTCCCTGACGTTCGGCGCCTGAAGCATAACCTCGATCTCCTTAAAGCCAAGGCTCTGCACCGCATTCACAGCCTCGCCGAAGGCTGCTATATCTTCCTCCACCAGCGCGGGCAGAAGCTTCATTAAAATCACGTGGCTTAAGCGCTCCACCTGGTTAATCGGAATAGGGCAGAAACGCTGGAAGATGTTCACCTCCTTCTCCCCAGAAACTCGCCGCTTAGGCTCAGGAAGCACCAGCGCAACGTCCCAGTCTGGAAAATCGTGGCGCATTACAAGAGGCGCTGGCCTTGCCTTGCTCGCCGAGGAGGGCAGAAACTCGGGCTTCTCCTGCTTAGAATGCCCGCCATCCAGGATGAAGCCTCCTCCCTCGAAGGCAGCCACGCCTATTCCAGAAGTACCACCCCTGCCCACTATGCGGGCAAGCTCCCGCACGCTCGCAGAGATGTCATAAGCTCTGCATATACCCGTAGCCACAGCTAAGGAGAGTTGCGTACCCGAACCTAAGCCCACGTGCTGGGGATAGCCTTTCAGCACCTTAATCTCAGCCCCTGGTAGAGAGTAAGCCTCGAGCACGCGCTTCGCCGCTGCAAGGGCGCGCTCCGCAAGCTCTCCCTTTGCGCTCAAGCTTCTGCTGCGCTCCACTTCAACAACCATCTCTGGCGAGCGGAGCGCAAAGCCTATGCCACCATCTACGCGTCCCAGCGCGCCGTTGAGGTCTATAAGCGTCATATGCACCCGCGAGGGTGTGGTAACCCTAACCATCGCCTTCACCTAGCAGAAGCTCCAGGTAAGAGCGCCTCTCTACTGCCTCTCTACCTATGCCCAGCGAGGCTAAAAATGTCACAAGCTCCTCTGGAGAATACGCCTCGCCTTTCTTCTCCACCTCAACGAAGGCTCCCAAATTGGCTACGCTGTCCAGCTCCACAAGATAGTCGCCTAGGCTATACCTGCGCCTGAGCTTTTTAACCTGGGCAACCTCCACAAAGCCCAGTCTGAGCAGTATCTGCTTTGCAGCCTCGTAGTCATCCACACCCACACTCACCTCCTCCCGCGTCTTTGTCACAGCGTCCAGCTTCTTCCCTTTATATGTGAGGATAACCCTACCGCGGGCCCTTCTCAGGCGAAGCGCCTCGTCGGTAGCTGCAAAATCCCTGCACGGGTGATTAAAGTATGCGTCGACCTGCTCTTCCTCCCCAAGGTAGCGCGCACCCTTCTCGCGGAGCCTTGCCTCTATCGCTTCTAAGCTGGGCACACGAGCCTTTATCTCAATCTCGAGCATGCCAATAGTTATATTACCCGCGATAAATCTTTTTTCATGCTCTCGCAGTTTCTTGAGCAGCGCTACAGCAGGCTCTTTCCAGGGCTTACAGAGGATATGCTCACTCGCGCGCTACCACAGGCACTACGCGTAAATACGCTGCGCATTACCGAAGATGAGCTGGTGGCGCGCCTGGAAGAACGCGGCTTCGTGCTGGAAGAGATACCCTGGGTCAAGCACGGCTACTTTATCCGCGAGGCACCTTTCTCGCCAGGGGCTACGCCCGAATACCTCCTCGGCTATTACTACCTTCAGGATCCTGCCTCGATGTACGCGTGCGAGGCTCTCGAGCCTAGAGCCAATGAGCTCGTGCTCGACGCCGCCGCTGCTCCAGGGGGCAAGACCACCTACATAGCGCAGCTCATGCGCAACCAGGGCTGCGTCGTCGCAATAGAAGTGAACAGGCAACGTATAAAAGCGCTACGCGCGAGCGTAACGAGAATGGGGGTGGAGAACACCATAGCTATAAGGATGGATGCGCGAGAGGTTGCGAAGCTCGGATTGCGCTTTGACCGCGCCCTCCTCGATGCTCCATGCACCGGCACTGGCACTGCTCATAAAGCCAGGGAGGCGCTCACCAAGGATGAGAAGGACTTAGAGGTGCTCCTGCCACTTCAGCGCGCCCTCATAAACGCCATTTACGAGGTTCTTAGGCCAGGGGGTGTGCTTGTTTATTCAACGTGCAGCCTCCTGCCAGAGGAGAATGAGCTTTTGGTGCAGGAGGTGCTGGAGAACAGAGATGCCAGGCTTCTCAAGATAAGGCACGGCTCACCGGCGCTTCGCAAACCTTACGGTATGCCTTTAGACAAGCAAATTAAGAAAGCAAGGAGATTTTACCCCTGGGAGCACCACTCGCAGGGTTTCTTTGTGGCAAAAATTCAGAAGCTCTAGAGGTGGGCTTTTATCTTCGAAGCCAGGTGCTCTTTGGGCACAGCTCCAATGACCTTCTCTACCACTTCGCCGTCCTTGAAGAGTATCAGCGTTGGTATGCTTGTTATTCCAAACCTCATTGCAGTTTTGGGATTCTCATCCACATTCAGCTTTGCAAATGCAACCTTCCCCTCAAATTCCTCTGCCAGCTCCTCTATGGTGGGAGCCACCATCTTGCACGGGAAGCACCACGCCGCCCAGAAGTCCACAAGGATGAGGGGATGCTCCTTCACCATGCTCTCAAAGTTGTCATCGGTAGCTGTCAAGACCTTTCCTGCCATGCTATTCACCGTATTTAAAAGCACACGCTTAACATAAATAGTTTTTGGCAGAAAGGGTTAAAGTTGCCGGAGGCAAGGGTAATGCATGCGCATTATGCTGCTTGCACTTGCAGTAGTGCTTATCGCTGTGGCTGCGCAAAGCTATGAGAAACCTCACCCCGCGCTCTGGGTGGAGGTGCATGATGTATCCCCGGGCTACGCCCTGCACAATCTTGATAGGCTTCTCCAGCTCCTAGACTCGCGTGTGGAGCGGGTTGTGCTACTTGTTATACCAAATCGCTCCGGCAGGGAGGCGATAAGTAATTATCCCGAGTTTATCTATTTTTTAAAACAGGCTGAGACGAGAGGCGCAACCATAGGGGCGCATGGATACACCCATAAGGGCTTTGAGCTTTTCTCATCCCGTGAGGACGCGGAGAGGCGCGTTAAGGAAATTAAGGAGGAGTTTGGAAAAGCTGGCTTCTCGCCACCCATATTATACCCGCCCCGCTACCTGGTAACGCCCTCCAGCCTTGAGGTGCTTACAGCAGAGTTTCCAGAGGTGTACCTCTTTGATAAGATAGTCTCGGGAAATCGCACCTTGCCTTACGTTACGCGGGAGTTCACCCTGGGAAAGGGGCAGCACTTTGTTATGCCTCTGGCAAAGCTTTCTCTGCTCGCCACGAGGAGCGAGGTTTACCGCCTCAGCATCCACATGGCTTACCTTAATAACGAATCCCTGGAGTTTTTAGAGGAGTTTATCTCCTGGGCAGGGTTTGAGGCGATGAAGAGGGGCTGCGAGAACAGGGCACTGCTGCTACAGGAAGCTCGCAGGATGGAACCTCTCGCAGAGGTGCACGGCGTAAAGCGCAACGCATATGCGCTTCTTTATGCTGCGAACATGTACCACGCCACTGGTGAGGAGAGGTACCTTGCCATAGCTTCGAGGCATGCACATTATCTGTTTGCGGAGCAGCGTGATGATGGAAGCTGGAGGGAAGCAGAGGGCGAGGCAACGTCGAGCTATGCGCTTCTTGAGAGCGCCGTCGCCACGTGGGCGCTCTCCCAGGCGTATATCACTGGAGTTATCTCAGGCGAGAGGGTGGAGAAAAGTATAATGAAGGCAGGAGACGCCTTGCTGCGCAAGGCAGAGCTTCTCACTTTTTTCGGCTACAGCTTTGGTTTGAAGCCAAACGCAATAGGCTTCGCAGCTCTGGGTTTGGAAAAGGCGGCTGAGGCAGCGCAGGCGATGGGCGATTTTGAAAGAGGAAAGCGCTACAGGAAGAAAGCCGTGGAAATCGGTGAGGGCTTGGCGAGAATGCAGCTCCGCAGCGGGGCGTGGTACGACGGGCCCTACCACATGCCCATTTATTCATGGTGCAGGGTTAGCTCCTGGTACCATGGTATGGCGGTGAGCGGTGTTGCAGCAGCGTATGCAGCAGCGCCACCGGGGGAGAGGCTTAAATTCAGGGAGAGCGCCAAAAGGGGCATAGCCTTCCTCGAGGACATGAGGCGCGGCGACGGCGGCTACTACGGCGTGCTCCACGCCAACGGCACCCTCGCCGGCGATGGGAGCATAATGGTGCTCCAGGCTTATGCAGTAGCGGGAAGCTTCGGCCTGCCAGCAGGTTGCGACGGGCTTACACACGCTGCCTCACAGGTTAAAAGCTGGGATGCGAACTACGCCTTTGCAGTGAGCCAGCTTCTTGCTAATGAGTGGAGTGGTGGTTAGCTATTGAAAGAGGATTATAATAAAATGGTATACAAACAATTTGCCAACTGTGTGTGAACTCATAAAAGGTTAAGAAGAGAAAACATAGTTGCGCTAGTAAGTCGGATATATTTCCAAATTGAAGAATAATATGATCCTAACGACGTATTAGTTGTTTTAGAAATAAAGAATTATGGCTCATTTGAGGAAAAAACCATCAACAATGTTAAGAAAAACTTCCAAAGAATTAGTAAATTAAACAAAGAAATTTATTGTGCATATCTAACATTAGCAGAACGTAAAGGTTTTAAATATGCCATTTCGAAAGAAAATATTGGTTTTCCATCATATACACTATTCTGGCAATATGGCACTGGAAAGAATTCTAAAATCGAACCCACTGGTGATTGGAAAAAATTGTTGTATGATATTAAAAACATACTCCTGAAAAATTGATTACTTCTCTGCCAGCTCCCTGCCCAGCTTCACCGCCTCTATGTAAACCTCATCGCTCATTCTGAAGTTCGCTCTCACCAGTGCCTCAAGATGCTCAAGGTAGTCCTCAAAGGTCAGGAAATTCATTCTTAAGGCTTTCAGCAGCACAAACAGAGTACCCCTGGGGATGAGCCCGGCGACTTCTGCAGCGAACCTTGCATGGCTCTGGTCGATAAGTATCTCTCTGGATTTCAATTTCAGGGCGAGGGATATCGCCTCAGCTTCGCCCCTGTCGATGCCATACTCCTCCAGATTCTTCATTAAGGGAGCGTTCTCCACGCGTATCCAGCCCTCTTTAATCGCTTCCTCCACCAGCAGAGCATCCGCATAACCCTCCTCTTTCCCCCTCACCACCACCTCTCTGTAAACTTCTCGCGGAATGTAAACCTCAGCGAAGAATTCCCTGAGCAGGTATAGCTTATTCAGCTTGGCGAGATATATCAGGGGTGTGGAGTTACTCACAATCATTCCTGGGCAGCCTCGTAGTCCTTTCTGAGTTCCTCCACAGAATACTGAAAGGGTACTCCCGCCTCAGCGGCGATCCGCATCATCTTTCTCAGAGATACCCCTGCCATTCGCGCCGCCTTTGCGAGGGTTATATTCCCCTCCCTGTACTCCTTTAAAGCCCTCTCGATTCGCCACCTCTCTATAGCCTCGCTGAGAAGACGTCTTATAACTGCCGACTTATCCAGCTTCTCCTCCCTGGCGATGCGGGCAATTTCCTTATCCATATCCTCAGGCACCCTCGTGGTTATTGTAACGCCCATTTCTGCCACCGTATTAAATTGCTATTATTTTAATACAAAGTTAACGGCGCTTATATATATGGAGCGTGTTAAGCGGGTGCTGTCAAGTTTAGCATATTCTCACCCCCAGGAGGTTGCAGAATCGTTCGAA
>MTME02000011.1 GCA_002011115.2 Candidatus Pyrohabitans sp. JdFR-17
CCAAACAAAAAGGACGCCTCCACTACACATTTATAGCTTAAGTTGACAGCACCGTATAGCAAAATCGGAAGTCTTATATTGTGCCCCACCAAGTTTATGGGGAGGAGGTAGTGGCTATTTTAAAACTCGGTAACGGCATTGAGATAACCATAGGCGGCGAGAAGCTATACCTCGACCCTAAGCGTGCAAAAGGCACGAGCTTTATCTCTCATGCCCATGCCGACCACTCTCCGCGAAGCGTCGAGGGGGAGGTTCTCCTTTCCTCAGCTACAGCCAAGCTTATGCGCAAGCGCGTCGAAGGCAAGAGCCTTGAGATGGGCAAAGCTTACGAAATGCGCGACTTTACCCTGCGCGCAGTACCCTCAGGGCACATCCTTGGCGCGAGCCAGCTTGTTATGGAGAACGGCTTTAAGGTTGTCTATACCGGCGATTTGCACCTTGAGGGTGGCGCTACATGCGACGCTGCCAAGGTGGAGCGCTGCGACGTTTTAATAATCGAGTCCACCTTCGGCAGCCCTCATTACGAGTTTCCTCCCCGCGAGGATGTGATTGCAGAGCTAAAGGACTGGGCTGAAGAAAAGCTTTCCCGCGGGGTTACGCCTGTTGTGCTGGGCTATTCCTTAGGCAAGGCTCAGGAGCTGACCTATTACCTAGCGAGGGATTTCTCGGTTGAGGTTCACCCCACAATTTACGAGAACAACCGTAAATATGAAGCTCTGGGCGTGTCCCTTGGTGAGTATCGCCTGTTTTCCAGCGAAAGCCGCGAAGATAAAGTAGTTATCTTCCCTCCAGCGGCACGCAAGGCAAAGGCTCTGGAAAAGCTTAACTGCAGCTTCGCCTTCATGAGCGGGTGGGCTGTCCACGACGCTACCCGCTTTAGGCTTAGGGTGGACGAGGCTCTGCCGCTGAGCGACCACAGCGACTTCTACTCCCTGCTGCGCTACGTAGAGAAGGCTTCGCCCCAGGTGGTTTACACGGTGCACGGATTCGCCAGCGAGTTCGCAGAGGAGCTTCGAGCTAGAGGATTTTACGCCGAGGCGCTTGAGGAGAAGAAGCTACGTACGTTGGAGGAGTATCTATAGTGCCCATCGAAAGCCACGCGCCTACAAAGCGCGGCTTTTAAGGGTTATGGAAAGTGGCTTCTCTTTTAATTCGCTTACTTTTAATATGGAGAAACCTATAACATTGCCCTCCTCATCAACTTTTTCCATTACTGCATCGTTTTCAGTCTCTCTGAAGTACCCTGCTTTTTTTTCAAATATCACTTCAAGGTAGTCTCCTTCCTTGTCATACCAAATTTTTACTTCTTTTCCCATAAAACTTCTCCTTTCTTTATTGTGTCAGTGAAATATGCGGTTATTATGAAAGGATCTTCTGTTAACACTTTAACTACCACACACAGATACTTTTCAGTAACAGGTGTAACATTTTAATGCCGATAAAATAGTTCCACTCCTGGGTCTGTTCTTGATTTAACAATAATATCCGGGTTTAACAGAGTTTCTTGAACTTTTCCAATTTGTCCAGACATCTCTGGATGATCAGTCTCAATATGCTCTTGCCTCTCATGTGTTAATCTGATTCGTCGGTTATTTATATCTTTAAACCATTTCATTCTCAACACCAAGTTTTTATACTTCTATATCTCGTAAACCTCGCGATTTATCCTGGGCAGCATTGCCATAAGCACCGCCTGCTTCGTAAGCTCCTTTCTGCTCAGCTTCCCTTTGCTCAGGAAGCCTATGGCGCCGCCCTTCCTGCCTATGTTCGTGATCCCACTCAGTTCCTCCATAACCTCCCCCACCTCTCTTCCGCGAAGCACCTGGCGGATAACACTGGGTGGGTACTCAAAGCCGGAGCCTGCACCGAGAGTAATAACCTCCCCATCGCTAATTGCGCAGAACTGCACGTCCATATAACCTGTGATCGCGAAGGGCACCTCCACCAGCCCTGCCTCAATTCCTACGCCAAGCTCCCCATGATTAAGTGCAGCCCTGGCACGGTTCACTGCACCCCGCACCGTCTCTTCTATACCTAGAGGCTGAGCGCTAACCTTTGAGCTCACCTCAACCCCAAAAACCTCAATCTCAGGGTAAAACTCCCTCAGCACTTCCTCCACCGCTCTTACCTTCACCGGATTAGTTGAACCCACAGCTACGCGCATAGCAGCACTCCCTCGCGGTCTATCTCTCCTCGCCTGATTCGCCGCGAAGATATGGGCTTACCGTCCTGGGCGAGGAGGAGTGGCACCAGGATTATCTCCAGCTCTCTTAGCCCACGCTGGCGTCGGCGCTGGTTAATCTCCTCCGCTCTGGCAAGAGTTTCCTCAGTCACCACAATTGCCTCGAGCTTCGCGTCGCTCACCGCGGGTCCATAATAATCGTCAAGCCTCACTATCTCCGCCCGCTCAGCGAAGCCCTCCTCCACGAGAAAGCGCTGTAGCTCCGCCAACCTCTTCTCGTAGCTCTCTGCCCCCTTTGGCTTGGCAATCGCATCGCTGGTTAGCCCAATTACCACCCTTTCGCCCGATGTAAAGGCAACCCTGAGAAGCTCTCTATGGCCAGCGTGCAACCTGTCGAAGGTTCCACCCACCGCCACTTTCCTGAACATCGCTTAAACTCTTGCGATGGGGTTAATAACTTTATTGCTTCGAAAAAAAGAGGTCAGCGCAGGATGCGCTGACTAATGGAAGATGTGGGGGATTGGCAACCAATAGCCAAGGTGAGCAAATCATGCCAAATTTATGCCAGAAATGGGCAGAAATTCTTTTATGATATGAGCGCCAGACATTAAAATATGAAAAAGCGGAAGCCCATCAAGGACATGTTCCTGGACATAGCGGAGGAGTGGGAAAAGTACTGGCGCGATGAGATTGGCTTTTACGACTTCCTCAACGAGTATGTGGAGATAGATGATGACCTGCGCACCTACATTATAAAGAGGAGGAAGAAGAAGCCAGAGGAGGAGCTGTGAGGGAGAAGATTATTAACTCCGATGCACAGCTAAGAACATGGAGATTTTCACAGGCGTTGAGGTACTCTGCCCCTACCCTGCGCTTTATCTTGAAGATATAAAGGCAGTGGTTATTGCGGACCTTCATCTGGGATACGAGGGGATAATGGCGGAGCAGGGCATATTTATGCCCAAGACGCAGTTCAGGAAGGAGCAGGAGATGCTTGAGAGCATCGCAGGTCTAAAGCAAGCGGAGCGGGTGATTATTAACGGCGATGTTAAGCACGAGTTCAGCGAGACCAGCTACCACGAGTTTCGCGAGGTTGGCGAGCTTTTTGAGGTTCTGCGAAGGCACTTTAGAGAGGTGCATGTAGTGAAGGGCAACCATGACAACTTCATCATCTACGTTACCCGGAAGCATGGCATAACCCTGCACGAGGAGCTTACTCTTGGCAAGTACCACTTCTTCCACGGGCACCGCATGCCGTGCGAAGCTGAGGCGGAGTTTTTGGTTATGGGCCACGAGCACCCTGCCATAGCGCTCTACGACGAGATAGGGGTCAAGGAGAAGGTTAAGTGCTTTTTATACGGTAAGGCTGGCGGAAAAAAGCTGGTGGTGCTGCCTGCGTTTTCCCCGCTTGCGTACGGCAGCGATGTCAACCAGGTGCCAAAGAGCGAGCTTCTCTCCCCCCTTCTGCGCAGCATCGATGTGGATAAGCTTAACGTTGTGGCGGTGAGTGAAGAGGCGGGTTGCTTGCCCTTTGCACAGCTTGGGGAGCTACGCAGGTTTGCGTAATATTTTCTCCCAACTACAACACGGCTCTCGCTCAGCTCAATCCTCTCAAACCGTTTAAAGCCCGCCTCGCGAAGCCATGCTTCGACTTCGCTCCACGAGTAGGTTCTGCCTCCGCTGCTGAGGAGCATGTGGAGCGCAAATATCGCCGCTTCTCTCGGTGCTACCCTGGAGTCGTCGAGTATATAGTCGTGGACTATTACCACGCCGTCATCTGCTAAAGCGTCGTAGATGCGCCTGAAGAGCGTGCGGTTCTGTGCCTCGCTGAGAAAGTGGATTATGTTGGATACCAGCGCTGCATCGTAACCCTTGCCAAAATCATCGCGAAGGAAGTCCGCCTCAAGCACGCGAATACCGGCGACGCCCTTTCTTTTGAGAATCTCTCTCGTAGCGCTCGCTGTCTCGGGCAGCTCAACTATCGTCGCAGCCAGGCGGTAGCGCTGTGCGAAGGCTATCGCGTAGGCGCCTGAGCCTCCGCCCAGGTCAACCAGGCTGCGCTTCCCCTCAAGGTTTACAGCTCTTGCAAGCTCATCCGCACGCTTAGCTGCGATGCTGTCCAGAGCTAAAAGAAAATCAAGCCTGTCCTCTTCCTCGCAGGGCTCTGCAAAGATAGCCTTCTCCAGCTTTGCCCACTTTGCAAAGCCCCTGTTCGCATGCTTCAACCAGTAGCCCAGGTAATCGCTGCTTGAGCTTACCAGGTACCTGCTGGCTTCGGGAGAGTTTCTGTACCTATCTCCAGTCTTCTCTATAAAACCAAGCGCTACTAGCGCATTGAGCAGAAGCTCTAGGGCGCGGGGCTCCGCTTTTAGTGTTTTAGCCAATTCCAAAGTGGAGCGCGGCTCTTCTAGGTAGTCGAAGAGGTTGTAGGCTGCCGCCACGAGCAGAATCTTCGACTCGCGGTAGGCGGCGCCCAGCTCTATTATTCTCTCCATTTCACAATATCGCGCCCATATCAGCGCTGCTCACGCTGCGGCGGTAGCTCTCAAGGTAGCTCCTTCTTGCCTCTGTGCGAGGAGGTTGCCATTCCTGCCTCCGTCTCTCCAGTTCTTCCTCATCCACGAGAAGGTTGAGCTTCCGCGCGGGTATGTCTATCTCAACAATATCGCCATCCTTAACCAAGGCTATTGGGCCGCCTTCATAAGCCTCGGGCGACACATGACCAATACATGGCCCTCGAGTACCTCCCGAGAAGCGTCCGTCTGTTATCAGAGCCACGCTGTCGCTGAGCCCCATGCCAGCGATTATCGAGGTAGCGGCAAGCATCTCCCGCATTCCGGGACCGCCCTTCGGCCCCTCGTAGCGTATTATCACCACGTCTCCCGGCTTAATCTCATCGTTGAGAATCGCCTTTACCGCCGCCTCTTCGCCATCGAAAACTCGAGCAGGGCCGCGATGCTTGAGCATCTTCTCACTTACGGCGGTCTGCTTCACCACACTTCCACGGGGAGCCAAGCTACCCTTGAGCACTGCAATGCCACCTTCGCTGTGATAGGCATTGCTCGGATCGCGGATAACTTCGCGGTTCTTCTCCGGGTTGACTATCCTCACTTCTTTCAGATTCTCCTCCAGCGTTGAACCCGTGACTGTGAGCACGTCCAGGTTGAGCTTATCCTTTATTTTAAGCATAACTGCAGGTATGCCGCCAGCCTGGTCCAAGTCGAGCATGAAGTGCTCCCCTCCTGGTCTGAGGTTAGTAAGGTGAGGCGTCTCTCTGGAAATCTTATCAAAAGCATCCAGTGGAAGCTCCACACCTGCCTCCCTCGCAATCGCAGGCAGGTGAAGCGCGGTGTTGGTAGAGCCGCCTATTGCCATGTCTATGCGTATCGCATTTTCAAACGCCTTCTCAGTCATTATTTCCTTCGCTGATATGCCGCGCTCCAGAAGCTCCATAACCTTCATTCCGCTCAGCTTTGCGATGCGCAGCTTCTTAGCGTCGACAGCATGGGCGGTACCACACCCTGGCAAGCTCATACCCAGCGCTTCGGTAACGCACGCCATTGTGTTGGCGGTGAACAAGCCAGCGCATGATCCCGGACCAGGGCACGCGAGGTTTTCGAGGTCATTAAGCTGCTCCTCGGTTATCTTCCCGGCCTTGAACTCGCCAACAGCCTCGAATACAGAGATCAGGTCAACATTTTTATCTCCCACGAAGCCCGGGCACATGGCTCCGCCTGTCACGACGATGCTGGGAAGGTTGAGCCTGGCAGCAGCCATCAGGTGCCCAGGCACGATCTTGTCACAGGTTGGTATGAAGACCAGAGCGTCGAAGCGATATGCCTGGGCAACCAGCTCGATGCTCGCAGCAATAACCTCGCGCGAAGGCAGAGAGTAACGCATGCCCTCATGCCCCATTGCAATGCCGTCGCATATCCCTATTGTGTTGAACTCGAAGGGTACACCTCCGGCGAGGCGAACCCCCGCCTTAACCGCGTCTGCTATCTTGTCAAGATGCACATGCCCGGGAATGAGCTCATTCCAGGAGTTAACAATGCCCACGAAGGGCCTATCTATCTCCTCATCGGTTATCCCCATAGCCTTGAGCAGGCTTCTGTGAGGCGCCCTTTCCAGCCCTTTCTTCATGGCGTCGCTCCTCATAGTACCACCTTCCTATAACCCTCGCGTAACAAGCGATAAACTTTATATATGCACCCCGGTGCTAGTTTTAATTGATTGATATGGAAATTGCGTCTAAAAATAAATGCTATGCGTCTCCGCTAAGGTGAGAAAGGTGAATAAGTTTTATGCCGGGCTCGTATTCATTGTAATTGCTGCGTTAATCTCAATAACTTCAGCTCAAACAGAATGGCTTACATTGGAAGAGGTTATAATAAATCTCGGCATTACAGATGAGGTCGGCGTTGGTCAGATTTTAAGGGTTGATGTAGTGGTAAGTAGTTATGGTGCTCCTCAGTCTGTAAATGCGACAGTTGGTGTGGACATCTACAATTCTTCAGGATACGTCACAAGTTTTCCAAACCAGACTAAGGAGATACCACAGGACAGCAATGTAACTTTAACATTTAATATGAACGTTACATTAAGTACAGGTTACTACACCGCTCAGGCTTTTGTTGTGTATGATCAGAATGGAACAAACAAAACACTCCTCAAAAATGCCAGTTTCAAGGTCGTAAGTTTATCGGTTGTCTCTCTGGGCATAGACCATGAAGATGTGGCAGCAGGAGAAACAGCCACCTTCCTTCAGAAGATAAACAACACGGGCACAGTATCAGCGAACGCCACGGTAAAGGTCTGGATAGAGTACGACGATCCAGGGACCACAAGTGACCCTGACCGCTTAATGGCAACAGAGCCACCCGCAACCAAAACAATACAAAATGACACCCTGGATACTGTCAGGGTTTTATGGGGAGTACCATCAGACTTGGCAAGCTGTGACTACACCAACAGCAGCAGGTATACAGTATATTCCACTTGGAAATATGGCACTGCTCCGGATTTTGTTTATGCAAATTCCTTGGCTAATCTAAACATATCTTTTGTTGAAGTAGACACCAAAGATTACGGTGGTTATTTACATTCTGGTCTCGACCAGACAGAAGCTGCTCCAGGGGGAGAAATATCAGGAGATGTTGAGCTTCTGAACAGAGGATATTATTCTACTGTTATTCATGAAGTAAGAGCATGGGTAGAGGATAGCTCTGGTAACAAAGTCACTGATCTCTCTCCTACCGATTTTACTTTAAATATTGTGAATAATGGATATAAAGATGTTGTTCTTCCTGGACACAATGCTAGCTGCTCGGAGGTGAGTAGCAATACCACAATAGCCCACAAAGGTGCACTAGAGTTTCCATTTAGAGGTACATTACCCTCAAACCTTCCGCTAAATGGTAGCTACAAAGTTGTCTTTGCTATAGACTATGGTGTACCAAGAGATAAGCTCATGGGCAACCCGTGGAACATCTTGCAGAACTACTCTTTTGAGATAGTCAAGGCAGAAGTGACCAATGTCACGGCACGCTCTGAGGTCGCTCCCGGTGCTACTCAGACTATAACCACTTCTATTAAGAATGTTGGTGTAAACACAATTGACAGTGCTAGTGTGATTGTAGAGATTCGCAATTCTTCAAACACAGAAGTTAAGAACTTTACTGACACAATTCAGAACCTTGCCGGGGGGGATACCGTCAACCTTTCTTATAACTGGGATGTGCCAAGCAACCTAGCATTAGGAACTTATACTGTTTCTTCGCGGGTACATTACGCTACTGGCGTTTATCACAAGCTCTCCACCACATTTAATGTGGTGAGGTTAAGCGTGCTAAACATAAGCTCTTCTCCTGTAGCTCCTTACGAATCCACTAATGTAACAGTTGAGATGGAGAATAAGGGACCAACGAATGCAACTCTGGAACTACTGAGTATGAAGGTAAAAGCAGATAAGACAGTGGACTTAGGGACAATAACCAGCAGAGTAATACCTGCTGGAAGTACAGAACTTTTGAACTTCACATACTACTTTGACCCAGAAGGTATGAGTAATGGAACATTCAACATTGAAGCCAACATCACCTACGGGGGTATATCTTATCCAAAATTTTCGAACATAACCCTCCTACCCGTCGGAATAAAATCCTTCAATCTGCCGAACTACGGTATAACCAACACCAGTTTCAATGCCACTGTAACCCTTCACAACATTGCGGGTAGCGCGGTGAATGTATTTCTGAACCTTACAATCAACGGCAGCACCTACAACACCACCACTGTAAGCGTGCCCGCAAACTCCACTCTCACCAATACTTTTGAGGTCAACCTCACCAGCGCCGGCAGCTACAACGTTGCGCTCTACGCCAACTACTCCTCACTGCCCGGGAGGCTGAGCAGAAGCGGAAGCATTGTGGTTTATGACACCGGTGCAGAGCTATCCATATCCAGCGGTGACATCACCTACTCCCCGGCTTCGCCAAAGCAGGGGGACACAATAACCATCTCTGCGAAGGTTCGCAACACGGGCAACGTAGCTGCCGACAACGTGACCGTCGAATTCCTCCTTGATTCGGCAAGTTATGCAAACAAAACCATAAGTATATCTGCCAACTCTAACGCAACCATTGACTTCACCTGGTCCAACGCTGCCTCAGGTACGCATAAAGTAACAATAAGGGTAGACCCGCTAAACACATTCGGTGAGAAGAATGAAAGCGACAATGCGGCAAGCGTCTCAGTGAGTGTTGCGGTGCCGACTACTCCACCTGTTGGTGGAGGTGGTGGCGGTGCAGGAGTAGAACCAGCCTTCAAAGAGGGTCTAAATGTGGTTACTTCAAAGTCACTCCTTCAGGCGGTAAAAGAAAATCGCCTAGAAAATGCGCGATTCTACTCCGCGGAGCCATCACTTCTCCCGGTGCTGGGGGTGCTCGGCTATAATCCAGCGCCAGATAGTATTAGAGAGAAGCTCACCAGGGTTGAGTCCTTAACCGGCGATGTCTATGCTATTGCTGCAGAGCTTGCTTTGGAGAAGTACACCCGCCTAACCTATCCGAATGCTGTAGTTGTAGCCAGAGGCGACATACCCGCGGATGCGATTGCGGCTATAGCCTATGCGAAGAGCAATCGAATACCTGTGCTGCTCACCAAGCCTGGAGAGCTGCCAGAGGCGACGCTTCTCGCCTTGGAGAAATTTTCTCCACGCAAAATAATCATCCTTGGAGGAGAGAAGGCGGTTTCGCGAGAGGTGGAGGAGCAGCTTGCCTCAATAGCAGGGGTTGAGCGCATCGCCGGCGATACGCGCTACGAGACTGCAGTGAAGCTGGCGGAGCTTGCAAGGGGCTACGACACCATCGTGGTAACCAACGGCGAAGCCCCGAGCAGCGATGCGGTGTTCCTCGCAGCTATATACAGAGCGCCGGTGGTGTATGTAAAAGGCGATGAGATTCCGGAGGTTACGGCGGATTTCCTCGTTAACCACAGAGTTACGCCGAAATTCAGACCCGTAAAGCTGCTTTTAGTAGGGGTTAACGCCTCGCTGAAGGAGCATATTCTCGGGCTCATTCTCTCTCCCCACCTCAGCGGCGAGGTGGTTGTTACCGTAATAAACGAGGACGACGACAGGCTCTACGTTGAGGTGCACGTGGGCAGCATATCTCGTGGAGAATTCATAAACTCCGGCTCCAGCTACACATACAAGCCCTTCAAGCTTAAGCCGGGTGAGTATCCTGTTAAGCTCAGATGGCTCGATCCAGATAAGCTTGAGTTCAACTATCAGGAAACTAGAGTCTCTGTAAATCCGGCGGAGCGCACAGAAATAACCCTGAGGGTGCCAAAAATCACCCCGTAGCTCTCTACTTTTTAGGTATCCTCGCCTTCTCGTACGCTGAGAGATTGTGCAGCGGCTTTGTGGCATCGAAGCCGAGCTTTGTTGTTAACCCTGTTTTACCAGCGCTCGGATCAAGGGAGGAGCCTCGCACCAGGCGAAGCATGACCAGGTCGCGATCGCCCTGGAAGCGCGTGGCTATGGCAAACTCCACCTCTTCGCTGCTGAAGATATCTATATCGTCGTCTACGACTACCACATGCTTCATGCTGGGATGCCCCTCAAAAGCTGCGAGAATCGCCCTCTTGGCGTCTTCTTCGCCGCGCTTTTCTATGGCAACCACGCCATGGAGCCAGCTGCAGCCTCCCGGAGTGAGCACTACATTCTTCACTCTAGCCACCTTAGCGACAGAGGCGAATATCCTTGGTTCTTGAGGCATGCCCATGAGCAGACGATGTTCCACGCTGCTGGGCAAGAGAGCATGGTATATGGCATCGCGGCGATGGTAAATTCGGGAAACCTCCACCACGGGCTGCTTTCTCACTTTGTCGTAGGTTCCGGTAATGTCTGTGAAGGGACCTTCGTCCACGCGCTCATGAGGTAAAATCCTGCCCTCTATAACAATCTCGGCATTCGCAGGAATCTCCAGATCGACGGTTTTGCACTTTGCCAGCTCAATGGGCTCACCCAGCAAAGCGGAGGCTAGGCAAAGCTCATCCTGGTTTATTCCGAAGGAGTAGCTTGAGGCGAAGAGTAAGGCGGGGTGCATTCCTATTACTATAGCTATCTCAAGGGCCTCGCCCCTGGCTTCTGCCTTCTTGTAGTACTCATGCAGATGGCGCTCCACAAGGCGAATGGCTAGGCGATGCCCGTCGAGCACAAGCATTCGGTGCACGCTTGCATTGCGACCGTGCTCCTCATCTTTGGCAATTACAACGCCTGAGGTTATGTACCTGCCAGCGTCCTTCTCGAAGTGTTTGAGTATGGGAAGCTCCTCTAAGCTTGAGCATCGCCTCTCGTACACAGGCGCATTATCCACAAGGCTAAACTCGCCTTCACAGCGCTTCGCCGCTTCTGTTACGTGGAGAATATAGTTCTCCTTCGTTGTGCCCAGAGCTTCGCACATGCGCTCCCGCGAGGTTACGAGGTTGCCAACCACGGGAAGCTTGCTCCCCTTAACCCGCTGAAACAGGATGGTCTTCCGGGGATTTTCATGCAACATTGCGCTGATCTCATACTCGGGGTCTACCTCCTCCTCTACCACAAGGTCTGCCTTTAAAAAATCCCGCAGGTCTTTCATTCGCCTCCCCACCTGGCATAGAGGTTGTTTTCTATTCCCAGAGCGTCGAGCACCTTGCCTGCGATGAAGCTGAGCATGTCGTCTATGCTTTTCGGGCGGTGGTAGAAGGCGGGCATCGCAGGCAGGATAACAGCACCCAGCTTGGCAAGCTTAAGCATATTCTCAAGGTGAATCGCATTAAGCGGCGTCTCTCGAGGCACAAGCACAAGCCTTCGGCGCTCCTTAAGCATTACATCAGCGCTGCGCGTTATTAAATTAGAGGCATAGCCACTCGCAATGGCTGCGAGGGTTTTCATGCTACAGGGTATTATAACCATCGCATCAACGCGGAAGGAGCCGCTGGAGAAAGGTGCCTCTATCTCGTGCTCAGAGTAGCAGAGCTCTAGATCAAGCTTAGCACCGCCCACCTCATGTTTGAGGATCTTTTTCGCAGCATCGCTGATTACACATTCGTAGCTTATATTCAACTCCTCCAGCGCCTCGAGAAAGCGCAGCGCATACGCCACGCCGCTTGCTCCGGTTATGGCCACGAGAACCTTCATAGGTTAAGCATGGGCGCGGGAATTTTTATAGGTTTTGGGAGTGTTACTCTAATGTTCCTAATTAAGATGGGAATACTCCACAGGCTTTTTGGAAGGCGCTCGCAAGAAAGCTTAAGCTCAGCCTTAGGCACTACCCATTGAAATGGAGGAGCTTCTGGTGTGCGAACTCGATCCCACGAAAAACCTTTTCATAGCTCATGATGGTGCGCTTGGACCATGTGTCTACCTGAACCAAACGCGTGGCGATGGCGAAATACCACGCATATTCTGCGGCAAAGACTATACCATCAAGCGCCCTTACTTCGGCAACGCTTGCGAGGAGGGCATCGCCGGGATACTGGAAAAACCTGCCTGGAGGGAGTTTACACAGGTTTTTAGAAGAAGGAAGGAGATATATACGCAGGTTTTCGGTGCCCTATCCTCTGAGCTCAGCTTTGCTGACCTGAAAGAGGCTGAAGAACGTGTGGAAAGGCTTCTGAGCCGGAATCCCCTCCCTGAGACCTGTATTACCTGCTACAAGGCGTATGGAATATAGGAACTACGTCACCCTAAGCGCAGCCGGAAGCGAAGCTTCCGGGTAAACTCCACCGGGTTCCTATCGTTCCCTGAGCATTTGCGAAGGAAACCAAAGCAAATCTCCGCTATAGTTGCGAGATCTCCAGGAGCCATAGATATACAATGTTAATTTTTTTACCATTGTTTATGCAGATAAGCAGGAGTATCTACATATTTGCACCTCCGGAGGTCGTCTTCAGGACCATATCCAATGTTCCCCTCAGATTGAGCCTCAATCCCTTCTGGCGGGTGGTGGAGGTCAGGAAACTCACGCCAGGGAAGCTTTCCAAGGGGACAAGGTTCAGAATAAGGCTCAGAACTGCCGAGGGAGAGGTTACATACACCAGCGAGTGCATTGAGCTGGAGGAGAACAGGAAGATACGCAGCAGGGCCGTAGAGGCTGGATTTGAGGTACTTCTATATGTGAAAGAGGTCGCCGGAGGTACTATTCTAACTCACACGGAGATTCTAAAGAATGGCGGAGAAAAACTTCGCAGCGCAGCGGAGGAGATCCTCGGGGCGTGGCTGGAGAATGTTAAGCGCTACTCTGAGCTCAGTAACTCCAAGTTTAACTTCCTTATACCGATTGCAAAGCGCTGGTTCGCTATAAACCCCCGCGATAGGGAACTCCTTAAAGCTGTACTCCTGCTCGATCTCAGTGTAACCATCTCAGGCTTTGCAGCTCTCTTGATCGCCCGTCTCCTATTCACTGTCTAAACCTTTTTATTCTCAGGTGGAAATTAATATCCCATGCGGGAAGTATATGTGGAGGAGAGGGTACGCGCTCCTCCTGAGAAGGTTCGCATGCTCATTATGGACTTTGAGAGGTGGCTTCGGTTTAACCCCGCGTGGTATGAGCTTGAGATTCTCACACGCGAGCCGAAGGTGGAGAAAGGCGCTGGAATAAAGGTGAAGATATCATTTGAAGGAGAGGAGAAGAAGCTTAAGAAGATAAAGTTTTCTGTGGAGGATGCGTCTCAGGATAAAGTGGTCTACTCTCTTTCCAATGGCAAGCGGATTGAACTCTGCATACGCAGCGAAGGCGACATAACCCTGCTCAGCCACAGGGAGACTCTGCACGCAAGCGAGAGCGAGGAAGAGAAGAGGGAAGAGGTCAAGCTCTGGCTGATTGCGCTGAAGCACTACGCAGAGCTTAAAAACACACCCTTTGCAAAGCTCTCCAGATTTTTCATAGACCGCGTTCTCTTAAAAATGAACCCCATGCAAAGAAGAATTGCGGTGTTTATAATCCTCCTACAGGTAGGGCTCCTTGCCACGACCTTATTTGCTCTCCTCGTGATTTACATAAAGCACAGATTCAACCTTTAATTACAAGCAGGGGAGTGCTAATTTTTTCCAGCACTTTCTCGGGCGTGCGGTAGGATTTGAGGCGCTCAAGCTTGCTTTTATAGCTTTTGCCTCCCAGGATTACCAGGTCGTAGTCGCAAGAGTTGACTTCTGCAAGTATCTCCTTAGCTGGGGTGCCCTCCCTTATCCTTATTTTTGCTTCCACACCAAATTCCTCAGCCTTTTTAAGGAATCTCGAGATTATCTCTTCTGCCTGCTTACTTAGCTCTCCCTTTACGTAGCTTATGTACTCATCCCTTCCAGTGGCGAATATCTCGTGGGAGATGTTTCTGCTCAATAACCACTGGTCTATGACATGAAGAACGTAAAGCTCTGCATTCGCAAGCTTTGCAAGATAAATAGCATACTCCTCAGCTTTTACGGTATGTTCCTCCCCGTCTATGCATAGAAGTATTTTTTTGAACATAAAAAATCAAAAAGAAAAAAGAGGGTTTCAGTGGAAGAAGATCAGAGAATTCACTGCTGCTTTTAGCTCTTTTGGTGAGAAGCCAGCCGCAATAAGCGCCATGACTATCACTATGGTGATCCCTGCGATTATCAGTGCACCTATGTCTTCGCGGCGCTCTGACATAAAGATTTCTCTGTCTTTGGCTTCAAGTTCTTCCATTCTTGCCTCTTCGGCCATCTTTTACACCTCCTATGCTCCTGCCGCTGCCATGCCCGCAAAGAAATCTGCTCCGAGAGCGAGAATCACCATTAGCGAGACGCCTGCCTTGAAGAGCGCTGCAACCACGCCGATGAGGAAAGCTGTGCCTCCAGCCTTCTTCATCTGCTCAATGTCTATGTTGAGACCTATGCCGGCAAAGCCGATGGCGAAGAACCACTTCATCAGGTCGCTGCCTAGTAGTTTAGCCACGTCCTTGCCGCCGAAGACATTAAAGGTGTTTAGTATAACCACTGCGAAAAAGCCGAGAACGAACACCGGGAACTTCTCCTTGACCACATTGAATACGTCCACCTTTTCGCCTGCGGTGCCAGCCTTCTGAGCAGGACGAACGATGTAGAACCAGATGCCAAAGAGCACTATGATGGGTATGAAGACCACTCTCACTATGTTGACTATGGTGGCGCTGAGCAGGGCAGCGTTGCCTCCGAACCAGGAGTCGTAGAGCGCCGCCGCTGCGGTAAGCTGGGCAGTGTTAAGTATGGCAGTAGCCACCCATGCACCAAACATCTCCTGGGTCATACCCAGCGCTTTGCCTATGAAAGGTAGCGTGAATAGCATCACCGTACCGAAAAGCAGGATTGTGGCTATTGCGTAGAACAGATCCCTTGGTCTTGAACGCACCACTGGCGACATCGCTATAATCGCCGAGACACCGCAGATACCTACGCCTGCGCCCATTATTCCCGCAAGGGAGTCTGGAACGCCGAAGCGCTTGCCTAGGGTCATCACCATTACTGCTGTACCGAAAACGAAGATAATCACCATAAGCGTCGCAGGTCCGGTAGCTCTGACCACATCACCCCACATGTAGTGGGCGCCCAGCAGGATAATACCCGGCTTTATTATTGGTCTTGAGATGTTCACACCATTTTGCAGCACCTTGGGTATGCCCACTGTGTTCCTGATTATCATACCTCCCAGCAGGAGTATGATGACGTAGCTGGCGAAGCCGCTCTGCTTGAGAACCATCCAGAAGCCGCCGCTGGTTTTTGCCATCACTTTAACCCAGGCTTCTATGTTCCTTGCGATTATTGCAAATATAATACACGCTATTAGACCGGGTAGCCAGCCCATAAACTCTTCTGCAGTTGGCCATAGCCTCTTATACTGCGCCATGACTCCACCTCCTTACTTAACCACATATACAGAACATTCAGCCTTTTCCGCCACCTCTCGGGAGACACTGCCCATCAGGAACCGCTTGAAACCGGACATCTGCCTTCCTCGTGAGCCTATCACTATAAGGTCAGCACCGACCTCTGAGGCGGTATCCACGATCTCCCGCTCGGGGTGTCCCCACTTGAATATAGTGTCAGCATCAACGCCAGCGCTGGTTAGCTGCTGTTTTGCGTCCTCCAAAATCTGCTTGCCCTCTTCCTCAATGGCTCTGTTTATTGCATCGACACCGCCCTCCACCTGCAGCCCTGTGATTTTCTCTCCAACGTAGATCACTGTCACCTTTGCTCCGAAGGCTTTTGCAAGCTTTGCTGCCTCTTCGACGGCTCTGTTAGCGTTTTCTGAGCCGTCGGTGGCTACAAGTATCTTCTCCAACTAATCACCTCCTCTATATCCTCCAAATTTATCTTAGTTCCCCCCGGTATATATAGCATTTTCGGAGTTTTGCAAAAATGTTATAGAATCTGCAAAACCGTTATCTAAGATAAAACCAATTTATGGAAAATCGATTAAATTTTAAGATATGTATTAAAAGATTTATACTTAGCCGTATTTTAATGCAAACGTCATTTTTTAAACAGTTGTAAATATTTATTAATTTTTTTCATAAAAATCCGTAAAATAAAGAATAGATAATTCTTACCGGCAAAACGAAAAATTGAAAGATTTTTATGAGGTGGGTGGGAGTGCCAATAAATTTGATAGCTCCATAAGCAGTAACCCTGTTTCATATAGGGATGCTTGCAAAATTTGTGGGCGTTGCAGAAAAGCTCGGTAAAAACTTTGAGGACATCATGGATGGGGTGGTGATGTATCCTCTTCAGACTGTTTTGGGTGATTTAACCTCAGATTTGGCGAGATACGTGGACTTTTGTGTGAGGTGGGAACGGTATTTTTATATACCACGCCTCTCGACTAATTCCCATGGCTATGCTGGATAGCAACCTTGGTGAAGCGCTCGCAAAGGCTCTGCCATACATTGAGAAGTTCTACGGCAGCTATGTGGTTATAAAGTACGGCGGGCATGCGATGCTGGACGAGAAAGCTAAAGCGTGGACCATTCGCGATACTATACTCCTGCGCTATGTGGGCATGAAACCGGTAATAGTGCATGGTGGTGGGCCTGAGATAACCCGCGCGATGGAGAAGATGGGCAAGACTCCTCGCTTCGTCGCTGGTTTGCGCTACACCGACGAGGAGACACTGGATATTGTGAAGATGGTGCTGGTGGGCAAGATAAACACAGAGCTTGTTTCTATGTTCAATGCCTTCGGTGCAAAGGCTGTGGGGCTTTCGGGCAAGGATGGAAGTTTGATAGTTGCAAAAAAGCGAGCAAGCATGCTTGTGAGAGAAGGATGTGAGGAGAAAGAGGTTGACCTGGGCTTAGTGGGTGAGACGGAGCGGGTTAACCCTGAGATAATTCACATCCTGAGCGAGCAAGGGTACATCCCTGTGATCTCACCCATAGGTTTGAGCCATGATGGGACAAGCCTGAACCTCAATGCAGATACCGTCGCTGGCGACATCGCAGCTTCGCTCAAGGCAAAGAAGCTTATAATCCTCACCGATGTGCCGGGAGTGCTGCGCGACCTGAGCGATGAGTCGAGTGTAATAAGAGAGCTGAAAACCACCCAGATTAAGGGCCTGATAAAGAAGGGGATTATTAAGGGCTCCATGCTGCCCAAGGTAGATGCATGCAGGCGCGCCCTCCTTGGCGGGGTTGAGAAGGCGCACATCATAGACGGTCGCCTCAAGCACGCGATTCTGCTGGAGCTGTTCACCGATGAAGGTATAGGCACAATGATCGTCAAGGGCTGAGATGATATCTGAGAGAAGGCTCTACAAGCTGCGCTCCCGCGATGAAGATTTTGTTGTGGAGGAGCTTATCGACCTGCCGCAGGTAGAGGATGGACGCTACGCTCTTTTCCGAATGACAAAGCGCAAGCTCACAACGCTTGAGGCGCTGAAGATTCTGGCGAGAAGGAAACGCGTGCCTCTGAGCAGGATATCCTACGCTGGTTTGAAGGACAAGCACGGCATAGCGGTGCAGCACCTCTCCTCGCCGAGAGAGTATGACCTCAGCATTGAGGAGAGGAACTTTAGGGTGGAGTTTCTATACTACATCGATGAGAGGCTCCGCCTTGGCATGCATCTCGGCAATCGCTTCACCATAACTTTGCGCAAGGTGCGCCGTCCTGCGTACAGAAAATTCCTCGCCAACGTGCCGCGCTTCCAGGAGGCGGAGATACCCAACTACTACGACAGCCAGCGCTTTGGCTCGCTTCGCGGCGCTCAACGCTTCCTTGCGGAGGAGGTGATGAGGGGCAACTATGAGGAGGCGTTGAAGCTTCACCTGACATCAGCGTATCGCAAGCAGAAGAGCTACATTAAGAGGATAAAGCGCTTCATCGCCGAGCACTGGGGCGACTGGACTAAGTGCAGGAAATTCCTGGAGCAGGAGCGTCGCTATGAGAATTTTTTAGAGATAATTGCCTTTCTGGAGAAGAGCGAGGATTTCGTGGGTGCTCTGCGCTTAATACCTGAGCAGCTGCGCATGCTTTACGCTGCGAGCTATCAGAGCTTTCTGTGGAACGAGGCGCTGAAGCACATGCTTCTCTCGGCGCTGGGGAAGGAGGCGCTGGAGGAAGTTGAGTACCTTGCGGGGAGCCTTTACTTTCCGAAGGGAGAGCATGTCCACGTCCTGCGAGAAGCTCTCCCCAAGCCTAAGCTGGAGATGCCCTGTCCAGAGAGCAAGGAGCGCATATACAGGGTTCTCCTGAGAGAGCGCGGGCTAAGGCTTAAAGACATGCGCAGGCTTGAGAAGCTTGGCATGCCTATAGCGAGGAATGAGCGCAGCCTGCTTTTTTCTGCGGGTGAGCTCTGCATCAAGGAGAAAGGCGTTGATGGTAACTACCCGTGGCTCACCCTCAGCTTCTGGCTACCGCCTGGAAGCTATGCAACTATTGTGCTTAAGGCGCTGGTGAGTGCTTAGAGCCCATTATCCCCAATATTTCTTCCCTCTCTTTATCGCTCAGGCTCTTCCAAAATCCCTCCCCTATGCGGTTTTTTATTATACCATCAAAGCTCCTGCCATCGAGACTGGCGAGGACCTCAATCTGCAACAGGTGCAGTATCGCTATTGTGGTTGCGTCGGTGAAACTAAGTCCAACTCTTCCAGAATACTTCTCAAAAATTCTGCAACTCTCTTCAAAAAGATCCCTGTCTACCCTGATTATCAGCATATCGCTTGCAACAGCGCTCTTCATGAATTTCAGCGCAAGTTCTGGCTTGGTTTTTACCTTGAGCAGGGTGACAGTTTCATCGATAATGTAATCGGAGGTATATACTGCTCCGAATTTACCAGAAAAGGCGGAGAGGTAAATCCCGAGAGCATCGAGATGATACCTGTCATCTTGGTTGAAGGCGCTGAAGAAGATTCCCGTATCGATGAATATGCCCATACTACTCCCCGTAGAGATATTCATCCACTCTGCTTGCGTCGGTCTTCCCGTACCTGCCCTTCGCTTCGCGGAGTAGCCTGAGCATGGGCTCTTCCCCTTCCCTCTTTTTCAATGAGGCAAGGAATTCGTCCCTCCTCTTCTCCACAAAATTCATAATTTCTGAGAATGCCTCTCCCAGGCTGCGGCTACCTATAGCTCTTGAAAGGGCCTCCAGCTTAATTTTATCTTTTTCCGCTATCCTGATAGTCACACTCCCCATATGGATCACTGTGTCATGTAACATGTTTCGCAATAAAATATAAAATTGTAAAGCTGAAACAGGCGAAAGATTTTCGTAGCTACTCCTCCACTTCAATCACAAACTCGTCTCCCTCAAGCCTGGTTGCGGCGATTC
>MTME02000012.1 GCA_002011115.2 Candidatus Pyrohabitans sp. JdFR-17
TCATAAGGCGGAGTACCACTCATATGTAACTTCTAGATTTTTTCGACAACCCCGAAGCATGCCGGGGTTGCACTAAATCTGCCTCTTGCCCCCCTTTTGAGTAGGTTGGACACCTCAGGCTTGGCATATATATAGGTGTGGATAGAATAGCTTATAGATTATATATGGAGGCAATAAATGGAAAGCACTAGTCAGATCCTCACAGGAGTACCCCCGGAGCTGGTTGTTATCGCAATCGCCGCAATGCCGGTATCAGAACTCAGAGGTGCAATTCCTCTCGCTATGAAGATATACGGGATGAGCCCCTGGAAGAGTTATATACTCGCTGTGTTTGGAAACCTCTTACCCGTGCCGGTGCTGCTTTTATTCCTCGGCAGGGTTGAAAGCTACCTGAGGAGCAGGTTTTCAATTTTTGATAACTTTTTCTCCTGGCTTTTTTCAAGGACGAGAAGGAGAACCAAGGATAAGGTGGAAAAGTACGGCGCCCTGGGTTTGGTGTCCTTCGTAGCGTTGCCACTGCCGGTGACGGGAGCGTGGACCGGTGTAGCTGCAGCCTACGTGTTTGGAATAAAGTTCCGCTACGCCTTCCCTGCGATAGCATTGGGTGTATTTATAGCCGGGGTTATTGTCACCCTCGCATCCATGGGTGCGCTAAGCATTGCCGGGATATGAGCTCCGCAAAAGATGCGTACCGTCGCAGCTACGCGCTGTATTCAACCTAAAACCTTCACGACAGGTGGCGAAGGTTATCCCGTGCTTATCGCATGCGTCGCGCACGCGTTTCATTAGCTTAAAGCGCACTTCTCCGGGCAGGTAGTATGAGTTCTGAATCCTCTCCCCCTTCTCAAAGTAAAGCTCTTTCAGCTTCGCCGCAGATTCGGGGAAAGCTTTACTAAAGCGGCGCCAGGAGTCGGGGCGAGGTTTGAAGGTGGAGGAAGTTACATGGGTTACACCTATGTCGGCAAGCTCTTTAACCAAGACGCTTACATCATCGTTTATCTCTGGGATAATCGGGTCGATTCTGCAAGCTACGGGTATGCCGCGCTCTGCAAGGCGCTGCAAAGCGCGCAGCCTGCGCTCAGGCGAGGGTGCGAAGGGCTCAAGCTTCACTGCGATGCCCTCGTCGAGGGTGGTTATGGTCATAGCCACGGCTGCGCGCATCTCCGCAAGCAGGTCCGCGTCCCTCACCACTAGGTCCCCTTTTGTAATTATCTCCACCCCGAAATTAAAATCCTTCAGAAGCTCCAAGCAAGCACGCGTTTGCCTGTAATCTCTCTCCAGTGGCTGGTAGGGGTCTGAGCTGTTGGAGATGGTAACGGGTATGCGCGGATCGAGTTTCGCTATGTCGCGCTTAACCTGCTTCAGCAGATTCTTCTTCAGCCTCGCCTCAAAGCCGCGTGGGATGTAGCTGGTGATGTAGCAGTACACGCAGCTATACGAGCACCCCGTATATGGGTTTAGCGAGTACTTTCGTGGGCAGGTGCACAGCTTCGAACGCCAGGGGTCAAATAGGGTGATTGCCATGCTACGGGAAGGGCTTCTTCCAGAGGGAGAGCATCCTCTTCTCTTTGAGCTCTCTAGCCTTGCGGTCAAGGAAACGGTAAACTGCGCTGTGAGGCTTGCCATGCACCAGCATGAGCACAGCCTCTCTCGCGACTTGTACCTCTTCAATAGGACCAATAATTGCAACGCTCTTACCGTAGACGCTGACGTTTGTGCCTGTGGTTTCCTCAATATAGCGCCGCGTTTTGCCTTTCGTGCCTATAATGCGCGCCTTCTGGCGGATAATCGCTTTTGGGGTGCGCAGATACTCGCTCAGGTCGATAAGTTCCAGCATATACTCATCGCTGGTGAGCTTCATAGCATTCTCTGGACTCATGCCGCGAGCAATCGCTCGCACTATGTTGCGGGCGGTCCACGTAGCTAAAGGCTCGCCCCCGGCGTTCTCTATGGTAACCATGCCCTCCTTATCCACTGTGAGCTTAACCTTCAGCTCCCTCTCAATCCTGCGCTTCACTTCACCCCCCTTGCCAATGAGCACACCTATCCTATCCTTGGGAATCTTCAGATACTCCATAATCATCACCGCATGAAATTATGTAATTATAAACCTCATCATAATCTACAGGAAAATACCTTCTGAAATACCTCACCAGGTTGGCCACGTCCCTGGCAAAGAACTCCTGCGCATAGGGGTGTTCCCCCACCACGCCCGAGGAGAGGTCTATTATAACCGGAAGCTCATCCTTAACTAAGATGTTGTACTCGCTCAAGTCCGCATGGACGAGGTTTGCGCGGCAGTAGAGCTTTTTAACATTGGTAAGGAGGTCACGGAAGAACTCCTCTGGCTGGGAAAGCGTCACGCTCTTGAGCATGGGCGAAGGCGTGGCGTCGCTGCCAATAAACTCCATGACCAAAACGTTATTCAAAAAAGCGATGGGCTTGGGCACACGCACGCCAGCGAGGTAGGCGCGTTCCAGGTTCTTAAACTCCTTCTTCACCCAAGTATAGACGATGCCACGGCGGTTTCTTCTCATGCGGGGGAAGCGGGGGTCTCCCTCTATGTACTTGGTCATCGCCCTAAAGTCGCTCGTGGCGATACGGTGAATCTTTATCGCAAGCGGTTCGCCCTCGCTATCCCTGGCGAAAAACACATTGGACTCCTTACCTGTTTTTATTACCCCCTGCATCACATCGAAGTAACCTTTATTGGCAAGCTCGTACAGCGTAAGGAGCGTAGCCTTGTCAAAAACCTCACTGGCTACCTTCAGATCGTCTACACCTTTAATCTTCTTGCGCAGGGCGTCGAGCTTACGCTCCAGCCTTGAAAGCTTCTTATCAATGCTCATGAGCTATAGGAGCCCCATATTGATAAGGCGGTCAACCTGAGGCTTGGTGTAGCGCCACACCACGTCGCCCTTCTTATCCCCCTGCACCTTCCAGGGCTTAACTATGACCACGTCTCCAACTTTGATCCAAATCCTGCGCTTTATTTTACCAGGGATTCGCACCATGCGGAGCTTATTATCTTTACAGCGCACCAGCATGCGGGAGCCGCCAAACATCTGCTCCACTACGCCCAGAACCTCATCGTCTTTGGGCAGGCGAAGCCTCCGCAGGGCTGCTTCCTCATCTTCATGCTCTTCTTTTACTACCAATGAATCACCTCTGTAATTATCTCCCCAGTTGGTTTATAAAAGTTCCGCACTAGGATAATATATTCCTGTTCTAACATTGTAAAATCCACCCACGAACAACAATGCATTTTCAACTTCCCCTGAAGTGTAGAAATCCAATTTTCACTGCCGACGATAAACTTAATATAGCTCAATAGCATTAACACATTGTTAAAGAAAAATTTAATGCGGGGTGCAAGAGTGGACAGGAAGGAGAGAAAGGATTGGAAGCTCACCATTGAAGATTTTGAGAAGGCTGCCTGCTACCGTGACCACGGTGACTACCGCCCCATTGCGCCTCAGTAGTTTCTGGTGCCGACGCAATGGCTGCGCATGTGGTGAGAAGGAGCCCCAACGTAGTTTATCGCAGTGAGACACGGGGTGGCACAGTAGAAGGTTTACTACTTTTTAACTATTCCACTCGTGGAATACATTTTCTTGAAGGTTTAGCGGCCAAGCTGTGGGAGGAGTGCGAGGGGAAGAGCGCAGAGGAGATTGCGCATTCTCTAAAGCTGAGCAAAGCTGAGGTTGAGCGCTTTCTTGCGGAGCTTGAGGCTCGCAGGCTGGTGCGCTACAAAGGCGAGGGTAGCGAGGGTGACAACGAGGCTTTGAGCACCTCTGGCAAAGGAATGTGGAGCTCCCGTGTTTACTTCGATTCTCCAATCTTTGTGCAATTTGACGTTACCAATGCCTGCAACCTGCGCTGCGCCCACTGCGTCACCTCCTCGGGTGAACCTCTGGAAAATGAGCTTTCAACGCAGGAGGCGCTCTCGCTGATAGATGAGCTTGCTTCGCTGAGGGTTTTCCAGATAGGCTTTTCCGGCGGAGAAGCGCTGCTACGAAGGGATATCTTCACGCTGATGGAGCACGCAAAAAAGCGAGGTATAAAGGTGCAGCTCACCACAAACGCAACGCTTATCAGCGAAGAGGTTGCAGAGAAGCTGGCGAAGCTCGAGCCTATCACCGTTGGGGTTAGCCTGGAGGGAGCAACAAAGCAGAGCTACGGAAGCTTTCGCGGCGAGGAGAACTTTGAGCGCACCCTCTCCGGGATACGTGAGCTCTTGCGCCACTCGCTGCCAGTGAAGCTGAAGGTCGCTGTTTCAAGGCGCAATCTTAGCGAGGTGGATGCTATTATCAATCTTGCACTTGAGCTAGGGGTGGAGGCAGTGGACATGTTCCTCCTCTACCCGGAGGGGAGAGCCAGGAGCATGAAGGACGAAGCCCTGAGCAGCACGGAGATTAGGGATTTCCTGGCGCTTCTCGCGAAGAGGCGGATGGAGTACGAGGGAAAGCTTGCGATAGATGTGGATGACAAGCCCAACGCCTTTCTGATTGACGCTTCTCTGGGTGCGAGCACCTGTGGCGCAGGCGCGTACTGGGCGGAGGTACTCCCAAACGGAGACGTGGTGCCCTGCATTTTCCTGCGCAGTATGCGCGCAGGCAATGTGCGCGAGGCGAGCTTCAAGGAAATATGGCAGGCCAGCGTATGGGAGCCTCTGCGCTCCCGTAGGCTAAAGGGGAGGTGCAGTGAGTGTGAGCACGCCTCTCGCTGTGGCGGAGGGTGCAGGGCGAATGCGCTTTTACTGCTGGGCGACATAATGCAAGAGGATGCGCTGTGCTGGTACGGTGATTAGGGTGAACGCCTCAGGGTTATACGCGGTGGAGATCAGGCTAACAAAAGCGTGCAACCTGCGCTGCGCTCATTGCTCCGTCGCCGGAGGGGAGGCGGCGCGGGATGAGCTGGGCACCTCTGAGATAAAGCACGTGCTTGACCAGCTTGGAGAGCTTCGCGTTCCCTATGTCACCTTCACCGGGGGCGAGCCTCTGCTGCGCAGGGACGCGATAAAGCTCATCGCTTACGCCTCTTCACTGGGGCTGCGCCCAAACCTGGACACCAACGGCATGCTCATAAACCCTGCCAAAGCCAAGCGCTTTAAAGAGGCAGGGATTGATCTGGTGCAGGTGAGTATCGATGGCACAGAGGAGACCCACGAAAAGATACGCGGGCAGGGAAGCTACGCTGCGGCGATTCGCGGCGCGAGGGAGGTGGTCAGGGCAGGGGTTCCACTGCACATAAACTTCACCCTATCCAAGCTCAACCTCTCCGACCTCGAAGCAGTGGTGGAAACCGCCTCTTCCCTGGGGGCGAGAAGCCTCAGTCTGGAGAGGTTCATCGCCATAGGCAGAGGAGGCGCTATCGCCGAGCAGGCGCTTAGCAGCGAGGAGTTTCGCAAAGCGCTGCTCAGATTTTTCTCACTGGCTGAGCATACACAGGTAAAGCTTCTTACCACCGACCCGCTGCGCGTGCTTATAGATCGCAAGCTTATAGAGCGCTACCGCGAGGAGATGTCGCGAAGAGTTTGCGGAGGGTGCACCGCTGGCATTGCAGCGCTAACCGTATCCTACGACGGTGAGGTGTACCCCTGTCCGAAGCTGCCCCTAAGCGTAGGCAATGTTCGTGAGCAGAGCATCGCAGAGATCTGGCAGGGCAATGAGACCCTAGCGGCGCTGCGCGCGCGGGAGTTTAAGGGCAGGTGCGGCGAATGTGAGCTGGTAAATCTGTGTGGCGGGTGCAGGGGCGAGGCATTCGCAAGGGGAGATTATCTTGGCGAGGATGCACTGTGCTGGAAGTGATGGTATGCGTGACGAGGAACTAAAGGTTGAACTTCTGTGCCGGGGAATGAAGGTTCCTGAGCAAGCCTGGAGCTACTACAAGCGGAGCGCAGGTTTTCCGATAAGGTTTGGGGATACGCTGGTAAGCGTGCCCTCCTTGGGCAAATACGACCGCTACAGCTTCGTAGAAGCTTCACCTTACAGCATAACGAGAAGCGACGGGAAGTGGCTGCTTCTTAAGGACGGCGAAGTGATTCGCGAAGTCGACGTAGCCGAGGTGCCCGGCTTTTACGAGAAGCTGAGCAGCGATGGCGTAGAGATGAGGCGCATATTCCAGGTTTGTGGCTGGGACTGTGTGCTCACAGGCGTTGTTCAGAGCTGCGCCTACCAGAGGCGGGGCACCCAATGCCGGTTCTGTGGCACCATCTACAACCCTGCCTACGAGGGCAGGCTGGACAGGAAAACGCCCCAGCAGCTTGCTGAAGCCGCTGAAGCAGCGGTAGAGCACGGGATAAAGCATGCGGTTATAACCTCCGGCGTAATGCCCACCCCCGACAGGGGAGCGCGCCTCTTGCTAGAAGCTGCGAAGGCGATTAAGGAACGTGTGGATATCCCGCTTGAGGCTGAGCTCGCTCCGCCACAGGATTTGACATACCTGGAGCTTCTTTTAGAGCACGTGGACAGCGTGAGCATAAACATCGAAACTTTAGACCAGCGAGTGCGAGAGTACGCCTGTCCAGATAAATCCAATATACCCTACGAGGAATACTTCGCAGCGTATGAGCTCGCCCTCGAGGCTCTCGGCGAAAACCAGGTGAACTCCTGGCTCATCGCAGGCTTGGGAGAGAGTGATGAGGCGATCATCGAAGGGGTTGAGGAGCTCGCTGAACGAGGCGTCTTCCCCTTCCTTGTGCCCCTCCGTCCCACAAAGGGCACGGGCTATGAGAGCACGCCGCCACCATCGCCTGAGAGGCTAAGCACGCTTGCCTTGCAGGCTGCGGAGGTGGTTAAAGATTTCGGGCTGAAGCCAGAGAAGAACAAAGCCGGGTGCATGAGGTGCTCCGCGTGCTCACCCGTGAGGGACTTTCTGAAGCTGGTGTAGCGCTACAGGAGAAGTGGAGGCGCGGCTACGAAGGGCTGGCTCAGCTTATGGCACAGCATATTTACGGGCGCGTGCTTGAGGTGGGCGCTGGCAGAGGACAGCTCACTCTGGAGCTATTGCGCTACCACCAGAACCTCATAGCCCTGGATGCATCGCCGGGAGAGCTTTTTAAGCTTAAAAAAAGCTGCCATGCTACGGTGGTGGCAGGAGCTTTTGAGGCGCTGCCCTTCGCGGGGGGGAGCTTCGACTGCGTGGTGAGCAACTTCACCGCGGGCTGGCTAAACGAGGAGCACATGGCTAGCGCTCTTAAAGAGTTTAAACGGGTGCTCGCCAAAGGCGGCGTCGCAATACTCAGCGACTTTTACCCGGAGGCAAGGAGCAAGGCGGAGAAGGTGGCGCTGCTTCAGGGCTTGCCCGAGAACAACCTCCTGCCCTCGGAGAAGTGGTGGCATCCTGAGGAGATTGCAGCGCTAGCAGCGAGGGCTGGCTTTGAGGAGAAGAAGCTAGCCTTCTACGACTGGGGCATAAGATTCACCAGGGAGGAGGCAATACTCCAGCTCACGCGGTGGCATGCCAAGCAGGAGTTCATAGCCCGCGTAGACGCTCTGCTTTCAAGATATGGCATGGCTCTTCCCCAGAGCTATGTGCTCATGCTGAGGTAGGGATATGAAGCTTCTTATCCTGGCTGGAGTGCATGGAGATGAGCCTGCTGCAGTGGAAGCCGCGAGGAGGCTGGCGAGGCTTTTCCGGGACAGCGAAGAGGTTGAAGTGGTGCCGGAGGCTAACCCGGAGGCGTGCTTTGCCGGCACCAGGCTGAGCCCCAGCGATGGCAAGGATCTAAACCGCTGCTTTCCGGGAAATGAAGAAGGGACGAGCACGGAGAGGCTTGCATTTAGGCTTTTTCAGAAGGTGCTCTGCGCAAGAGCTGTGGTGGACCTGCACACGCCCAGCATGGGCAGAGCGTACCTGCCCCACGCCAGGCTGCGAGTGGATTCGCCCAAGCTGAGAGAACTGTGCTCCCATGCGGGCATGGACTATGCCACCCTCGAGGTACCTGAGCAGGGAATGCTCCAGGTGGAGGCTTCTCAGCGGGGGATACCTGTGCTCACCCTTGAGGCTGGAGAGGGAGGAAAAGCAGGCGAGGAAGCGGTTAACGCTCTTGTGGAAGCGACGCTGGGAGTGGCGCGAAGTCTGGGCGTGGCTGAAGGCGATGCTGCTCGCAGAGAGGTGCGCTTTGTGAAGCGGGAGCGGATTCTGAGCGATGCTTCGGGTAAGCTTAAGATGAAGGTGGCGCTGGGCGATAAGGTGAGGCTGGGCACCATAGTTGCGAAGGTTGGGAAGACAAGAATAAAGTCCCACGTGAATGGCACTGTTCTGGGTGTGAGTTCTCAGGAGTACGTGGAGGAGAATGAGTTTGTCGCCAGCATAGGCGTGGAGGTTCAGCATGGATTATGAGGAATGTTATGAGCTTATAAAGCGCGCCCGCTATCGCGAAGCAATCTCTTGCTTAGAGCGCCTGCTCAGCGCCAACCCAGGTGATGACCGTGCGTGGGTTACCAAGGCGGGGGCGCACCGTGCCGTAGGCGAATACCGCGAGGCTTTGAGCTGCTACGACGAGGCGATTAAGCTCAACCCGAGCAACGACGACGCGTGGTACTTCCGCGGCAAGCTCTTCGCCAGGTGGAGTGAGCACGCTGAGGCTGAGCGCTGCTTTGCCGAGGTGCTGAAGCTTAACCCACGCGATGAGTACGCGTGGATAGGTCGCGGTAAGGCGCTTAAAGGCTTAGCCCACTACGAGGAGGCGCTGCGCTGCCTGGACAAAGCTATTGAGATTAACCAGCGCAACGAGGACTCGTGGATGCTTAAGGCAGAGGTGCTGCTGAAGCTGGGGAAGCACAACGCTGCCATCGCCTGCCTCAAGCGCGTGCTGGAAATTAATCCCAGAAACGAGGACGCGAGGGAGATGCTGGAGAGAGTTTAGCATGACGCTGAGCGTTGCTGACAAGAAGATACTTATCCAGAGCAAGGGGCTAAGAATACCCTGGAACGTGGAAAAAGAGCTAGCACAGCGCTTCGCGGGCGTTGAGAGCGACTACCCCAGCTTCTTCCTCGAGGGCAGTACACCCGTGGGTCTGCTCAACGGCTTCTACACTGAAGCCTCGCCCTTTGAGCTTCGCAGGCATCGCAAGGGGTATGCGATTTTTTACGACGACGAACCCTTCGCAGAGGTGAGCTTCTTGCCACGAACCCCCTTCCTCGACAGGCGCACCTCTCGAGGCATAGCAATGAGGCGCATTGTTAAGATGGTCGCCCCCGGGTTTCCGATAATCTACCTTAACACGGGATGCATGTACTGGGGGGAGAAGCAGTGCAAGTTCTGTGTGGTGGGGCACATAGACACAGAGAAGTTTAAGAACCCAGAGGATGTGGCTGAAACCGTCGAAGCGGGGGTTAAAGACGGAGGTATAAAAACCCACGTGGCGCTAACCAGTGGAGCTTTACCCAAGGATAAGGCGATTGACCTGCTCGCAGCCACGGTTAAGGCTATTAAGGAGCGCGTAGATATCCCGGTTTCCGTTAATCTTGAGCCTCCAAGGGATTTAAGCAAGCTTGAGATGCTTGCTGATGCTGACTCTATATACCTGAACATGGAAGTCTACGACCCTGCCGCAAGGAAGCGCTTTCTCCCGGGCAAGAGCGAATTCTCGCCTGAGTACTACTTCAGAGCCTTTAAGGCATGCCTCGATATATTCGAGGAGAACCAGGTCTGCTCTGTGCTGCTCGCAGGCCTAGAAAGCGACGAGAGCTACCTGCGCGGCGTTGAGGCTCTCGCCGAGAGAGGCGTGCTCCCCGTAACTACGCCCCTCTACCCTGCGCTCCTTTCAAAGCTAGCCAATGAGAAGCCACCCTCCGCCGAGAGGATGCGCCGCATATACGAGCACAGCGTGGAGATAATCCGCGCCTATGGCTTGGACCCCTTTGAGACAAAAGCAGGATTCATGCGTGGCGGCGCAATCTTCGCCTTAAAGGAGGTCTGGAAGGAGACGAGCAAATAAAATAGTTTTTAAATGTGCAAAAATATATTTATAGTAAAAGGAGGTAGTTGCCACCTGTATGAAGATGTTTAGGATATTCATCCTCGTAATTGGATTTGCTGTTTTGGTAATCTCCGGCATGTACTACCCCTTATCAAAATTCACAGGGCAGCATTCATTTATCCCAGGGCAGAGTGTAAACTGCGCAGAATGCCACCCCAACCAGGCAGGTAATTTGTCCTTATCAGTTTATCACTCAAACTTGAGCTGCAGGACATGCCACAACACTACTTTTTCTCCTGGACAGGAGGCACACGCAGCATCAATACCACAGTGCATCGACTGCAAAAGACACGCCAACATTGCTGACGAGATAAACAACACTTTTGAGGCACACATGCCCCTTTTCAGGACAGCCGAAGACTTCGGGATCCGGAGAGGTCCAAACGAGGCATGCCTCATTTGCCATACAAACCACTCCTCAAACATCACATACCTCTACTACGACTGGATAAACTACACTGTTTACAACACAGGCACCTCACCTGATGGTGGTACAACGTATATCTACGATATAACAAGCGTGTTGATAGGCCCCCAGCGGACTTATACGGTAGAAATAAAAAACGAGGGTGGAAGCACACACTACTGGAAGAACCTGCAGGACATAAGCTGCGTCAGGTGCCATGCGCGTATAAAGCTTGGAAATACCGGCAACTCTCAGGGAGCACAACATGCTGATGACGTTTTAGATAAATCTGTAAGTTCACCCTACCATCCTGGACATCAGAACGCCAGCTACGGCGGCGCCACAGACGCTTACTGCAAGAGCTGCCACAGAAACACCAGCTTTGACAGCTATGCTTCTCAAAATCCAAACCTCAACTCCTCAGCCGTGCACGCTGCGCTGAAGCTGAGCTGTCTCACCTGCCACAACAGTACCGGACCTTACCCGCCGGGTAATGAACCCCACGCATTTGGAGGACACAACTCTACCGATTTTTATCCGAAAGTGGCGCAGAATATTACAAGGAGGCTGATTGGAGACTTTTGTACAGGCTGCCACCACGCTAACAATCATATTGTCACTAATACTGAAGCGGGTCTAAGTTGTGGTGGAGGTGGCGGAGGTTTTAAAAGTAACAGATGCCACGACATTAGCGGAGCCACGAAAAATGACGTCTATACAGAGCCTAAGGCTGCCGAGGCATCGCGATGGGTATACAGAAGCTTTCCATGATTTGGCATGAAGGTTTATCTAATCCAGAATTTCAGCAAGCTGGTCAAGTTCTTAATTATTATGCTGTAGAGGATGTCAAATCATTTCGTGACGCACCAAACGGCACCAGTGGAGCGATAAACTATATATATGCAGAATTTTTAAGAAGATATTTACTAATCCTGGAGACCTGATTATGGCGTACAGAACTGAGAGCGGCGCGGAGGATATTGTAAGCAGGCTAGAAGCCTTACGGAAACGTGCACCACCACGAGTGGAAGATGCTCCCGCTGCACCTGCCCCTCCACCAGACGATAGGAGGAAAAAGATATACAGGATCGTGGGAATTGCTGTAATAATAATCATAATATTTGGTCTCTTTTTTGCAGGATATAAGCTCTTAATAAAGCCTATGGAGGAGAAGGCAAAGTTAACAGAAGAGGAGGCAATTAAGGCAAAGCAAGCCCTGATTAAAGCTCAAAACCAGAAAATTGCCGAGATTGAGCAGGCTTTTGCAGGTCTCCCACCAAAGTATGCCACCGAAAAAGAACTGCTTATCGCCCAGGTTAAGGCTGCAAAGAGCGCAGCTGAGCTTAACGTTGTAGATATAAAAGGAGCTGCCAATCGTGCGTGGCGCGCTTATCTCAGCGACGAAGCTGAGGCAAAGAAAGAGGTGTTTGGTGAGGACAGGATGCTGATGGTTGCAGGGAATCAGACCTACAAGGGGTACACCAAAATCGCTGCTGCCATCTCAACCTTGGACTTCAACCTGCTCAGAAGTGCAGTTATTGAGCAGATACGCACAGTTTTCGTACCGGTGAGGCTACCCAGAGATCAGGCTGCAGGCGGTTTTATGATGCCTGGCGACTTTGTAAATATATACTATAAAAACGATACGGAGGCTGTAGAGATAGTAACCGACGCACGGGTGATCGCGATACTCAGGGCTGCAGCTTCCATAAGTCTCAGCGAGACTGAAAATAGGATCGTATCTGGTCAGGGAGGCGAGGCAAAGGGTGAAGGTACAATCTCCACAGGGGGGGTTAGTTCACTTACGGGACCCATAAGTATCGGTGTGAGGCAGAGCAGCTCATCCACAACTTACACAGTAGATTTGAAAGAGGTGCAGAAAGCTGCGGCAGCAAACAAGATTGACCCCACCTACATAGAGGAAGCTCTGCGCAACTATGGCATAAAGTTAAGCCAGCTTGAAATAGATAGCCAGATTGGTAATTTTGATGAGGAGTATTTGATCCTACTGGAGATGAGGGAAGAAGAAGCCAAGGCTCTTATTTCCAAGTCTCTCTCTGATAAGGAGAGAGCAAACCTTCAGATGGTGCTTTCCAAACCCTCGCCGTGGATGACACAGGAGAGGTGATGGCGATGCGGACTCTCGCTATCGTCATTGCTATTTTTTTTCTCACCCTCTCGCTGGTGCATGCTGAAGATGTGGGTTTAGGTTTGGCTGAGTACGGGTATATTACACCTTCCGAGGTAAAAACCTACATAGAGGCGACGATAGAGAACCGCGGCTTTTACCGGGTATTTGTTACCCTGCCGAAGGGCTGGGAGCTGGACACAACCGAGTACAGCGTTAATTCCTATGCGGTGAGGGAGTATGGGCTGTGGAGAATTTATGGAGATGATAAAAACTCCATGCTAGCTCGGGGAAAGGTGTATACCACAAAGGGCTTAACACCTAAGAGTGCAGTTACAATCAAGACGAGCGAGGGCACTTATACAGGGTGGTATCTGAAGCCAAACGAGGGTCTTAAGATTAAGATAAAAACAAAGCCAATACCCAGCGAGGGTGTGGTTGACCCTCTGAAAATTGAGAAACTATATCCCGGAATAGTGGTGCTGAAGTGGTATGAAAAGTTTGAACTTAAGCTTCCTGCTGGCAGCTACGGATGGATTCGCGCACCCTGGGTGGTGAGGGGCGCTACGCTGGTCGAGGCATATCCCGCGCCCTACGGTGAGGCGTCAAAAACAATCACAAAAGGCAAGAGCTTCGTTGGCGCCGAGGGTCCAGAGGGGGAGTACCTCGAGATGAGCGTTGAGGTGCCTCGCTGGGACGAGTGGCTACCGCTGAGGAATCCCCTCGCCTATGCGTTGATTTCAAAGCCTCTGGCAAGGACCAACCTAGAATTTATAGAGGTTGAACCCCTCGACTATGTACGCCCTGTATGGGATACCCAGAAACACAGGACAAGCGTAATTTACTATGCGTACGAGTGGAAACGGGGAGAGGAGATTAAGGGCATTACATTATTCCGCGACGATATGAAGAATATCCCATCCTGGATGGAGCTGTTTTAGGTGTAGCTATGCGTGAGCCCACTCCGCGCGAAGTGTGCGCATTTGAGGCAGGAATCAAGCTGGGAGCGCTTTTTCATCAATTCATAGGCACACCCGTGAGCGAGGCTTCAAAAGCGAGCCTGGAGGAGGCAATCCGCAGCGCTGTGATGAACCAGCCATACGTTAAGAAGGTGGAGGTGAGGATAAAGCCCGAGGCTCTGAAGCGCGCCTCAAAGAACACCTTTGGATACGCCTCCCTCTCCCCGGAGATGCTTGAAGCGAGTGTGTGGATAGAATACAGAGGGGTTACCTGTCGGGGGAGGCTGGCTTACATTGAGGATAAAAGGTATCCACTAATGACGCTGCAGTTTGAGTAGCACCGAAAGGTAATTATTCCACCATCTACATTATTATCATTGGGGTGTTGAGATGTCGAAGTTAGACAAGAGAGGTAAAGAGAGGAAGGGCAGTGAGAAGGTCAAACTATTAGAGAAGAAGCTCTTGGAGGAGGTGATTGCTGAAGAGGCAAAAGTGGCATCTCACTCCTCATAGGGCGAGGTTATCACTCGCCTTATCTCCTCTGCTATTTTTTCACCAATGCCATGCACACGCTCCAGCTCCTCTTTGCTGGCTGTGAATATCTTCTCAACGCTCCCGAATTCTTTTAGCAGCCTCTTCGCCAGGGTGGTGTTAATATTGGGCAAGCCCACCACGATAAACTCCTGCTGCTCTTTGAGCGTAGCAGCGCGCTTCTCGCCGCGAATCTCCACGTAACGCTCACCCTCCTGCTGCTCCCTTTTGGCGATAGCTGCGATAAGTGCTGCACTCTCCGCCTCGTTGGCTGTGAAGAATATGGGTATCCCCAGGTCTATGGCAATCGCTGCAAGGGCGCCGCGAATCGCCTGTGGTGAGATGTTGCGCCTGGTATAGAGAGAATCCCCTTCTATTAACATTACAGGCTTTGCATAGCTGCGCTTAAGCATTACCGCCTGCTCAAAGAGTCTGCCATCGATTATGCTCTGCAGAAAATCTTCGGTGGTCTTGCGCTCCACGCACACGCGGGAGCTTAGAATGTAATCTCCAACCTCCAGCCTCTTGGGCTTTGATATTATCCCCAGCGAGAGAAGTTCCCGCACAACACTTGAGGAAAGCTCCCTCGTGTCGACAACTATTGTTATGCTGCTCTTAAAGAAATCATCCAGTGTAGCAGACTTTCGTGGGGCTACCTGCACAGGTGCTTCCTCAGCGAATCTGCGCTTCAGGTTGGCTAAAACCTCGCGCATTCGTTTCTCTCTTCGCCGCGAACTCCAGTAGAACGCCTCGTCCCGAGTTTTCTCTGCGATGAGCACTATCACCCTGCCTGCCCTCCCCCTACCCGTGCGCCCGCGGCGTTGAATTGCACGTATCTCGCTGGGTATGGGCTCGTAGAAGACAACGAGGTCAACCTTGGGTATATCTAAGCCTTCCTCAGCCACGCTTGTGGCCACTAATATATTATGTTCGCCGCGGCGAAACTTCTCAAGCACCTCCAGCTGTTTCCGCTGGGTTAAGCCTTCGTCGTCTTTGCTTCGAGAAGCCTGCCCCACAAAGCGCGCTGCAGAGACACCTTCAAGGCGGTTGAGCTCGTCCACCAGCTTTCTTACTGTGTCGCGATACTGGGTGAAGATTATTGCCCGCTTCTGCGAGAGGTCCTCTTCTTTTATAATCTCCAGAAGCTTCTCCAGCTTGGGGTGGTGCATCTCCTCCGCAAGGTTGGCGCACTTGCGAACAGCGCGAAGGAAGTCCAGGTCGTGGAGAAGCTCCTTTGTCGCCTTTGAGCGCACCTCGCGTTGCATGCGGAGGAAGTAGCGGTTGAGGGTCTCCAGCCCTTGGGTTTCGAGAAGCTCCAGCGCATGGGCGAGGTTTATACACCCTGCTACCAGTGAAAGCGCTGAGAAGTGCTCAGGCGTAGCTTCGCTTGCTAAGCTTCGTTGAATCCTCGCCCGAATATCCAAAAGCTCGCGTTTGCTCATGTTCACATCAACAGAAGTTGCAACGCCCAAACGCTTAAGCTCTGTGAGCCTCTTCTTGAGCGCCTTCTCCAGGGAAGCCTTTATCTCCGCAAACTCCGGCGGAAGGGGGACGCGGACCCACTCTATTTTTATACCTTTAATATAGGGGCGCACGTCCTCATCACTTTCGGTGCGCACCTCTATATTCTCAATGTAGAGGTTCTCCACCACCTCTGCTATTTTCTCCTCGTCTCCTCCCGGCGAGGCAGTCAGCGCGAGTATTCGTGGATGCTTCGCCTGGGACATGTAACGCTGGGCTATGAAGGCATAGGGATAATCCCCCACGCTCCTGTGGGCTTCGTCAAACACAATGAGGGAGACTTCATTAAGCGAATAGCGCGAAGAGATGAGGTCATTCTGCACCACCTGAGGAGTGGCGCACACAACGCGAGCGCTTTCCCACAGCGACTGCCTCTTCTCTGGCGAAGTGCTGCCCGTGAAGGTCACCACCTCATCCTCAGGCAACACAAGGAACCTTTTGAAGCTCGCCGCATGTTGCGACACAAGTGGTTTTGTAGGCGCGAGCATAAGCACCTTGCTTTCAGGGTGCTGAGAAAGCCTGTGGGCAGCCAGTATTACTGCAATCACAGTTTTACCCAGCGCTGTGGGTGCCACCACAAGCGTATTCGCACGCGTGGCGCTGGCAAGGATTACCTGCTGGTAGAGCCTCGCTTCTATTGTACCTTCCTTTATAAGAGGATGGGAAACAAACATTTTCTTTTAAAAGCTCTCAGCGGAAGTATTAAATATTTTGGGAGCACAGGAAAAGTGTACTTTACAACTCTGTTGGGTACATTTTCTGCAAACATTATTGAAGTATGAAGGTTTAAGTGACTTTCACTTAAACTCACTTAAACCCGGTGCTGGTTTTCTGCTGAGCTTCTGCTCACTTAAACACTGCAAGCTGGGATATGAAAATTGTTTTTATACTCACTGCGCGGGGAGGTGCTTTCATGGATATTTTCAACTATGAGAGGAGGGTGAGAGAGCAACTCAGGCTGCTTGATGAAGAAGAGGGGCTGGAGGAAAACAAAGCGCTGGTTAAAGAATACGTGGAGGAGAGACTGTACGGAGAGAAGGCGGTCTCTCACGGAAGGATGTTCAATGAACTATACCACCTCCGCTACGCCGTCAAGAATCTGAACAAAAGCTTCCTCTACTGTGAGGAGGCTGATTTCAAGAGGCTTGTGATGCAGCGACGCAGCTCAGGTGTACGTCAGGACACCCTTGCCGACTTCGCGGGTACGCTGCGAAAATTTATGAGATTTGTGCGACGGCGCTACGGTTATCCTGATGGACATTCATGCGCAAGCATACCTTCCTTTATGCTCGCTATTTTTAAGTACCCTCCGGAAGTCGCGAATCTGAAGGTTCAGCGAGAGTCGACAAAGAAGAAGGTAGCGAGGAAGATGAGGCGGCTCCCGCCAAGTGACGATGTTCCCTGGGAGCTGGTGAAGTTCGCAACGAACAAAAGAGATGCGGCGATGATAGCGCTCTTCGCGGAGAACGGGAACAGGGTCGGAGGGATAGGGTCCCTCCGCGTGGGCGACGTAGTGATCAACGGGCACATTGCAGAAATTTACATTGAAGACAAAACGATGGACGGCGAGCCCGTGATATTCACCAGAGCCACGCGTTATCTCAAGGAGTGGCTGGATGTCCACCCTGCTAGGGATAATCCTGAAGCCCCGCTGTGGATATCTTTGAGGAATAAGAGCATAAAGCCCATATCCTACAACACCCTGTGGAGCGCTTATAAACGGACAGAGGCGCGTTACAACGCTTATGCTAGAGCTCATGGCCTGCCAGAGGTGCACCTTTCACCCAAGTTCTTCCGCTGCGTGACCACGCGCAGGGACATAAAGCGTGGCGTGCCCCGAGAAATTATAACACGCCAGCGTGGCTGGTCACCGACCAGCGTCATGCCCGGCTACTACGCCGCATTTACCGCCAATGACGTGAGAGAGTACTTCGAAAAAGAGGGGCTCACCTTCGTTTGCCCAAAGTGCCGCGAGCCCTACGAGGCTGGAGACAACTTCTGCATCCGCTGTGGCGAGCCGCTCAACGACTCTGCGAGGGAAATGATGAGCAATGTGGAGCGCCTGATTGTGGCGGTCCTCCAGGACGATTCGCTGAGAAAGCTAGTTTTTGAGAAGCTGATGAAAAAGGAGGCAAGGGCATGAGTGGAAGAAGGAAAATTGTTAAAGCTGTTGCAAAGGAGCTGAATGAGAAGCGGCTTGAGAGCGCAATCGAAGAGCTACATCCAATCTTCAGAAAGTGGGCGGAGGCTTCGTGGAACCTTCTGGAGGCATGGAAGTCCTGGACGCTTATCAAGGGTGAGCTTGAAGTCTTCCTCCTCAATCGCCACTTTTACCGCAGAGCTTGGATAGAGGAGCGCAGAGTTGAGTGGCTCCGCGGGAGTGAAACGCTGAGTAACCTCCTCTCGGCCAAGGCGGTGCTCAGCGTGGCCGTGATGAGGCACAATCCGATGGAGCTTGAAATCCGCGTCGGCTACGGCTTCCGCGAGATGTGCATTGATGCCGTACCTTTACTCCACTTCAGCGACTACCTACACCTTGAGAGTGAGAAGCATCTCGAGGAAATAAAGAAGACCGTGTTGAGCAGGTTCAGGAGCTGGAAAGAAAATCACTTTTCCGCTGCTCTACCGCAAAATGCTAATAGTGGAAAACATACTGACAAGGAGGGCTGAGGGGATATGCAGCAGTTGAGTCTCTTCCGGGACTTGACTGTATTTGACCCCGACTATCTCCCGGATAATCTCCTTTTCCGGGAGCGTGAGATAGAAGTGCTCGCCAGAACTTTCTCGCCAATGCTCCTAGGGTACAGACCGCTTAACAATGTCTACATCTACGGCTTGCCGGCGACGGGAAAGACAGCGGCGGCAAGAATGCTTCTGAGAAAGCTTCCATCGAGAGACCCGCCAGACCTACCTGAAAAGAAAGGGAAGAGAGGGGTTGTAACGTGCTACATTAACCTCGCGGCAAAGAGAACTCTCGCTCAGCTTGCGGGGGAAATCAGGCAGGAGGTTACAGGAGACGAGGGTATTGGAAGATACCTCCCCTATATGGAGAAGGTCTTCGAGCACCTCCGCAACACAGGTAAATCTCTCCTCCTCGTCCTCGATGATTTCAACGCCTTTCCAGAACGCTTAGACGACTTCCTGCAGCTCTTCCTTCGCCCAGAGGAACATAAGAAGAAATACACAGACATAGTCACGGGTGTGCTGCTCATCGCAAGCGGCGAGGTGGTCCTCAACTCTCGCGTGAGGAGCACCCTCTCGCCTGTGGAGCTGGAGTTCAAAGACTATACGGTGGAGCAGAAGTTTGAAATCCTTAAGATGCGCTGCATTCAGGGTTTCGGGAGGCACGCAATCAGCGAGAAGCTGGTCATGGAGGTGGCGGAGCGTGCCGCAGACCTGAGGCATGCACTTGCGGTGCTCCGCTACGCGGGAGGCGTGGCTGATGTAAAAATACGGAAGGAGCACATCGATGAAGCCTTCGCAGCAGTGAAAGCGGACAAAGCAAGGCATGAAGCAGCGCTGAGTGAGCTGGAGAAGTTCCTGCTCAGCACAATCAGAAGCTCCCCACGCCCGCTCAGCTCTGGCGAGCTTCTTGCCAGGTGCCATGAGAACGGACACAATATCACAATACAGTGGCTCGGAAAGCGCCTTGAGAGGCTTCAGAGCTTGGGTTTGGTGAGTTCTCGGCTGGTCAACGGAAGGGGGAGGACGCGCATATGGTATTGCGAGTGACTTCAATTTCCCCCGCTGATGCTCGGGAAGCCCTACCTGAGCCCTGGCGCTTCGGATGCCCCCTATGCGGGTCAGTCAACATAAAAAGAAGGGTGAAGCACGGCGACTATCGCTGCCGCAGGTGTGGCGGGTTCTTCCCCAAGC
>MTME02000013.1 GCA_002011115.2 Candidatus Pyrohabitans sp. JdFR-17
TCTGCTTCACCACTTCAATTACCTCAGTGGCGGTGAGCTTCTCCTGCTTAATGCCCGCAGCATAATTTGTGACGGTGGCTATGCTTGCGTAGCACATCTCCAGTTCCCTTGCGAGAACCACCTCTGGAAAGCCGGTCATCCCCACAATATCACATCCAAGCTGGGAGAGCATGCGTATCTCTGCGGGCGTCTCAAAACGCGGGCCCTCTGTTGCAGCGTACACCGCTCGCTCTTCCACCTTGCCATCTGTAGCCTTCGCAGCGCTTATCAGCACAGCCCTGAGCTCAGGGCAGTAGGGCTGGGTCATGTCCACGTGCACCGCCTCGTTATCGTAGAAAGTAGTGCTGCGAGAGCGGGTGAAATCTATGAAGTCGTGGGGCACGACAATATCGCCGGGGGCAAGGCTTGGATTTATCCCACCCACCGAGTTGGTGGCGATTATCCTAGTTACGCCCAGTTGCTTGAGCGCATAGATATTTGCGCGGTAGTTTACCCTGTGTGGGGGCAGCTCGTGCTTTATCCCGTGGCGGGGCATAAAAACAACGCTTCTCTTGCCCAGCTCGCCTATAAACGCGGGTGAAGCCTCGCCGTAAGGTGTTTCTATGACTTTCCTCTCCCGCTCCCTGAAAACCTTTGGGTCGTATATTCCAGTACCGCCTATAATAGCTATGCGCTGCATACGCTATGCTTTATCCGGCGGTATATTAAGCCTTCGCCGTTTTCTTGCCTCGCCCACGAATTCCAAGAAAAGCCACCATAGTGAGCACCAGCCCGAGGGTGAGCGAGAGGGCAAACATATCATTGGCTATATTGCCACGCATGTAAAGCGCCACGGAGTCCAGAATAAGTCTAAGTGCGATGACGAACACCATGAGAATCATGTACCTGCTTATACTCTCCTCCTCGAGCAGCGCATCTATGCTCTTCCCAACGAGGGCGATGAGGGCAGCGAACATGAAGAAGTCTATGGAAGCGACGATGAAGTCTGGCACACCCTCTGCAAGGCTCACATATCCCTGAGCCTCAACTTCACGCAGGCCTATGAAGGTGCCGAGAATTGCGAGAATCACCGCAACGAGGTAGGTGAAGAAGGAGAGCTTGCCCGCTATAAAGGAGGTTTTGAACTCCTGAAAGCTTCGGAAAATCACACACTCGAGGTCGAAACCCTTGATTATGAGAAAAACGCCGAGCACACCGCCGATAAGGCGCCAGCTGTGCGGACCGAGAAGCATGTACAGCACCAGTGCTATGCCGGGCAACCCTATTATTATTCGGGAAAGCTTCGGGTCGTTGGCTATTCCTTTCATGAAGTCCAGAAGCAGGTAGTATGTGCTCTCGAGCTGCTCGCTCTGCTTCACAATCACCCTGCTTACGGATATAACCTTTGCGCGGGATTCGACTATGGGTAAGATGTGCTCATCTTCAGCGCCGTCTGTAACCAGGACAACGCCGTCTGGTTTAAACTCAGCGAGGATCTCATCCAGCTGTCTTGCAATTGCCTCATCGCTCACCACGCCCACGTTCTCATCGCCGACAAGCGTGGCTACTCTAACCTCTCGCCCCTGCTCGCGATAGAAATCGTACAGCCTCACCGCCTCGAATATTGTGTTGGTGTCGCTTTCTGTGGGGTCAGCTAACCCCAGCTTCACAGCCACGCGCAGATTCTCCTCCCTGCCTAGGATCGGCCCCTTCTCCCCCGTTTTACGGGTTATGTCTGCATCGCGGTCGATGCAGATTACGTATATTCGCTTTATCTCCATAACCATTATAGGAACCACCAGCGGGCTCCTATCACCTCCTGCCACCGTGGATACACAGTTTATACGAGATTGAATCTTCTCAGCAGGTAAATATCCTCCAGGTCGAGCTTCTCACCGCGCTTGAAGCGCTCGTATATCGCCTTCGCCTCCTCGCGCAGCTCCTTCTCACTCTTCTCGCGGTGCAGCAGCTCAATACCAGTTTCCAGCTCTACAATCTCCTTCTCCAGCTCCTTAAGCTGAGGTACTTTCTCGTCCAGCTCAGCGTTGAGCTTGTCCAGCTCCTGAGTAAGGGTGAGCTTCTCCTTATTAATCTCATCTATCTTCTGCTCCAGCTCCTTTATCTTCTCCACCGCCGCCACAAAGGCTTCGTGGTACTTCTGTGACTCATCGCTGAGCTTTATAATCTTCTCATGAATCTTCCTTGATGCCTTCCGCTTCTTCTCAAGCTCCTTTGAAATTTCGATAAGTTCAGCGTAATTCGCAAGCTCCTTCTCAATTTCGGCGATGCGCTTTACTAGCTCATCTTCCTTCTTAATCTCCAGCACACTCGTCTGGAGCTTCCACTCTAGACGATTCTTCTCCCTCTGCAGGCGTTTGAAATCGCCCTTGGGGGCACGCTCCTTAGCTGCCTTATATTCTTCCAGAATCTTCTTTACTTCCGCGTTGGCTTCCTCGCGCTGTGCCTTGAGCTTCTTTATCTCTGCATTAAGCTTATCGCGCTTCTCCCTCGCTTTGTTGGCTTCGGTGTTCTTCTTCTTTATCGCCTCGATGATATCGCGTTTGCGCTTGTTCAGTTCGCGCAGGCGCTTGCGCTTCGCAACCACCTGCTGCTTCATCTGCCTAATCTCAGTTTCCAGTTCGTCGCGCTTCGCTGTGAGCTCTTCCAACTTCGCTTCCATATCAGACTCTCCAATAAGTAATGGCGATATAGAGAGTAAGCTTAACCTTTGTAAAGTGTTTTTCTATTCCAGAATGCGAGCAACACGCTCGCGACTAATGCCTTACACCCTTTTCCTATATTCATGTTTTTTCACGTCGTAAGTTTTCTAAAAGAATTCAATATACTCGTAAGCACTCCTCATACCATCGAAGCTGTACTGTACCTGGTTAAATTCTCTCCTCAATTCTGCAACGTCCTTTTTAACTTTTTCGGTGCTCTCACCTTTGATAGCTACCCTCGCAATGAGTTCGGCGATTGTGCGCATCTCATTCTCCTTCATCCCGAGCCTAGTGACTTCTTGAGTGCCTATGCGTATCCCACTGGGGTTTGCACTCTTGTTTATATCATCCCAGGGCAGGAGGTTCTTATTAAGGATGATGTTCGCCTTCTCTAAATCTTCTGCCACGCGGGTGCCGCCGCCCTGTTTCGCCACATCGACGAGTACCTGATGCGATTCAGTAAAGCCCTTATGCTCGCACAGCACGTCGAAACCCTCTTCACTCAACGCTTGAGCAAGGGCTTTCGCGTTGCGGACCACCTGCTTAGCATAAGCCTCGCCGAACTCCAGCATCTCCGCAAGAGCTACGGCAAAGCCAGCCATGTGGTGGAGGTGGTGATTTGAAACCAAGCCCGGGAAAACTGCACGTGTGAGCTTCTTACCATACTCCTCCTTAGCGAGAATCACACCACCCTGCGGACCTGGAAATGTCTTGTGCCTCGACGCTGAGATCACATCGGCGCCCTCTTTAAGGGGCTGCTGGAACTGCTTACCTGCAATTAAACCGAGCACATGCGCACCGTCGTACATCACCGTAGCCCCAACCTCCTTCGCAACATAGCTGAGCTCGCGCACAGGGTGGGGGAAAAGGAAGATGCTCGCGCCGAAGAGTACAAGCTTTGGCTCAACCTCTCGAATCTTTTTCGCAGCTTTGTCAACGTCGATATTCATCTCCTGCTCGTCGAAGGGAAAGCTCTTAACCTTCAATCCGCGCACACCCGCGGCACTAAGCTCCGCGTGGGATATATGCCCGCCATGAGGAACCTGAAGTGCTATCATGGTATCTCCAGCATTCGCCAGCGCAAAGAAGCACGCTAAGTTGGCGACTGTACCCGAGGTGGGCTGCACATTGACATAGGGCGCTTCGAAAAGCTTCTGGGCAAGCTCTATCGCAAGAAACTCCACCTCATCTATGTACTTGCAGCCCTGGTAGAAGCGTTTTCCAGCTTCGCCCTCAGCATAGCGGTGCGAAAAGTCGCTGGCGCACACCTCGCGCACCAGAAGTGAGGTGATGTTCTCACTCGCTATTAACGGCAAACTCTCGCCAAACCAGCGATGATGCTCTTTGAGTATATCTCTCACCCTGAATGCATGCTCGCGATTTCCCATTGGGATACCACCACTAAACTGACCTCTTCATTATAATTCTGTAACGATAGAAAGCAGCTTGTGCTTGAGTATATGCTTAGGGGTGTTTTAAATATTTTCTTCATCGCACTGCATTTCAAAAAATTATTCTTGCGCTCTGATTGGCATAGCTCTGGGGCATCTCACCCACATTCCAGTCATCACCCGGATAGCTCCCTGTGGTTTCGCAGTAGTACTATCTCTTCCCGACAACCTCAAAGAATGCCGCGCCCTTGAATGGCGACTCTCGTAAGCGAACCGCAGCCCCCATGTGGTCTGGGAATACCACAACCGCAGCATCAATGCCAGCGGCTCGGAGCAGTGAGACTAGGAGAAGTGCGCGGTCTTCGCAGTCTCCCGAGCCTTCTGCGAGGGTTTCGATGGGATACTTGGTGTTGAAGGCTGTGATGTCAGGCTCAAACTTCAGCTGCTGGACTATATCCAGAGCAGCTTCTGCAAACTCTCTATCGCTATGGTAGTACTTCCTGAGCATCAGCGCAAGTTCTGCAATCTCGCCTTCCGCGGGGGTGATGTAGGCTGAGATGTTGCTATGCCTGGGAGCAAGCACTTTGTAGTATATGTATCTGCGGGTGCTTATCCTGCTGTAGAACCCAGAGCCTCTGCCTGGGAGCTCAAAGTAGCGTACTATTACACCCTCCCTGTCTGCAATCTCACCAAGGGGCGAGTTGGTGCTTTCTAAGCATGTAAGCTCATACCCCTCAGCGTAGCCCTGCCTCAACCCGGCGAGGTATCCATCGTAGTAACCCTCTGCGTATCCTTTGTGGTAATTACAATCTGCTATGCGAATTCGAATTCCTGCGAAGATGACAAAAATTGCAATCAGGAGTATCCACAACCTCATAATTAACAGAAAATAATAAAAAAAGATGGAAGCTTAGAGCTTCCTTCTCATTGCTGCATAGGCAGCGAATGGCAGCAGTGCAAGCACGGCTATAGCCGTGGGACCACAGACGCCCTTTGCTTCAGGTGCGGGTTTTTCTTCTGCTAGTCTCTTTGCCTCTTGCGCGGCACTCTTTGCCTCTGCAACCTCCGACTGAAGTTCACTTAGCTTGCTGCCCAGTTCTTGGTACTTTCTGCTGAGTTCCTCATACTGCTGTGCTAGTGCAGCCCCGGTGTCCGGAGCTTTTGCAGAGATCTCTGCAAGTTTTTTCTTTATCTCTTCGTCCAGCATTGTCCAGCCCTTTTCCGCTAAGGTGGAAGCCTTACCCAGCGTCAGCCACGCTTCGTCTGGGTCGTGGAAACCGTCGCTGTTTTCAGCTGTCCACCATTCCCAGTTCATGTGCGCCTGGCTGTGTAGCTCTCTGGCTTCTTCCAGCTTCACCGGGTCAACACCTACCTTCTCTGCGAAGGCTATGGTTTCCACCAACCTGGAGAGGTGGAATTCGGCGTCGCGCATCTTGCCTTTGGAATATTCCTGAATTGCTTCAATCACGTAGTTTGCCTGTTCCTCATCCCAATTGGTGTGGCACTTCAGGCAGGTCTTATCCACTCCTATGTCCTGCGGGCTTATGGGTGAGTGCAGCTTTATTCCGTCCTGTTCAGGCATATGGCAGTCGATGCAGGTGACGCCAGCTTTAGCGTGCTTGCTCTCCCACCAGACCTCTACCTCTGGGTGCTGTATCTTTATTAACCTTGCTTTGCTTATCTTGTGCCTGAAGGTGTAGATCCCTAGTTCATTCAGGTAGAAGTTGTATCCATCCTCAATGTTGCGCCAAGTAAATACATTGGTACGCGGATCATCGAACTTAAGCTTCTTATCGGTCTTAGCATCTGTCACTGGGTTGCACTCATAGTCCACGTGGCATTGAGCGCATGTGAGCCAGTTAAGCTTGGGCTTTGCATCACTGTCCCAGACTATTACCTCTCTATAGTTGTTCTTTACCGCCGGGAAAGCCACCACTTTGTACTGCTTTTTGGCTTTTTCGTTTTTCGCTTTATCGTAGGGATATGGCCCGCGCTGTTTCACCGCTTCTATCAGCGCGTCCCTGACCACACGCATCTTCGCAAAGTGCGGGTCATGGCAGTGAACGCAGTTGAGAGAGTGTTTGATGACACCCTTTGCGATGTCTTCAGCAGCCACATCGTTGCCAGCTCTGACGAACTTTGCGAAGCCGGTCTTGTTACCGCCCTTAGAAATAGTCTCCCAGCCTACAATGTAGTCGGTGGTTTTGCAGTTAAGGCATACTCTGTTACCTGCGCCGAAGGCTCTGGGTTTTATACCAGCCACGTCGTCCTTACCCTTCCATGGAGCATTGGCATAGTCCTTGCCTGCATCTGTTATCATAACTCGTATATCGCCATCCCAGCCATCGGGAGGCACGAAATATCTGTAGTCTTTCAGTCTGAACCTGCCCTTATAGCCCCTGTCCACTATCACGTGGTCGAGCAGCATAAACACATGGCTTCTTGGCTCAGCGTGCTCAAACACAAAGCCGTAGCGGTAAAGTAGCAGGTCAAAAGGCGGTGCTCTGCCGTGTGGACTTCCTTTTTCAATCTTTGGTGTCGATTTCCAGTTCACCTGACGGTACTGCTCATAGTATTTCTGGTGGCACTTACCGCAGAATTTTGGTCCTTCCTTAATTGGCTTGACTTCTGGTTTTGTTGCCTTTGGGTTGCTCATGTGGGCGTTCAACTCAGCGCTGTTCTTTCCGTGACAGGTGCTACAGTCATGCATTTTGTGCTTGCCCTCACTGAGGAAACTGTAGATGTCACTGTGGCAGGTCTTACACTGCTCTTTGAAAGTCTCGGCGCTTGCAGCACCTGCCAATACCAGCGCCCCCCAAAGCAAAGAAACCAACAATATCTTGGTATTCATGCCCCATCACCAATCTAATTTTTACTAAACGCGATTTATAAATTTTTTTAAAAAATAATATTTACATTTTATAAACGCGATTTCACAACTTCACAAAAAGGAGTAAAATTAAATTTAAGCATGCTCGTGAGAATGGTGCATATGGACCTTCAGGTGCTCAATCGCATTCAGCAGAAGCTCCTTGTATTTCTTCTCTGTGGTCTGTGCTTCTATGAACACCGTATCGTTAATTATAATCTTTGGCACTGCACTGACCTCATATTTATCCGCCAGCGCGCTGAACTCCGTGGCATCGTAGATATGGAGCTTCACTTTTTCGCTCATATTGGCGAGCTTTGCTGCAGCAATAACTGCCTTTGGGCAGTACCTGCACGTGGGTGTGGTAAAAATTTTTATCTCCACCTCATATTTTATCGACGGCAACTCCTCAGCGCTTTTGTAAGTGCCGCCTAACATCTTAACAATCTCCGCAAAAGCCTCTGCTTCCTTATGCTTTGGTACGCCGTGGTAATAGATGTTTCCAATGCGCAGTGCTGGCGCTGGTGTTATCTCTGTGTCTTCTTCAATTTTTATCAACGGCGAAGCGCTTCTGAGCTTTTCAAGAAAGCTTTCCATCTCAGGCTCATTAGTCCCGCTCACCCCTATCTTAATCTCCCTCTTAATGGACTTAATCTCAGAAAATGCTCTTCTGTTCATGAACCCTTCCCAAGCACTTCCAGGGTTTCCCTGCCCGTGGTAGTGAGGAAATACTTCCTCTCCTGATCCTGGTCCACTAAGCCAGCTTGCTTCAGAATTTTGAGATGAAAGCTAAGCTTCGCGGGATCCTCAATTCCCAGGTGGTCGCGGATATCCCTGAACCTCACCTTCCCACGGGAGTACAGGTACTCTAACGCTTGACGCCTTATCGGATTTGAGAGTGCCTTTATAATCTCATTCGAAATTTTTCCTGTAAGCTTGTTGCTTCGCCTCTCAAACTTCGCCTCTTCTAGGACGCGCTTTATTGTGTTCTGCACTTCATTTATCTTGAAGGGTTTCTCAATATAGTCGCTGGCTCCTTTCTTAATAGCCTCCACTGCGCTGTCAATGGTGGCGAAGGCTGTGATTATTATTACCTTCACCTCGGGTTTTATTCTCTTTACCTCTGTAAGCAACTCTATTCCGCTCATTTTGGGCATAACCAAGTCGGTGAGCAGCACATCGAAGTCCTCGTTCCTTATCTTCTCCAGCGCATCTTCGCCGTTCTCCACGCTCTCAACCTCGTAACCCTCTTCCTGAAGCATCTCCTCTAAACCGGCACGAAGACCTTCATCATCCTCTGCTATCAATATCCTTGCCATTTCAATCACCCAGTGGAAGTATTATCCTGAAGGTGCTCCCAACGCCTACTTCGCTCTCCACCTCAATTCTGCCGCCATGGCGCTCCACTATGCCATAACTCACGCTGAGCCCTAAACCCGTCCCCTTGCCCACGCCTTTGGTGGAGAAGAAGGGGTCGAAAATTTTGCTTAGGTTCTCCTCAGGTATACCTTCGCCTGTATCTATGATGCCTATCTCTATCTCTCCATCTCTGCGTCTGGTCTCTATGATGAGGGTACCTCCTTCACTCATAGCCTCTATCGCGTTCTTTATCATGTTGACCAGCACCTGCTGTATCTGCACCGGGTCCACCTTCACCTCAGGAAGCCCGCTATCCAGATTTTTTATTACCTTTATGTTATTTATAGATATCTGAGGCTGGAGTATTTCCAGAGTTTTATTAACAACCTCATTTAAATTAACCTTTCTGAATTTGGGTTCCATCTGCCTTGAGAACTCAAGAAGACTCTTAACTATCCTCGCCGCCTGCGTCGCCTGCTCCTCTATTATTTTGAGCTTTTTCCGCGCTTCACCATCCTTAATCTTCTGAGATAACATCTGAGCGTAGAGAGAGATGTTGCCCAGGGGGTTGTTTATCTCGTGGGCAACGCCAGCGGCAAGCTTGCCTACCGTGGCGAGCTTCTCGCTCCTTATGATCTGCTTTTCTTTATTGCGCAGATCGCGTACCATCTGATTAAAGCTCTGGGCTAAGTCGCCTATCTCGTCGTTGCGTTTTATATCTATTGCAACATTGTAGTCACCTTTACCAACTCTGCTCAGTGCGTCCTTGAGAATGCTTATGGGCATGATAATCGTTCCGTTTAGTATGAAGTAGAGAAGCACAAGGATGCTCAACAGCAGAATTAATGCCGAAAAGGCTAGAGTTCTTCTGGTCTCGTAAAGGTTTTGCATCGCTTCATCCATGGGTATTGTCACGACGATTGCGCCGTGCACATCGCCCCGACGATAACCTTGGTCGATGTGGCAGCGCAGACAGGGCTCCTCCATTATTATGGGCCCCGCATATTCAAAGTACTTCCTTCCGTTTACCTCATATATGCGGTAAACATCGCGGGGCTCGCTGTGGAAGAGGTCTATAGCCCTGCTCTGAAACTCATTCTCCGGTAGATTCTCAGTACCTATGGGTTTCTTGGAAACCATCTTCCACTTGTATGAGAACTTCCGGTTGGAGAGCACAGATAACACGGGTTCAATACGCTCTTTATTTTGGGCATTCCACAGCCTGACGAGTATAACTTGGTCCGCTATACTCTTCGCCTGCTCCTTCAGCAGCGTTTCCATGTGCCTCTCATTGAGCACATATATCCAGGAGAATAATCCAAAGATGAGCATTATCATCACAAAGCCCACGAGGAGCATCACCTTGGTGCCCACGCTCAGTCTTCTAATAGCTCTCACCCCCCAGGGTGACGAAGTGGGACACGAGCAATGGAGAAGTGGGGTCTGAGATGTCCAGTACGAGTAAGCCATTATCAAAGTCCGCTAGGTAGAGGTAACTCCCGTCTATGAAAAAGCCAAAAGCATTGCCAGGGGTGTCATAATGGGACAGTAATCTCGGTTTCGCCGGCGAGGTTATGTCAAACACGTATAGCCCGTGGCTGCCAGTGGTAACAAAGGCGATGGTTCCCAGAAGCTTTACCTTTATGGCATACCCCATGGTGTTGATATTGCTAATCTTTTCAGGTTTTGCTGGCTGTGAAACGTTTATCACGTCAACGCCTGCATCGCTATCCGCAAGTAGAGCGATGCCGTTTTTCACAGCAACTGAGTAGGCGACGCCGCGACTCTTGAAGGTCGCCACGAGGCTCAGGTTTTCTCTGTCAACTATCTGCAGCCCGCCGGTGAAGTCGGCGAGGTACACGTGTTCCTCACCCACGAAGAGGTCGCGCACGTGCTCATAGCCGGGGGGGTCGAATTTGCCTATGAGGGTTATGTTCCCCACGTTTGAGATGTTGAGCACCAACAAGCCATCGACGTCGTCGAAGTTTGCTATATATGCTTCATCACCAAGGATTTTTATCTGCTTCAAGTTGCCAGGGTACGTGAAGCTGCTCACGATCTTTGGTGCTCTGGGGTTTGAGACATCTATTACCTTGAGTCCCTCCAGACCATCGCACACAAAGGCATAGTTGTCCTTTACGAATATGCCCTCCGCCTGTCCTTTTGTAGGTATGCTTCCCACGAGGCGGGGGTGGTTAAAGTCTGAGAAATCGATTATGCTCAGCCCCCAGTTTGAGGTGACATAGGCATAGGGATAGTTAACAAAGACATCGAGGAAGCCGGTGGACTGTTCTAGAGTCTCCCCTGGGGAGGTGGTCTCTTCCACACTTCCTGTACAACCTGCGAATAGGATTATAAGCATCAGCACATGCTTGCGCATTTTCTATTCCTTCACCATTTTGAATTAATAATTCTACCGTCAATTAAAGTTTTCTTTGTTAGAGCAGAGAATGATAATAATGAACACCAAGCTGGCGGAGCTTAAGACCCTGCTTAGGGAGAAGGACAGGATAGTGCTGGGTTTTTCAGGTGGACTTAGCAGTATATTTCTCGCCCACGTTTTGAAGGAGATGGACAAGGATTTTGTAGCTGTAACAGTTGACCACGGCTTGCTACCGAGCGTGGCTGAGATAGCTGAAGTTGCTCGCGCTCTGGGAATAAGACACGAGGTTGTAAAGGTAGATCTGCTCAGTGATAGATGCTTCATCGAGAACAGCTCAGAGAGGTGCTACTTCTGCAAGAAGGCAATGATTGACGCGCTTAAGCGCTTTGCAGAGGCTCAGGATTACACCTACGTGATGGACGCCAGTGATGAGAGCGACATGCAGACCTACCGCTCGGCTGTGGTAGCGCTGTATGAGGAGGGTGTGGTAACACCATTAATAGATGCAGGTCTAAACAGGGAGGAGATAGCTGAATATGCAAAGCAGGAAGGACTCCCCCTGCCTGCGTCTGAGAGCTGCCTTGCCACGAGGATTCCCTACGAGGTGTGGATAAGAAGAGAGGTTGTAGATAAGGTACGGGGCTTTGAGGAGGATGTTCGCGGGCTTGGCTTTGCTGCAGTTAGAGCCAGAGTCCACGATTCCCTGCTCAGGATTCAGTTCCTCGAAAATGAGCTGGAGCTTGCCCTGAAGAAGAAGGAGGAGATACTCAAAGCTGCTAAGAAGCACGGGTTTGTGTACGCTACCATCGACATGGAGAGTCTGGGATAAACTACCCCAATCCCAGCTCTCTAAGCTTCTCCTGCGTTGGCACGCCCTCGCTGCTCCACCCACGCAGAGAATAGTACTCTTCCAGAATTTCAAGCTCTGCCACCATGCCCTGGGAGGGTCCGCTGGGGATCGGCTGAGTTAGAAGTTTTTTAGGCAAGGTGTCGTCATGCTTCGAAAATCCCTCCCGCAGGTTGAACATCCTTTCAAGGTTGAAAATCCTCTCCCCTGCAAGGAGGAGCTCTTCGCGGGTGAATTCTATTCCCGTGGCAAAGCTGAAAAGCTCAGCGTAGTCCTGCGCGGCTAACGCTCGGGCTGTAAACTTGCACAGGATAAGCGAGTCCAGCGCAGCATGAAAGTCCTGCATTTCCTTAACCAGCTTAGCCTTGCCCTTGCTCTTGCGCCGGTCGACGCTCTGGGTGAGTATCTCCTCTATATAAACAGGTGCGCGCAGGTGACATGCGCCGCGATTGGAGGTGGCATACGCGAGAGCTACACCCTTCGCGCCACGTGGATCATAACCGGGGAGCTCAAGGTTCTTGATGCTGATGGAATACTCCGGCAGGGCTCTTGCGCTCCCCTCTGCCAGGGCTTCGCCCTCGCCTATGCGATGCGCGATGTCCTCGAGCAAAGCTGCAATCTTCTCGCCATCTCCCCAGGCAGCGTCGCCGTAACGCGAACATTTCTCGAGGTAGGCTGCTATTGTAGCGCCCGCTGAGATGGTGTCCATGCCCAGGTCGTTGCAAAGCTCGTTGAACTTAACCACCCACGAAAGCTCTGCAACGCCCACATTTGAGCCAAGGGCATAAAGGGTCTCATATTCGAGGCTAGTGGTGCTAACTCCGCCTACCTCAACCACTTTCCCGCACCTGATAGCGCAGGAGTAGCAGCCGTAGGAAGATGTTACATGCTTCACCATGGCTTCGCCAGATATGCTGTCAGCGCCCTCAAAAACGCCATCGGTAAAGTTCCGCGTGGGGAGCAGCCCCACATAATTCACCTTCGCCAGCACATTTGGTGTGCCGTAGAGCTTCAGGGTCTTGCCTGTGGTGGGATGCTGAGCTAGTTTTGCGTAGCACTCCCTCACCTTTCGCTTAAACTCCGCCGGGTGTGCGAGTTTTATGCTCCCGCTCCCCTTCACCGCAATAGCTTTGAGGTTCTTGGAGCCCATCACAGCGCCCAGGCCGCCTCTGCCAAAGGCACGGTGCCCCTCGTGGATTATGCTTGCGAAGCGCACCAAGCGCTCGCCAGCCACGCCTATGCATGCAATGCTGGAGCGTTCCCAGCCTGGCTCACGCTTAATTGTGCGCTCCGTTTCCCTTGTACCCAGACCCCACAGCTGGGAAGCACTCTCAAACTCCACCCCATCGGGAGAGATTCTGAGGTAAACCTTTTCCTCGGCTCTGCCTTTTATTGCAACCGCAAGATAGCCCGCCTTTCTCAGTTCATAGCCAAGATGGCCCCCGCAGTGGGACTCAAAGATAGTACCTGTAAGCGGAGACTTGGAGGAAGCGCACATTCGTCCGGAAGATGGCGCTGGAGTGCCCGTTAGCGGCCCGGCTGCGAAAATCAGGAGGTTCTCGGGCGAAAGCGGCTCTACCAGCGGAGGGAGATGCTCATACAGAAGCTTGGCGGCAAAGCCCTTGCCTCCGATGAATCTCTTGACCTCCTCGTCTCCCACTTCCTCCTCCCAGAATCGCTCCTCTGCAAGGTCTATCCATAGCACGCGGTACATCACGTCCACCTCAGAAGGAGGGATATACCAGCTATTTCCCAGATGGCGCCCAAAAACAGAAGTATTGCCACCACCACGTATCCTCTGACTATTCTCCCGATAGCACGCCTCACCTCACCTCTACGTACAAGCTCTATGCCAAGCGCCGTGCCAAGAGCGGAGGAAACACTATACGCTCCGAACTCCAAAAAGATGGTGCCCGCAATCAGAACAAGGTGTTCTATGCTCGCGATGTTGTCATAGAAGGCAAGCCCTACATAGAAGGCGCGGAAGGAGCTTATGAGCGCAGGGAGAAACAGCAGAACCCCCGTGAGCGTGGTGCTCAAAAAGGCGCCATAGCTCAGGTTGTACGCAAAGGTTATGCCCATCGCCATTATAAGGCTGCCATCATGCACATTCGCTGCGACCATTTCAAGGGGCATGAAACCCCTGAGCGATGTAAGAAACTCCTCCCTCATGGAAATAGCCCATGAGAAATGCAAAGCTGCGACAGCGTAGCCGGCGAGGAGAAAAAAGGCATGCACCCCCGCCATGGCGAGCACGATACCCTTAATCTCTCTCACAGCCTCAACACACTCGCTTACCCTCGCTATCATGGCTCCACCAAGCGTTTGAGGTGTTTCACCCTATCTGCGACGATTCTACCGCGGTTTCTGTCTCCAGCGGTGCAGGCTGCGCCCCTCACACCTACTATATCCGTCCCTGTCTCTTTAATCTTCCGCAGGTCCTCTGCAGCCAGACTTCCTGCAAGAGCGCATATTAGCCCGTGAGAATGCGCCTGCTCCACAAAGTGCGCAAGCTCTTCCATACTCAGGTAAGCGAGCAGCCCATTGCCGTTCTTTACAGCGGTGTCTATCATAACCCCATCTGCACCTGCGCGCAATGCAACGTCGATTAGCGAAAAGGGTGAGATTGCGCCTATCAGCGAGTGGTCGGCGTAGCCAGCGAGGATCACCTTGGCATCGAAGTCTTCAGTCGCCCTGACCAGCGACTCTGCCATAGCAAGAGCCTGCTCTTCGCTTTTTATCTTATAAAACCCTGCCTTGAGGTAGTCAACACCGAGGGAGGCTAAGCCATACGCCGCCAAGCTCGCAGTACCCGGCTTAAAGCTCAGGTCTCCCAGCGTTGCACTTGTCTCAATCCTGGAAGGCACAACCTCAAGAACCTCGCGGATAACCCAGGGAAAGCTCGCCCCCAGCGAGCCCTCAGCCGGGTTTTTGACATCGATTATATCTGCTCCACCTCTCACCGCTTCCTGTGCCTCAGCGGCATCCACGGGGCTAACCAGAAGCCTCATCGCCCTTGTACTTCTCCTGAGCAAATAAAAAATTACCGGCGCAGATGTTAAATCCGAGCAGGCACAACTTCTACTTATGCGATGCCCTGGCTGCGGTGAAGAAATACTGGTGATGCGCTGGGGAGAAGAATATGGCGTAGTGTGTCTGAGGTGCAGGATTCGAGCTCGCGTTGCGGGAAGGGACGAGAAGGATGCGTACAGGAATTTTATTGAAGCTTACAAAAAGGGCGATGCTGGAGTTCCCGCGCAGGTCAGGCGCGAGCTTGAGCGCGAGGGAGTTACCCTTGAAGAGCTACCCCTCCCTCTTCAGCGTATTTTGAGGCAGCGGGACGTGAAGCTCGCAAGGTATAGGCTTTTCACTGAGGTGGAACTTCCCCCTGGCAGAAAAGTTGAAGAGCTGGACATAGCACGTGAGCTGAAGGCTTACCTAAAAGCGAGGGGTATAAAGAGGCTGTACCGCTTCCAGGAGGAGGCGCTTGAAAAAATCCTTGCTGGAAAAAATGTGGTTATATGCGCGCCCACCGCAAGCGGCAAGACAGAAGCTTTCGCTCTACCTGTGGTTCACAGCATAATGCGGCTCGGCAGAGGCACAACCAGGGCGCTTTTCATCTACCCCACCAAGGCTCTTGCCAGGGACCAGCTCTCAAAATTTAAGGAGATTGAAGCCGCGACAGGCGTGCGCTTCGCTGTGCTGGACGGCGACACCCCTCGCGAGGAGAGGGAGAAGATTTACACCTCTCCGCCTGAGGTGATAATAACCAACCCCGACATGCTCCACATCCACCTAATGCTGCCCTGGAGCGAGTTTCGGGGGCTTCTTCACAGCGTTCGCTTTGTGGTGCTCGACGAAATTCATGAATATACCGGCGCCTTTGGAGCAAGCATTCACTTTATCCTTCGAAGACTGCGCAGATTTGCTGACTTTCAGCTGATAGCGGCGAGTGCAACCCTGGCCAACCCAAAGGAATTCGCTTCCCAACTCTTTGGTTGCGAAGCGGAGCTTGTGGCAGAGGAGGGGCGCAGGGGTAGGCTGCACTTCGCCATGCTCTACCCAGAGCAAGGAAGCGATACCTCGCTGATTCTGGCGATAATGCGGGAGCTTTATCAAGAGGGGCTCAAAACTCTGGTTTTTGCCAACACCCACAAGAATGCTGAGGTAATCCTCAGGCTTGCCAGAAGACAGAAGCTTAGAGCTGAGATTCATCGCGGGGGTTTGACAAAGAGGCATCGCTCAGAGGTAGAGCACGCCTTTAAGAGCGGAGAACTTCGCTGTCTTGTTGCGACGCCAACCCTTGAGCTGGGCATAGATATAGGCGACCTCGACGCCGTCGTAACGATGCTCACCAGCTTCTCGCGGGTGCTTCAGCGTATTGGCAGGACAGGACGAAAGGGGCAGGAGAGCTTGGCTCTTCTTGTGCTCCGCAACAACGACCCTATAAGCTCCTACTACTTGGAGCATCCCGACGACTATTTTGGTGATTTGGGCGAGGGCTACGTGGAGCCGCACAATGAGGTGGTAGCGCGGCATCATCTGCTTGCGGCAGCGCTCGATATGCCTCTGCGCAATGGAGAATTTGCGGAGTTTGAGGCGCTCATTCAAGAGCTTGTGGCAGAAGGGCTGCTGGTGGAGAGGCGAGGCAGACTATACCCAGATTACACGAAGGTGCGTAGAGCTTTAGCCGAGTTCAGCATCCGAGGCATGGGCGAGGAGGTGGTTATCCGCGAGGGTAAGCGCAGAATAGGCATGCGAAGCATGCCAATGGCGGCACGTGAGCTTTTTCCGGGGGCGATATACCTGCACGGAGGCAGGGTTTACATAAGCAGAAGCTTTCACTTTTCCGATGGCAGAGGGGTAGCGATGGTTGAGCGCTACCACGGAGAGGAGAATATCAAAACAGAAGCGCTGCGCTTCTCTGTGCCCGAGGTGGTTGAGGTTGTCTCCAGGCGCCGCGCTCTGGGTGCTGAGCTTGTGTATGCGAAGCTGCGCATCACAGAAGTGGTGCACGGCTACGTGGTGAGGGATATATACACAGACAGGAAGCTGGAGGAGGTTGAGCTTCCAGAAGCGATAGAGTACACCTTCACCACCTATGGCATAGCCTTTCGCGCACCTGAGCCGGAGCCTATGCCAGAACCTAGGGGCAGCGCTCTCAGCTACGACGAGCTACTCGCTGGCACCTTCCATGCACTGGAGCATGTGCTCATAGAGGGAAACAACATGCTTCTCGGGGGAGGAGCAGGCGAGCTTGGAGGCATCGCCATGGGGGGCTCAGGCGTAATATTCATCTATGACGGCTCCCCAGGAGGCAACGGCCTAGCGAAGCTGCTGTACGATCGCTTCGAAGCTGGCGTAGAACGCGCCACGGAGATTTTAAAGCTATGCAAATGCCAGCGCGATGACGGCTGCCCGAGATGCACCTACTCCTATCAGTGCGGTAACAACAATCGTCCGCTCTTCAAGGCTGGTGCCCTCGCTTCAGCAGAGGCGCTGCTCCGCGGAAAGGCGCGAGCGATAGGCGAGTACGAAGGTGAGAGGCCGTATGTGTAACGGAAGATTTTTTATACCTCAAAACAAAGGAGCTAAAGGTGTGATAAAATGAAGCTGATCTACGCTGGCAAGGCTAAGAGTCTGTATGAGCTGGACGAAGAGCGAGCACTAATGGAGTTTCGCGACGACCTCACCGCAGGCGACGGGGCGAAGAAGGCGAGAAAGGCAGGTAAAGGGGCGCTTAATGCAGAGATCTCAGCTACGTTCATGGAGCTTCTCAGAGAGAAGGGGATACCCACCCACTTTCTTGACTATGAGGCGCCGAATAAGCACGTGGTGAAGCGGGTTAAGATAGTGCCAATAGAGGTTATTGTACGCAATATCGCCACGGGCAGCCTGGTGAGGCGCTACCCCTTTAAGGAGGGTACTGAGTTTTCACCACCAATAGTGGAATTCTGTCTGAAGAGCGATGAATATCATGACCCCATGGTGAACGAAGACATTGCCCTTGCTCTGGGTGTCGTCTCTTCGCGGGAAGAGCTCGCGAAAATGCGCGAAATTGCACTTAAGGTGAACGAGGTGCTCCGTGAGTTTCTCCTGGAGAAGGGGATTATACTCGTGGACTTCAAGCTGGAGTTTGGCCACGACTCTGAGGGCAACCTAGTGGTTGCGGACGAAATCTCTCCAGATACCTGTCGCTTCTGGGACGCTAAAACAAAGGAAATTATGGACAAAGACCGTTTCCGACGCGATCTCGGTGATGTGCTCAAGTACTATGAGGAGGTAAAGAGAAGAATCTCACAAAACTGATTAAAAGCTACTAAAAAGAGCATAAGTACCGGATTTGAGGTCAAGCGGTTATACCTTAAGGCACGCCTCAAAGACTTATCCTTTTTACGGGATAAATCCCTTTAGCATTGCCTTTCAGGTATACAGCCCGGCGAACAGGTGGCTGTCCTGTACCTTCACTCTCGTCCCGGGTTTCCCAGAGAGAGAGTGTCGGGCAAGGACGAGCGCCCTGCCGAACTGCCCGCTTGATTTCCTCTCCGGTAGAATACACTATTGTATTTAATAGAATAAATAGTTTTCGGTAGAATTGGGGTTGTCGACGAATTCCACCAAAACGTGAACATTTCTTTTCAGAGCCAATTC
>MTME02000014.1 GCA_002011115.2 Candidatus Pyrohabitans sp. JdFR-17
TGCCCGTTATTCCCCTCGTTGCAAGCGCATCCAGGTTGGGTGTATCTGCAGCCTCAAGCGGAGTTTTTCCCCCAAGCGCCTTCACAGGTCGGTCCGCTAAACCGTCGCACACAACAACAAGCGCCTTCATAGTACGCCCTCGCCATGCAATCGCAGGAAGGAGATTTAAAACTTTTGGATTGCGACAAACAAAAAGAGATGGGGAACCTAAACCTCCTTGAGCTTCTCAAGGATTATCGCTGGCCGTATGTGGGTTATTCCTTCGAGCTTTCCTATCCTCTCAGATATTAGAGAAGAAAGCTCTTTGCCATTCTTGGTCCACACCTCAGCCATAATCATGTGGTCTCCCGTTGAGGTTGCGACGAAGCGCACCTCCTCAAACTCAGTGAGTTTCTCAGCCACGCTGAGAAACATGTCCGGATTTGTGTTTATACCCACAAGGGCGACGGTAGAAAAGCCCATTTTGGCAGGGTCTACAACTATAGTATAACCCTTTATAACCCCCATCTTTTCAAGGGCATCAACGCGCTTTCTCACCGTTGCCTCGCTTACATGAAGCTTCCTGGCTATCTCCGTAAAGGGTGTGCGAGCGTCTCTGCGCAGAATCTCTATTATTTTAAGGTCTTTTTCGTCGAGCATCATGTCACCATCTGTATTAATTGTAACGATACTTATAATAATTATAACGAAGTTAGATATTTTTGGACAGGATTACGTTGTGCATACATCATTTAAATAAGTTCGAAATTCGTACTATATAATTAATATTCCTGCGAACTCCATACCAAAATTTTATATACCCGGAACCTATAATAACGAAATACATAATAAAAAGTGAGGTGATGTGTATGGTTGAGAAGGAAAAAGTACTTGAGGCTATGAAAAGTGCTGGGAAGCCGGTAAGACCCGGGGATATAGCCAAAATGTTGGGAGTTGAGAGCAAGGAAATTTCAAAGGTAATCAGTGAACTCAAAAAAGAGGGGAAAGTCCATTCACCAAAAAGGTGCTACTACGCACCTGTTGAAAGTTAGGAGGTAGTAAATATGGGAAAGACAGAAGAAAATCTTGCAAAAGCGTTCGCGGGCGAGAGCCAGGCAAACCGCCGCTACCTCGCCTTTGCGAAAAAGGCAGAGGAGGACGGCTACCCAAACGTAGCCAGGCTTTTCAGGGCCGCAGCAGAAAGCGAGACCATACATGCTCTGAACCACCTCAAGGTCATGGGCGGCGTTAAATCCACAGTAGAAAACCTCAAAGCTGCCTATGAGGGCGAGACCTACGAGAAGACTGAGATGTATCCAGAGTTCATAAACACAGCAAAGGAAGAGGGCAACGCTGAGGCGGAGAGAACATTCACCTGGGCGATCAAGGCGGAAGAGGTTCACGCAGAGCTTTACACCAGGGCAATGGAGGCTGTGAAGGCAGGCAAAGATGCGGAGCTTGGCTCGCTTCAGGTTTGTCAGGGTTGTGGCTATACCGTCGAAGGAGATGCTCCTGAGCGGTGCCCGGTTTGCGGTGCCCCCAAAGAGATGTTCAAGGAGGTAGCTTAGGTGTGTGACCCCAGTAAGGGTCCCACCCTCCACATTTTAATCTGCGCTCAGTGTGGTACTGAGAATGAAGCCTTCAGCGATGAGGTGAGAATAAACTGCGAAAGCTGCGGCGTGGAGATAAGCAACCCCTATTACCATGTGCATACTCCTGTAAAGTGTGAAGCAGAAAACTGATTTTTTATTTTTAGCTTACAATCGAGGTGCAGGAATATGGCATTGAAGTGGAATGAAAAATTTGCAACAGGAATAGAGAAAATCGACACGCAGCACAGAGAACTCTTTACTAGGATTAACAACCTACTCGACGCCTGCACTCAGCGCAAAGGTGAGGAGATGATAGGTGAGGTTATGAGATTCCTTGAAGATTACATAGTCGTCCACTTCAGTACAGAAGAGGAATTCATGCTTAAATATGATTACCCAGATTATCCAAGCCACAAAGCACAGCACGCAAAGTTTATCTCAGAATTTTCGGAGCTGAAAAGGCGGCTTAAGAGTGGCAGAATTTCCACGGTAGTGGTGCCCACTAACCGCCTGCTGATAGACTGGTGGATAAATCACATAAGTAATGTGGATAAAGAATTGGGAGCTTTTTTAAGAACCAAGATGTGACCAATTCCTTTACTTTATCTTCTCTCATACGTATGTTTCGGGTGCTGTAACAGAAAATTATTAATCGGCGTAGCAGAATTTAGTTTAATTTAGGAGGTGTTGAGATGAGGAAGATGACCGAAGAGAACATCATGGCAGCCTTTACTGGCGAGAGCCAGGCGCACATGCGATACCTCATATTTGCGGAGAAGGCAGAGAAAGAGGGCTTCCCGAATATTGCGAAGCTCTTCAGAGCCATAGCGTATGCGGAACAGGTGCACGCAACAAACCACTTCAAAGCTCTGGGAATGCTGAGGAGTAGCAAGGAGAACCTCGAGGAAGCAATTGCTGGCGAGACATTTGAAGTTGAGGAGATGTACCCCGCCTACAACGCTGTGGCAGAGCTTCAGGGGGAGAATGAAGCGAAGGTGAGTATCCGCTACGCCCTTGAGGCTGAGAAGATTCACTCTGAACTTTACGCTGAGGCGAAGAAGGTTGTAGAGGCGGGAAAAGACATAGAGGTGGAGAAGGTCAGCATTTGCTCCAGGTGCGGTCACACAGTTATAGGTGAGGCACCAGATTACTGCCCTGTTTGTGGGGCGAAGAAGGAAGAGTTTAAAGTATTCTAGGAGGCGAAGAAAATGGCAGATTTTTCCCTTAAAGGAGTGAACAAGCCCAAGGATCCGGAAAACATGACAGACATGGAGAAAAAGCATACCCCTATGATACACGTGCCAGACGAGATTAAGCCGGGGGAGCCCTTCAGCGTCAAGGTCGTCGTGGGAGAGCTGCTCGCTCATCCTAACGAACTCAGCCACTACATAAACTGGATTGCTCTCTACGATGAGCAGTACACCTTCCTCGGGATGGTAACTCTCGCTCCTGTGGTTAGTCACCCCAGGGTGAGGTTCACAGTAACCTTAGACGAACCCACCACACTTCGCGCCTTTGCATTCTGCAACCTCCATGGCTTATGGCAGGGTAAGCGGGAGGTTAAATTTTAGGTGAGTGCATGAAGGCAAAACAGGTTAAGCCAGGCATCTACTGGGTTGGTGCCATAGACTGGAATGTCAGAGATTTCCACGGCTACGTCACACCAAGAGGCACAACCTACAACAACTTCCTCATCATGGACAAGAAGATTACACTGATAGACACGGTTAAGTCAGACTTCGCAGATGTGATGTTTGAGCGCATCCGCTGCCTCACCAACCCTGAGAAGATAAGGGTAGCGGTCTGCAATCACATTGAGATGGATCACGCTGGCTCCTGGGACCAAGTCATGAAGGTGGCAAAGAAGGCAACGTTGTACACCACAGAGAGGGGGAAGCAGGGTCTTGAGAGGCATTTCGATACAACGAGCTGGGATATCCAGGTGGTTAAGACCGGTGATACAGTTAAAATAGGCGAGAAAACCCTCATGTTCATAGAGACGCCTATGCTCCACTGGCCGGATAGCATGATGACCTATATACCCGAGGACAAACTTCTCATCTCCCAGGACGCCTTTGGTCAGCATTTGGCCCAGGCGGTGCTCTTCGATGACCTAGTGCCTCAGGAAACCCTGGAAGATGCGGTCATAGACTACTACGCCAACATCTTAATGCCCTTCGGCAGGCTGATAAAGGCTAAGATTGCAGAGATTCAGAAGCTGGGGTTGGAGATAGACATGATTGCCCCAGACCACGGAGTAATCTGGAGGAAGAACCCGCAGAAAGTTATAAACATGTATTTAGACATGGCAAACGGAAAGGCGAGGGAGGGCGTGGTTATAGTTTACGACACAATGTGGCATTCTACAGAAAAGATGAGTAGGGCTGTGCTCGATGGCATACTCGATGAAGGTATGTACGCGGAGGTGATAAAGCTCAGGGAGACACCCATGAGCGTGGCAATAAAGCAGTTCTGGAGGTACCGCGGCTTGCTTGTGGGTACCCCGACGCTGAATAATGTTATGTTCCCCTCCGTCGCGGAGTTTCTCCAGCATCTCCGTGGTTTGAGACCAGCCAACCGCATAGCCAGCGTCTTCGGCAGCTATGGTTGGGGCGGTGGGGGTGTGAGAGACGCATTGCAGGTACTCAAGTCCATGAAGCTGGAGGTGGTTGAACCAGGGTACGAGGTGAACTACCGCCCGAATAAGGAGGACTATGATAAGGGCTATGAGTTTGGCAGAATGTTTGCCCAGAAGGTTAGAGAGTATCATAAGAAGTTTGAGTAGGAGGTGATTCGATGGCTAAATACAGGTGCACTGTTTGTGGATATGTGTATGATGAGGAGAGCGAAGGCAAGCCTTTCGATGAGCTTCCGGATGACTGGCATTGCCCTGTGTGCAACGCTCCGAAGGATGCCTTTGAGAGGGAGGAGTAACTCCCTTCTTTTACTTTTAATAACAACTCAGGGGGGAGAGATGGTGTTAAAAGAAGGAGACGAGGTTCCCGATATCACTTTTGAGAGTCTTGAGGGAGAGGTTAATCTGAAGGAGGCTTCCAGGGGTACTGCAGTTTTCTACTTCTATCCCAAGGATCACACCCCGGGCTGCACAAGGGAAGCCAAAAGCTTCAAGCAAGCGATGCCTGAATTTGAGAAGCTGGGCGTGAAGGTTTACGGGATAAGTAAAGACAGCCTTAAGGCACATAAAAGCTTCTCTGAGAAGCACTCTTTAAACTTTCCTCTGCTAAGCGATTCACAGGGAAAAGCCATAGAAGCCTTCGGCGTGCGAAATGAGAAGAGTAAAGCTGGTTCTGCGAAGAGAGTTACCTTCATTGTTAATGATGGAAAGATTACCCATGTGTTTAACAAAGTAAAGCCTGACAACCACGCATCAGAGGTTCTGGAGATTGTTAAAAAGCTATTGGCAGATTCTCATTAAATCGTAAAACAGAGGTTGAGAATAATTAAGACTTTAAAAGAACTCCTTCTCAAGATTCCACACCGTTTCCAGCACCTTCACACCTTTGGGCGTAATCCTATACAGTCTGTTACCGTTCTGCGTAACAAGCTCCTGCTCTTTGAGCTTCCTCAGATGAAAGCTCACCTTGGTGTGATCCTTTACCCCCAGTACCTTGACCATTTCCATCAACTTCATCGCTTCGTTCTCGAAAAGTATCTCAAGAATGTCCCTCCTAAGTGGGTTAGAGACTGATTTTAAAACCTCGTTGGCGCGTTTCCCAAACCTCTTCTTCAAACGCTGGTGCTCCATGGCGTTTCTTACAGCGTACTGAATCTCGCCCTTTTTGAAAGGTTTTTCAATGTAGTCAAAAGCGCCTTTTCTAATAGCTTCTACACTGCTCGGAATAGTTCCGAAAGCTGTCATGATAATAACTGCACAGTTAGGGCGACGCCTCTTAATTTCTTGGATAATTTCTGTACCTTTAACTCCCGGAAGCATAAGGTCGAGTAGCACCACATCATAGTTCTCAGCTTCTATCTTCTTAATAGCTTCTTCTGGAAGGGTAGCCACATCAACTTCGTAGCCCTCTTTAGTGAGCAACTTATGTAGTAGATTTTGAATCTCCTTTTCGTCATCTACCACCAGTACCCGACCTGTAATTTCCTGGCCCCCAGTTTCTTCCATTACATTATTTTAGTTCCCTTTCAACTTTTATAGTTATCGATGGCTTATACCAATTATCACTAGATTCCATATGAGGGGGTGTCATTTTACTCCCCCTCCTCAGGTTTTTTATCCCAACTTAGTATTTTTGAGGTTACAACACGACCCTTTTCAGCACCTCACTGGGGTCCTTTTTGTTCTCTTTGATGCCGAGTTTCTCTGGCTTAATACCCATGGCCAGACCAAGAAACTGGGTGATGTATAGGCTGGGAACGTCGTAACTCTCATTGAACTCCTGCTCCGCCTTTACCTGAAGTCCGTCTAGGGAAACCTGACAGAATGGGCACATTGTCACAGCAAGCTCAGCGTTGCGCTCCTTCATGCTGAGCAATCGCTGCCTCGCTAAGTTGATACCCAGCTCCTCGCTCAGCGCAAGCAGTGGAGCGCCACAGCACTTATCCATGTCCCTGTACCTAACCACCTTTCCCCCGGCGAGCTTTATAATCTTCTCCAGCTTCTCCCATGCGCCAAAGTCCACATAATCGCTGGGTCGTGAGGAATGGCATCCTGCGAAAGGTGCTACCCTTGCAGAGACCTTTTTAACTATATACTCAGGTTTTATTCGCTCCGCTATTAAATCCAGAAGATGGTACACCTCAATTGTACCTTTTACCTCCCGCCCAATTGTACGAAGCCTCTCATTAATTTCCTCACGGAGCTTCTCATCCTGCTTAAGCTTTTTATTTGCCACGCGCAGCGTTTTGTAGCAGCCATTGCAAAGGGCGACTAAATCCATGTCCTCTTCCTCTGCCACGGCAATGTTGCGCGCCGAGAAGAGCAGCGCGGCAAACTCGTCCAGTGGCTCTGTGTTCAAACCGCAGCAGGTGAATGGCTTGTCGTGGAGTTTTATTCCAAGCTTCTCTGCCACAGCACGAGCAGAGAGTTCATACTGGTTCTCGCGGTAGGGAATGTTACATCCCGGGAAGTAGAGATAGTCATCGCTCATGTTTCGCTCTCCTCACCTTTGATAATCTTTTCAAATCTGGTGCCAGCGATGAGCTTTTTAACCTCCTCCTCGTCTATTGGCTCAATGGGGGGTAAGCCCATGTCCTCGCGCATAAAGTTTGTAAAATCATCTATCTCAAAAAGCCTGCCTATCTTCGCTATGTTCTCATTTATGTTTTTAAAAGCCGCAGGCACCTTGCCCTCCTTAGCGGCAACATTCTTTATTGCCATAAGCACCGCTGCAGGCTTGACATCACGGGGACAGCGCTCAGTACAAAGGTAACACACAGCGCAGTACCATGGCTCAATGCTTTCGAGCACATTCTCCACGCCCAGCGCTGCCATCCTGATAATCCTACGTGGGTTGAAGTCATCTTTGAAAGGGTTAACCACGCAGGTGGCGGTGCAGGTACCACACTGGTAACATCGGGATATAAACTCTCCGCCTGGCTCCTGCTTGACTTTCTTAACCAGGTCGGAGCTTACTTCCCTGTACTTAAGCTCTATTTTTTCCATTCCAATCCATCCTGAGCAGGCGTAGTTATTGTATGCTTCCTATTCTTAATAATTTATCATTTAAAAATTTATCGAATCTGCTCAAGCACATGGTGAAGTGCCTCTACCGCACCTCTGCCAAACCTCTGCTTCGTCACAAGGTTAGCGACATCGCTTAACGAAGGTTCACCCACAGCGATGGCGTAGCCAGCTTTAGCTAACATGTCCCGGTCGTTTTCGCTGTCTCCGATGGCTACGATTTTTTTCATATCCAAGTCCCTGAGCTCTGCCAATTCTTCCAGCGCTCTTCCCTTGCTCACCCCAGGTGATTTTATGTGGATGGCAAACTTGGTATCTACAACCTCTACATTGAAATCCCTTAGAAGCGTCCTCACCTCCTCAACGGTAACACCCTCGCGTATTATTGCCACCTCAGTCTTCCGTAGCTCTGAGTATGGTACAGGCCTAACCTCACGCTTCGCAACGAGATAGTTAAACGCTCTGCGCACCTCAACCACATCTCCAAGATAGCGTTCCACACCCAGCACAGAATCCTTTACGACCCCTCCATTCTCAGCTATGATCGCCCCTGTGGTGCCTATAAAAGTCTGCACTGCCTCGGTTACGCAAAGTATGTTACCTGTGGCGAGGATAACAGCCACGCCTCGGCGCTCAAGCTCGCGAAGCAGAGCTACTGCCTCTAGATTGATTCTCCGCTTTTCGTCAGTGAGGGTGCCGTCTATGTCAATTGCCACAGCTTTTAATCGCATGTTTCAGTCCTGAAAATCAACGTACGCAAACTTTCAGTCCCTGATACCCTCCTTGGTTACTGTAAATATCGCCTCGCCCTCAGGCAGACTCGGGGAGTCTATCAAACGCGCCACGCGTTTGCCTGCCTTGGATTTGCGCAGGTAAATTCTGAAGGTTGAGGAGTGTCCTACCACATGTCCGCCTATAGGTGTGGTAGGATCGCCAAAAAAGAAGTCAGGGCGCATCATCACCTGGTTTGTTACCACGACTGCAAGGTTATGGATGTCGCTCAGTTTCTGCAGTGTATGCATATGACGATTAAGCTTCTGCTGTCTGTCAGAAAGCATCCCTCTGCCTGTGTAGTCGCTCCTGAAGTGAGAGGTTAAGGAGTCCACAACAATTAAGCCGATGTTCTTCTCCCTGATTATATCTTCTGCCTTTTCAATCAATAGCATCTGATGATCGCTGTTATATGCCCTAGCGACGATGATGTTTTCCAGAATCTCCTGAGGGTCTTTTCCAATACCTTCCGCCATCTGGATAATCCTCTCTGGGCGGAAGGTGTTTTCAGTGTCCAGGTAAAAGGCAGTCTTGCCTAATCCACCCTCATCTTCAGGAAGCTGAACGTTCACTGCAAGCTGGTGGCATACCTGCGTCTTCCCAGAGCCAAACTCACCAAAGAATTCTGTAATAGCCTGGGTTTCTATACCGCCACCGAGGAGTTCGTCCAGATTTTTACTCCCTGTGGTAATCTTACGCATCGTCTTGCGCTTTTCAAGCACCTCTATGCCTGTCATGAAGCCCATCTGAAGCGATTCACGGGCAGCGTTTATTATCTTCAGTGCGGCACTCTCGCCTATACCGGCGGCTTCTTTAAGCTCCGCAGGGTGCGCTACTGCAATCGCCTCTACAGTTTTAAATCCAGCTTCACGCAGCTTTTCTGCAGTTGCAATACCCACTCCGGGAAGCTCCTCAAGGTCCATCTTTCTAGCCTCCCATAATCGATTTTGCCTCTTTTAGTAACCTCTGCACCTCGCTCCTTGGGTCAGGGTTGAGATTGAGGTCCTCTACCACAAGCTCCTCCTTGCCTGTGAAGTCGTTGGTGCGAACGCTTGCGATAACCACTATCTCTCTGCCTAGCAGCTCCTCCTTTCTCTTATTTATATCCTCCTCAGCTTCGCCGGCGATTATCCTCTCAAGGGGTATATTTAGAAGCGTCTCTGCAAGCTTGTCGTAGAAGGCAGCGCGCATGTTCGCAGTTCCGTCGTCGATGACCACATTGAAGACCACTCCCTTGCCACTCTTCCTGTCGAAAACTCTGACCACATCAGCCACATCGACTATTGCACCTCTAATCTCAGCTCGATCTCCCGCTTTCAGCTCCTTCATCTCCTTTCTGACTATCTTCTCTTCAGGCAACTCAGCGAGAGCTTCAGCGCCATCTGGGTTGAGCACCACCTTTCCGAATCTGCCCACGTGTATCTCCGGCTCATTCATCCTGACCTTCACGTAGCCCTTAACCACCTTCAGTACATCGCCTTCACTTATCTTGCCCTCCTCCACCATGGAGACGTCATCACCCCAGAGTACCAGCCTAGCTCTTCCCGTGTCATCTGCAACAACCAGGTTGACCACTCTGCCAGTGCTACCGTCATCGCGGGTAAACTCCCGCACCTCGTAGATGCGCATCACCTTGCACAGTACATCCACGCTGGGCATGCCGTCCTGAAGCTCTGCTATTTTCCTAATCTGCGTCTCAACCTCCGGAAATTGCTCAGGCTTAATATCAGGAGGGTTGAGAATAACCCTTGTACGCGAGCCGATGTGTAGCTCAGGTTCGCCGTTCAGGTCTTCCTTAGTATAGCCGTCCCTGATTCTCAGTATGTCCCCTTCCTGTATCTTCTCCAGCTTTTCGGTGTCCTTGCCCCAGAAGACAACTCTAATGGTTGCGGTATCATCACCAAGAATAAGCGAGGAAACCTTCCCCTTGCCGCCGTCGCTGCGGGTAAACTCGCGGGCTGGGAAAATGCGCCTCACCCTCCCAACAACATCAACGCTCTGCATCCCGGGTATTATATTCTCTATCTTAATATCCCTGGTTTTTGAGGCACCAGAAAATAGATTGATTCCAAGCTCATTTGCTACAACATGGGCAGCACCCTCTGGCGTTATAAGACCGCCAAGCTCCTTCTGCTTCTCCTCCACCCTCCTGCGGACCTCCTCCTCAGAAAGCCCGCTCTCGGAGGCTATCTTACTTATCAGCTCATCAAAGTTCATCTATATCCCCATCTCTCATTTATTTTCAACTACTTAAAAAGGTTGGTGGAGGTGCGCTGGAAAAGTGAAGAGTGGTTAGGTAGCGAAGAATGGTCCTGAAGATATTTCGCAAATCGAAAGATAGAAATTATGTTTTTCAATTCCAATGTATCTGAAAGGCGTCTAACCGGGGGTATAGATGAAGTTTGAGGTTAAATCACCCTTCGCGGTAGCAATAGTGCTGGCGGTATTCAACTACCTCTGGTACCTAGCGCTGAGCAGAATTTACATCATCGTAGGGCATCCTTACGAAAGGGCGGTAATATTCTCCTTCCTCACCTGGATACTTTGCCTGCCCTTTACCTTCTGGCTACCCTACTACTTTGCGGTTAAACGTCTCTCTGCTAAAGGGGAATGATCTGTGCGAAGAACTTGGGGATAAGCACCGTTATTACTGTGCCTATCCACATCATAGCAACATAGTGAACCAGCGAGTTGTACATGTGCCCGCCGTCCACAATTTTTATTATCACTGAAGAAATGGCGGCATGTATCAGCAGGAGAACCCAAACCAGTATTATTATGAGCGACATGTCAAACTGCACCGCAGTAAATTTTACCGGCATGAATTCTATACCCTCAATGGACACGCTTCCACCACCGAAAAGCCCCCTACCCAGAGAATCCACCAGCGTTACGATGATGAAAATAGATATGGAGATCCCCACCATGGCGCTGTAAAGCATACCCTTCAGACTGCTCGCAAGCTGGCGACGGAACTTGCGGAGCCCAATCATCCTAGCAAAGCTGTTGCCCAGGGTCTCGCCTATCTCTGCGGTGTCGCCGCCTGAGTACGCTGATTCTATGAAAATCCGGCTAAACTTATCTATCAGATTGCTCCCCGTCTCGCCCGCAAAGAAGCGCCAGGAGCGGTTCACGTCGCCGAGGGTGAGCCTGCGATACAGCGCCTTAATGTCTTCTGTAAGGGCGCCGTAGTTATGCCGTCTGAGTGCGCCTATCACAGGCGTCAGGCTACCCCCCCTGACGCCCGCGGCTGCGCCCACGGTGCGTATGAAAGTTGGGAAGTTGTCATCCTTGCGCATTACCCTTGCCTCTACCCGTCCTGCGAGCATTCCCAGAATTAGAAGAGGGGTCTGAGAGATCGCCACATTCACCGGCGTTGAGAAGGGGCGCGTGAAAAGGAGCACCATGAATATTATGAAGGACGCGAGCACCGTCGGTATAAGAGCCTTCTCCAGCATGAGCATGTCTTTAGATTTAATTTTGAGGTTGTGCATCAGGTCGTCCTTAGGGGTTATTCTGCGAATAAACAGGAGCATAGCAACATCCACGAGAAAGAAGAGGAGGAACATTCCGTAGATTGCTCCCGTGATGCTCATTTCGGTAAGCATTGGAAAGATGAGCGCAAAGGCAGCGATGAAGGCGAGGGTGATTATCATGTTCAGATACATATTATTCGCCGCTTCAATGTAGTAGAGGGAGCGTTTGTACATGCGCTCGTACTCGTTCATCACAACGTTTACTTCCTTGCGCAGGAACTCCTTGATATCCTCGCCCGCCTGGAAGGAATGAGCCAGGCGTTCAAGAAAGTCCTGAAATATTACACTCGGCGTGGTTTTTGCCACCGCCCTGCACGCCTTTATGAAGCCCATGTTCCAGGCGTCGGCGATTTTGACAATCTTCTTCGCCTCCTCCGCAAGGGTTTCAAACTCCTCCTTCTCGGCCGCCATCTGGAAGAGGATCTTCCTGCTCGGCCCGGTCGTCGCGAGGGTGGCGAGGTAAGTTATGAAGAGCGGTATATGGGTGTCTATATTTTTCGCCCGGGCGTAGATGTAGTAGAATGGATAAACCATGGCGATAAAGATGCAGAGGAGCGGAAAGAAGTAGGGTATCAGCGCAACAACGCCTTCAACAGGAAAATAGTGGAATACAAACAGCTTGAGTACCAGCGAGACGAGAATACCAAAAACTGTGAAGGGAATAAAAACGCCGAACATATAGCTGCGTATGGTTAGACCTCGCCCCGCCTTGAGCAGAAAGCTGGAAAGCTCTTCCCAGAGCTTCACTGCTTTCTCGCGCAGCTTCTCCCTGAAATCACCTTCAAGCCCCCTCAACCTACCACCTCACACAGAGAAGGGCAGGCCCTCAACGCCGTACCGCCAGAAGCTCCTGATTATATCGTACACCTCGTAGTAGTCGAAGATTTTGCGCCTCACCATCTCCTCGATTATGCGCCTTCTCAGCGCAAGGTCATTGTAAATCTCACGCTTATCTTCATAGCCCAGCGTGGGTGCAATCTTGTTCTCTAAGATAAAGCTGTTGTACATCCCCTTAAAGAGGTGCACATCTTTAACAGGGTCCCAGTCGAATATCCTCCGCGTGAGCACGCCCTGCGCCTCTGTAGAGTAGCCCTCAATCTCTGAAATTTCCACCACCCTTCTGAGCAACGTTCTGCCCCTGTAAACTGCGCGCATTATCACCCCTATATTCAGGTTGTCGATGAAGGTTATAGGCACATTTATGGGATTGCCGGTTAAGCGTTGAATCATCTTTTTAACCGACGAAGCGTGGAAGGTGCTCATCACCGGATGCCCCGTCTGCATTGCCTGAAAAGCAATAGCACCCTCGCTTCCGCGTATCTCACCAACGATTATGTAGTTGGGCCTCGAGCGTAAGCTTGCGATGAGGAGGTCGTGCATACTCACCAGGTAGTCGCCCTTCATGCCCCCGCTCACCGTGGTGAGCTGCTGCCAGCACTTGTGCGGCACCGTAACTTCGATGGTATCCTCGGCGGTGTAGACCTTGGCGGTGGGCTCTATGAAGGCGCACGCTGCGTTTAGCAGAGAGGTTTTTCCGCAGGCGCTCTCGCCGCAGAAGAAGACATTCATCCCATTCTCTATGGCAATCCACAGGTAGGCGGCGATGTCGGAGCTTATGGTGCCGTAGTCCACTATGCGGGTAATGCTCAGAGGCTCCGAGGTCTGCTTCCTCACGGAGAAACTGGAGCCGCGCCTGCTTATAGCGCGGGAATAAACTATGTTAACCCTGGAACCGTCTGGCATGGTTCCATCCACTATGGGGGTGGCGTCGCTAATCGCTGCGTCCATGCGCTCACCAATTCTGAAGCAGTACTCATCCACCTCCTGGTCAGATTTTAACACTACATTGGTCTTGAGGTTGCCGAAGAACTTGTGCACCACAAAGATTGGTCCTAAACCTGAGGCGAAGATATCCTCTATGTACGGGTCTCTACTGAATGGCTCAAGAATGCCCATGCCTATTATGTCTCTGATTAACTGGTAGCGAATTGCGTGATGCTCCTCCTCGCTAAGGGGCACCTTCTTTATGAGCGCCAGTTCAAAGCGCTTCTCCTCATTAGTGCTGACCTCCTTAAGCGCACGATCTATCAGCTCTTTGAGCTCTTCCTCATCCTTGGGCATACCTGCGTGCTGGGCAAAGATAAGCAGAGAGTCGAGAATCTGTTTGTACTTCTCCTTTTCTTTACCTGTGAGCTGGGGTTCAATCGCAATGTACTTGGTCTCGCCTCCTTCGGGAGGGCGGTAGATGTGAATGAACACCGGCACACCTGCCAGGTAGATTAGGTTGGGGTACTCGTCATCGGCAAGCTCCTTTGTGAGCTTCAGGTGGAAGCTGGGCATTTCGTTGCCCTTGCCCACGAACTCATGCACATAGCGCCTGAGGTGGGGGTTCTCCTTCATCATCCGGTCCCACGCCTGGAGCTCGTTCACCTCGCCTCACCCCCTAACAGGCACCGGGAAGGGTAGCGCTTCAAGACCCTCCTCCGTATACTTTCTTACCAAGCTATAGACATCGAAGTAGTCGAAGATTTCCCGCTTTATCATCTCCTCAATAATGTGTGTCCTTATCTCAAGTTCGCGGTAAATCTCCTTTGTGTTCTCGTAGCCCAGCTTCTTCGCCACCTCTTCCTCCAGAACATAGCTGTTGTAGTAACCCGAGAATATGTGCTTGTCTGTGCGCGGAATCCACTCGAAAACCGCACGGGTGAGTATGCCCTTAACCTCAGGCGAATATCCCTCTATCTCCACTATCTCGAGCACGCGGCGTATGAACTTGCCGTGGTAGTACAGCGCCTGCTGGAAAACCGCTAGGTTCAGGTTGCCCATTATGGTCTGGGGCACATTTATCGGGTCGCTGGTGAAGCGCTGAATCATCTTGCGCACCGACGAGGCGTGGAAGGTTGCCATCACTGGTCTGCCCGCCTGAATCGCTTGGAAGGCGATGGCACCCTCCTGTCCGCGTATCTCACCAACGATTATGTAGTCCGGCCTTGAGCGCAGCGCAGCCTTGAGCAGATCCTGCATTTCTACAGTGGAGAGTGTCTTGCGCTTTGCCTTCCCCAAGCTGCCCCTGGTAATAAGCTGCTGCCAGTTCTCATGGGGAACGTTGACCTCGGGAGTGTCTTCGGCGCTGAGTATCTTCGCGGTGGGTTTAATGAAGCTGGCGATGGCATTGAGAAGTGTGGTCTTGCCGCTTGCGGTTTCGCCGCAGATGAGCACAGACATTCCATTTTCCAGCGCCAGCCATAGATATGCTGCCATCTGCGCACTCAGTGAACCCCATGCCACGAGCTGGGTTATACTTATGGGCACCGCTGTGAACTTTCGTATTGTGAAGCTCGAGCCCTTCTTGCTCGCGTCCCTGCCGAAGATTATGTTTATTCGCGAGCCGTCTGGCAGAGCACCGTCCACAATGGGGTTGTACTTGCTCACAGGCTTATCCAGATACTCGCTGAGCTTGTAGCAGTAGGCATCGAGGTCGCGGTCGTAGAAGAACCCCACGTTGGTCTCCAGAAGTTCAAACACCTTGTGGAAGATGTATATGTTGCCTATGCCTATGCAGTGGATGTCCTCTATGTACGGGTCGCGGATGAAGGGCTCCAGCGCCCCAAGACCTGCCATCTCTTTCATTATTTTGTACCTGAGTTCATCGAACTCTCTGGGATCGACGCGCACCTTCTTTTTGAGCTCCTCTCCGCGGAGCAGCCGCTCTTTAAGCGAAGGCTTCTCATCACCCAAGTCGCAGATTTCCTCTAGCATGCGGTCTATCATGAGCTTAAACTCTCTAGGACCCTGAGGTTCGAGCTGATAGGGCACAATTTCCAGCATCCTGTCCAAAATGCGGTAGTACTTCTCCCTCAAGGCAGAGGTGAACACGGGCTCTATAGCAATGTAGCGCGCCTCCTTGGGCGTGCGCAGGATGTGCACAAATATGGGGTCGCCCACAGGGTAAATGAGGTTGACCTCCTCCATGTCCCGCATGTCCCTGCTCAGGCTCACGTGAAATTCAGGCTTGGGGTTGCCCTTCTTCACAAAATCCTGTATATACTCCCTGAGGTGGGGATTCCTCTCTAATGCACGGGCGTACGCTTTTGCGTCTTCCATGGCTCTGCTCCTAAGCAACCGAGGAGATTTCTATCACGAAACCAACCTTTGGCTCTACCCTGAAGCCTATAGTATCGGCGACGGTCATCGACGCTCCGCGGAAGCGGTACACATTTATTACTCGCTTTATGCTGCCCCCAACCTCCCTCATCTTGATGGTAAAGTAGATGTCTGAGATTGAGCGCAGTGTCTTTAGTGTATCTTCGTCCATGTTGCTGGGTGAAACTGTGACTATTATGGTCTTGTTCATGTTGATTACCTTCTTTATAAAGGAAACCAGGCTGAATATATCCTCCTTTGTGAGCTTTTCTATTATGAGCGAATCCAGGGTATCTATAACAACCGCCTGGTTACGGAACAGAGCCTCTGCCCGCATGAGGCGGTATATGAAGTCCTTTCTGGGTACCACCCTGCCGATCCTCGGGAAAACAGGCACAAAGAGCAGCTTCTTCTCAGTGAGGTAGCTCGCCACGTTGTAGCCCAGAGAAGACATCTGCTCCAGAAAGTCCTGCGTTGTGAGCTCCGAGGAGATGTAGGTAACGCTGTTGCCGTTTTTCAGAAAACCATAGAGCAGTCTCTGGGCCAGAATACTCTTTCCAGAGGCATTTTCGCCTTCTATCACCATGAAAGACCCAGCAGGTATACCTTTCCCTATTCTTCTGTGCAATTCGTCTGTTTTCAGACCTATCTCAAGATATTTTGTCCCCTCCATTACTACGGTATAACCGCTGCAGGGTTAATAAACATTTTTTTTCTGCGGTCGAAACGAGTACTGTATGCGACGTTAGTGTTTCGATTTATGATTCGAGAATCGAAGAATGATTCCCCGGAGGCAGAGAAAATGAATACGCAGCGACTTGCTTTAGCATCTTTTATACTCCTCGGCATAGTTGATGGGGTACTCACTTACCTTGGAGTTAATCTGTTTGGCTTAATTGAGGGCAACATCTTTATGAGAACCCTCATAGAGAGAAGCTGGTTTTACTTCTTTGCGTTTAAGATAGCTGTCTACGCAACCCTCGCGAGAGCCTCGCTGTACATCTATCCCAGAATAGCGCCTCCAGTGCTCACCGCAATGGGTGCGGGAGTGGTGATTTACAACCTCTCGCTTATAGCCTCCTCACTGTAGTGTATACTTCCCAGACCTTTTTATTCTCTCTACAATCTCCTTCACGGTCTCTAAGTCCACGCCCAGCTTTTCCATCATGTCCCCATAGGTGGGTCTCTCGCCGCGCCTCTGGTATTCAATGTAAGCCTTTACGAATGCTTTTTCAAGCTGTTCTAACTCCTCGGATGATATAGAGGAGCTTCCCTTACCCGGGAGTTTCAGAGGGATTTTTCCCGGAATTTTCAAGTTTTTTGGTAGTGGTATTCTAAAATTCAGCTTTCCCTTCCTGTGGAGTACAAACACGAGCAGGAGGGGCAGTAATAACAGAGGCAGGAACTTCAGCTTACTCCTGAGCTTCTTCAGCAATCCCTCTTCGCTGATATTAACAGGTATAGTCAGCTCTCCAGTTGAGGCAGTGTAGGTAGCGCCGCTTTCGTCGCGGTATATCACATCCATCGCTGGAAGCACTATCTCCTTTACGCTGGATGTGAGGTTTCTTTCCAGAAGGATGAAGGTGATAACCTTCACCTCCTCTTTTTTCACCTCACCCTCCCACCTGCTTTTATTCAGCTCAACGCCAGCCGGCACAGCCATTTCAAGGCTGACAAAGGCTGTGCTTCCGCCGATGTTGCGCAGGAGCACATTAATTGTTACGTTTCCACCCTTTGTGAGGTTGCCCTCAAAGTCCCTGTCAACTATCAGCACAG
>MTME02000015.1 GCA_002011115.2 Candidatus Pyrohabitans sp. JdFR-17
AGGGGTAATCCAGAAGGTTAACGACCTCCTCTGGTTTTTCAGAAATAACAAAGACTGCCTCGCCCAGCATTGCCATACCAGCGTCGATGTCATGCTCCTCAAGCTCAAGTATTGCTTTCGTGACCTTCCCCTTCGCGAGCCCCGTTGCAAGGGCGAACTTTTTTGAAAGGGAGACGAAGTGCTGCAGGCTTGGATCTCTAAGAAGCTCTCCCACGCATTCTCTGCCCGCGCGGTTTATCCTGGATAAAACCTCAGGAGATGAGAGCACTTTCTTCGTTTCTATACCTTTGCCCACAAGAAAAACCGCCACGCGGGCGTTGGAGTAAAACTTCTCAACCTCACCTATGCCGGGAGCGCCAGCGCGGGTGCGCACCACCAGCCCGCCGGTAAACTGGGCAATTACGTCGCCCAAACCTGTGCGGCACTCCACCTCAGCGCGATGCGCCACCTGTGCAAGCGCTGTTGCGCTGAGCTCGAGATTGAGCGCCTCGTTCAGAGCTATCGCTGTGCTCAGTGCTCCCGCGCCACTTGTACCAAAGCCCTGCCTTTGGGGTACGCTGATTTTATGTGTAATGCGAACCTCGTAATTACCTGAGCATCTGCCAAGCAAAGCTCTGGCGACATGTGTACTGACCTCACACTCGCACGCTCTGTCGCTAATCTCTACGTGAATCCTGCTCTCTTTTGCAGGGGTGACTTCAACTTCTGTTACCACGCCCTCGCTCAGCACCATGCCCGCGCCCCGGGAGCCCGAGGTAAGGGCATCGCCGGTGAGGAAAACCTCAAAAAAGCCAGTGATGTGGGCTGGAGCAAAGGCTCTCGCTCGCATTATTTAAGCCTCTTTACAATTTCGTCAAAGATGTACCGAGCCACCTCACTCTTGGACATTCGGGGCAGTGCAACTTCGCCATTACGAGCTACTATCACAACCTCATTCTCCTCAGAGCCGAATACGCCACGGGAAACGTCATTAACCACGACGAGGTCGAGGTTCGCCTCTTTTAGAATCTGCCTTGCCGCATTTAACATCTCCTGCTCTGTTGCGCCGTAAACCGCCTTAAAGCCGACTTTGAATAGCCCTTCCTCTCTAAGCGCTCTTAACACCTTAGGCGCTGGCTTTAAGCGAAGCGTGACCTCTCGCATGGAGTCCAGCTTGCCTTTAAACTCGTCCGAAACCACAAAGTCGCCAATTGCAGCGGCTGAGATGAAGATGTGCGCATCTCTTGCAGCCTCAACCACAGCTTCGCGCATCTCGCTTATGCTCAATGCCTTAACTGTGCGGATATATCTCGGCGGAGCCACGCTCACTCTGCCTGCGATAAGTGTCACATCTGCGCCGCGGTAGAAGGCTTCCTTCACCAAGGCGAGCCCCATTTTACCCGAGCTGCGGTTTGTTATCACCCTAACCGCGTCGATTGCTTCCTCGGTTGCACCCGCGGTAACGACAACGCGCTTACCAGAAAGCTCCCCGCTGCTGAGCGCACGTATGGCATAGTCAGCGATTTCAGCGATGGGCGCCATCTTGGCGGCGCCCTCTTCAATCACAGGCTCTACGATGGTTATGCCACGATTTTTGAGTGTCTCAAGATTTTCCTTAACAGCCTGGTTTCGATGCATCGCCAGGTGCATCGCTGGTGCGATAAGAAGCTTCGCCTGCGAGGATAGGCAGAGAAGCGTTGGCGGAGTATCACCTATGCCGTGAGCGAGCTTTGCAATTGTATTAGCAGAGGCCGGCGCGATAAGGATTAAATCGTACTCTGCGAGGTGCTCAAGGGCGCCTGTAATCTCGGTTACGGCTTTTTCCCCTGTGGCGAACTCCATGGCGTAGGGATGAATAATCTTGGTAGCTGCCTCACTCATGTAAGCCTTAACCCTCGCCCCATGCCTCTGAAGCTCCCGAGCAAGGCGGGGTGCCTCAATTGCGGCGGCGCTCCCGGTTACGCACAGGGCGATGCGTTTATCCCAGAGTCTTTGACTCTTTGCTCCACGTATCTCGCTCATTGATGCAATTTTTCCTGCGTGAATTAAATATTTTACCCAATTTACTCCCCGAGCAGACGAAGGTGCTCCATCTTTATACACCTGTTCTGGATTACCTTGAGCCCCGCCTCTCTCGCGCGCTTCGCCGCTTCATCATGGGAGATGCCCAGCTGGAGCCATATCGCCTTAGCTCCAATCTCTATCGCCTGCTCCACTATCTCCGGTACTTCTTCTGCCGGGCGGAAGACGTCCACTATATCCACCTTTACATCGCGCGGAATCTCGCGAAGCGAGGGATAGCATTTCTGACCCAATATCTCCTCGGCAAAGGGATTCACGGGGATTACACGGTAACCAAGCTCCATGAGCTTTTTAGGCACCTGATGCGCGTCTTTTTCAGGATTGGTTGAAAAACCCACCACAGCTATGATCTTAGCATTTTGAAGCAACTCCTTTATCTCCTCGTCGCTCAGCTCTGCCATAACACCACCTCGAGGGATTGTAAACTTGAAGCTTCACCTCGTTAATACTTGTCGCACTTTGCTACGCTTCAATTTGAAAAGGTCGCTCTGCAGAATTTTTATTTTGTGAACGCATGAGCCACAAGTTTCATATGAATAATAAATCGCTGGGGCAGATTAACTTTTTGAAAACAAAAAGGTTTATCTATGAACGCTGCGCCATATTTTTTCATGGTGAGAATTACATTAAAGCTGCGCGACCTGGTGGAGCTTATCACTGGGGTTATGCAGGAAGATGAGATTATACAGAAGTATGGGCTCACTCGCATGCAGATATGGGAGATTGAAACTGCGCTTCGCAGCGGAAAATGGAGGATAAAAGATGGCTACTAAGGAGGCTAGTATAAAGGTCACGGGCATGACCTGCGCCATGTGCGTTGCCACGATAGAGAAAGCGCTCAAGAAGCTTGAGGGCGTTGAGGAGGCGGTGGTGAACCTTGGCACAGAGACCGCGACGGTTAAGTATGACCCTGAGAAGGTGTCCCTGGAGCAGATAATTAAGGCGATAGAGGATACTGGTTACGGAGTGGTGAGGGAGACAAAGGAGGCGATTATAAGGATAGGCGGCATGACCTGCGCCATGTGCGTTGCCACGATAGAGAAGGCGCTCAAGAAGCTCGAGGGCGTTAAAGAGGTGAGCGTCAACCTGGGCACAGAAAGCGCACGTGTTGTCTACGATGCCGGCTTACTAAGTCTTGAGGACATAAGGCACGCGATAGAGGAGACGGGCTACAAATACCTCGGTTTAGCCGAGGAGGAAACCCGTGATACTGAGCGCGAGGCCAGAGAAGAGTACATAGCGGAGCTCAAGAGACGCGTTTTCGTAGGGTTCGGCGCGGGTGCTTTGCTGCTGTTGCTTATCTATGGCGACTTTGTGGGCCTGCCTCTTGATAAAATTCCCAACCTTCTCTGGCTTCAGTTCATAATTGCCACGCCGGTAATGTATTACGTGGCAAAGCCTATATTCGTAGCCGCTTATCGCTCATTAACCCATGGCACACTAAATATGGATGTGATGTATGCCATGGGTATAGGTGCTGCCTACATATCCAGCTTATTCGCCACCTTTGGCTTTCTCCCCAGCGGTTATGTTTTCTACGAGGCGGCGGTACTCCTCGCAAGCTTCCTCATGCTGGGCAGGCTTCTTGAGACAATAGCGAAGGGCAGGACAAGCGAGGCGATAAAGAAGCTTATAGGCCTGCAAGCGAAGACGGCGACGGTGATTAGAGACGGGAAGGAGATGCAGGTGCCGGTTGAGGAGGTGGAGGTTGGTGACATCGTCGTTGTTAAGCCGGGGGAGAAGATACCCGTCGACGGCGTGGTGATAGAGGGAGAGAGCTATGTGGACGAGTCCATGATAACCGGCGAGCCCATCCCCAACCTGAAAAAACCCGGAGACGAGGTGGTGGGTGCAACGCTGAATCAGAACGGTGTACTAAAATTCAGGGCAACAAAGGTGGGCAAGGACACGCTTCTGGCGCAGATTATAAAGATGGTGGAAGAGGCGCAGGCGAGCAAGCCCCCAATACAGCACCTTGCCGACAAAATCGTCGCTTATTTCATACCGGTGGTGCTTACCATAGCCATAGCCTCCTACATATACTGGCGGTTCTTTGGAAACGTAAGCATAATGCCCCCTGAGCTATTCGCCTTTATATCCCTCATTTCAGTGCTGGTAATCGCGTGCCCCTGCGCCTTTGGTTTAGCGACGCCGACAGCTTTAACCGTCGGCATGGGACGCGGAGCGGAGCAGGGCATACTCATACGCAATGGCGAAGCGCTGGAGCTGGCAAGAAAGGTGACGACGGTGGTATTCGATAAGACGGGGACGCTTACAAAAGGCAAGCCCGAGGTAACTGACTTGCTTACATTCAACATGCCCGAGAAGGAGTTTTTGAGCATAGTTGCAAGTGCAGAGAAGAACTCGGAGCATCCCCTTGCTCAGGCTATTGTAAACCACGCAAAGGAAAAGGGTTTGGAGCTTCTCGAGACTGAGAAGTTTGAGGTTATAACAGGAAAGGGAGTCATGGCGAGGGTCGCTGGCAAAGAGGTGCTCATAGGTAACCGTGCGCTGATGAAGGAGCACGGGGTAGAGATTAGCGCCGAGATAGAAGAGCAGCTCCAAAAGTTTGAAAGCGAGGCAAAGACAGCGATGCTGGCTGCGATTGACGGCACGTTAGCAGGCATAATCGCGGTGGCAGATAAGATAAAGGAGCACGCCCTCGAAACGATTGAATACCTCCACCGCATGGGCAAGAAGGTGGCGATGATCACAGGCGATAATCGGCGTACGGCCGAGGCTATAGCAAAGAAGCTGGGTATTGACGTTGTCATGGCGGAGGTTTTGCCCCAGGACAAGGCCAATGAGGTTAAACGCCTTCAGCAGGCTGGAGAAGTAGTAGCCTTCGTGGGCGACGGGATAAATGACGCCCCTGCGCTTGCGCAGGCTGACGTGGGCATAGCAATAGGCTCGGGCACAGACGTTGCCATAGAGAGCGGTGAAATAGTGCTCATCAAAGACGACCTGCGCGACGTCGTTGCCGCGATTCAGCTTAGCGAGAAGACACTGAACAAAATAAAGCAGAACATATTCTGGGCGCTGTTCTACAACAGCATGCTGATCCCCTTCGCCGCAGGTTTGAGCTATGTGCTTTTCGGTATACCTTTCCGCCCGGAGTGGGCAGCCGCAGCCATGGCGGTTAGCTCCGTTTCGGTGGTTAGCAACTCCCTGCTGATGAAGAACTATGTACCTGAGATTAAGAGGGTTCCAAAATAAGGGCGCCTTCCCCGCCCTTATAAACCCATCCGTACCAAGAGGCCGAGAGCATGAGCATGTTTAGGTTCATACGCGAGGAAGAGTTCGACGAAGCAGTGCTCCGCTCAGCTAAGCCTGCGATGGTATGGTTCTCTCTGCCTACCTGCCCGCCGTGCAAGAAGATTGAGCCCCTCGCTGAGGAGATTGCGAAGGAGTACGCCGGGAAAGTCAACTTCTTCCGCGTAAATGTGGAGGAGAATCCAGCGCTCGTGGAGAGATCCAGGATTACTAGCGTCCCCACTTTTGTATTTTTCAAGGCTGGTAAAGAAGTTGCGAGGCTAGACGCGCTTCCCTCACGAGAGGAGTTCATAGAGGCGATAGAGAAACTCCTTTAGGGTAACTCGTCAGTCTACCACAACGAGGTGGAACCTTCCCACCCTACCTCTCAGCCTGCCGTTTTCCAGCTTTACCTCCGGCGCAACCATTTCGCCGTTCTCGTCGAATTCGGTAACCCTGTTCCCGCCAAATACGTTGACATCTATTTCCACATCGTAGGGGGCGAAGAACACCGCTCTGCTCTCGCCGTTGGTAAAGTAGCCGTAGGAGGGGGAGTTGTACACAGGGGGTTTTCCGCGGAGTTCGGACATGATGTTGGCGAGCACATGAGAAGCGTCGAGATGCAGATAGCCCCCATTTACAAAGAAAACGTTCCCTTTCCTAACTATTAAGGCGGTTTTATCGTCGAATTTTCTGTCATCATCCTTTGCGGTGGTGCCAGCGAGGAGCACTTCACCCTCCACAGCCTCGGGAGGTATATAATTCAGATAGTGTCCTACTGTGAATTTTCCCAGCAGCTTTGGATCCCACACCTCGAAGGTATACCCGGCGTATTTTACCCTGTAATCTCCGTCGGGGAATGTGTAGGTAACTCCTGCAGGTATGGGTTCAAAGTCTGAGCTCGAGTCGTCGTTGCTCAGTGGTAAGGCTTTGCTGATTCCGAGCCGGGTAAGTATACGCGCCCAGTTTTGACCTTCTGGGATCTCCCCTACCACATGGTAGAACACCGGTTTATCACCCTCTGCAAGGAAGGCAAGTTCCGGGGAAATATCTTCACCCTCTTCAAATATTATGCCCGGAGTGAGCACATAGTAGAGCTCCGCCTCAGCTACTGGCTCAGTGGTTACAATCAGGTCGTAGCCGGCTGCCAGTATTGCATTTGTAATGGCATCTGACGAGGAGAGGAGGGCGTTGGTGTAGAAGTCGTTTAGCTCGGAGTCCTGATTTCCCGGCTCATCGAGGATCAAATTAGCCAGCGGCTTGGGCTTATCCGAGCCCTTTCTTCCAAATTCTTCTATGAGGGGTAAAAGGCGCCCCCTGAAGTCGTAGGACTCCACGTAGTCAACCTCCTCCGGATACTTCGCGCCTTCTTCGCCCTCTCCCACAACAAACATGTAGAAGCGGGGTGCAAACTGCACCGCTCGCATTAAAGCTATGTTCTGGTGCGTCTTGGCTCCCAGACCCCAGCCACCCGCGGTGGCGACACCGCTCTCCTTTCCGCAGGCTCTTGCAGAGCCGAACATAATGTTGAGAAATCCCAGCTTTCCGTAGTAGCTGCCGGCGCTGAATATCTCCGCCATGTAGGCAAGGTCATCCTGCGAGGCTGAATCGTAGGGATAGTAGGCATAGTCCTCAGAGATGAACAGGTCAGGTCTGCACTTCAGATCTTCAAAGAAGTGGGCATATTCCACGCCTGCGCTGCTCGTCGCCGCCCTTATGGCGTCAATATACTCATCAGGCAGTGCTTCCTCGTCGAAGGCTATCTCGGCACTCTGCCTTCTCGCCTCCTCCACCATCTCGGCGATGACCCTGGCGGTCCACTCCGGCGTCATTTTTGAGCTGCGTATATTGCCGGAGTAGGACTTCATGTCGTAGATTATATGCCCTATGGTCTCAAGCATGACGATGACCTTAATGTCTCTCTCTGCAGCTTCTCTCAGGATGGCGGGAAACACATTCCCAACCTCAGGATCAAGTTTGAATCCTGCCTCCCTCACGGTGGGTGTGTCGAAGAGGGTTGTACCGTCTCTGTCAAGCACCTCAAAGCTTATCGCATTAACACCGCGCTTTGCAGCATTCTCGAACCACTCCTCATTGACTCCGCCCTCATAGTCAACCAGCAGCTCTACATCCACCTCCATGGCGAAGGTGAGGTTGTCGGGTATGGAGGACGGCAAAAGGGTTGCGCCGGAAGGTAGCTCTTTCCGGGGCTCCTCCACAAAACCCTTGTCGATCGTCTCCTCCCCTTCGCCGATGCAGCCAGCCAGCAGTAAGAGTAAGAGCAGCCCACTGCAGACGAGCAGCTTATTTAAGCCATATTCTACACTTTTATTATTCAGTCCTGACCACTCCTGGCTAGGTGATGATGGAGTAACGCATTACAACTCTGCCAGAGCCACTTCTAGCCTCTGCACAGCCTCCTCCACATCCACCGGGTTATCAATATTGCTGAGGTCCATGGGCAAGAGCAACTCCATCCCTTCGGGCATTGTTATTTCCAGAGCGAGAATGGGGAATCCCCACTCAGCTTCCTCCTCAGTCTCCCAGTGCCTGCGCTCGTACCCCAGATCTTCAATGGAGAACATCAGAGAGTCGAGCACATCCTCTGGAATATCCTTCCTCCGTAGGGCTGTTATAATCCTTTCAGAAGCTTTAGGCAGGACTCTGGCTACGAGCATTCTTATGAAGTTTTCAATGAGCCTCTGCCTCAAATCGGGGATTTCGGAGGTTATCCCGTCCAAGGCAACCTTAAGTTCATCTTCATCCATGTTCTCTGAAATCTTCAGGCGTGCAATCTCATATCCCCACACCACCACTTTTAGCTCCTCACCATCAAGATGCAGGGAGATATCTTCTAACTGGAGGGGTATTCCGGTGTAGGCGAAGACTGTGTCTGCAAACTGCTCTGCTAGTACCTTATGGCTCTGCAAATTCATACTCTAATTTGGGTGCAACCACAGATAAATCTACTGGAATACAATCGAACAGTATATTTAGGAAGACGGCAGAGCAGAAAATAAAAAATCAGTGGTGGGGCTCGCCGCCACCACTCAGATACTTCTCTGGGTCAGCCTCGAAGGCGGTCTTGCATCCGGGAGCGCAGAAGTAGTAGGTTTTTCCCTTGTACTCGGTCTTCCACTTCGCGCTCGCCTCATCTACTTCCATTTTACATACAGGGTCTATTGCCATGTTTACCACCATATAACAATCTATGGCAAAACAGATATACTTTTTTGTTTTCATTTTGTGAAATTAATTTATCTTGTGATTTTTAAATTTGATAATGGAAAGGGTGATGGTTTTGAAACTCGACGCTATCGATGTGAAGATACTCCGCCTGCTTCAGGAAGATGCGCGCATGCCTGTGGCTGAGATTGCAAAGCTTCTAAGGCTCAGCAGACCCACGGTAAAGGCGAGGATAGACAAGCTGAAGGAGAGCGGGGTGATAAGCAGATTTACTGTGGAGATAAGCAGGGATGCGCTGGAGAAGCCTGTGGTTGTTTTGTTGAGGATGAAGGCAGGCGAGGAGGCGGTTGAGCTTCTCAGGCGCATGAGTGAGGTGGTGGAGGTTTACTCCCTAACCGGGGAGAAGAATCTATTCTGCAAGGCTCTGGTTAAGGACATCGACGACGTGGGCAGGCTTGTCAACACACTTCGCGGCGTGGCAGAGTCACTAGAGGCGGAAGTGGTGACTGGGGTTCTGAAAGAGAGCGAGCCCCCTGTGGAGATGATTAAAGCTGAGCTTACATGCGAGTACTGCGGGAGCGCAATTTCTAAGCCCCACGTGTACAAGTTTAGAAATGTGGAGCGCTACTTCTGCTGTCCGATATGCTTGAAAAGCTACAAGCGGCAGGTTGCCCTTGCAACAAAGGAAGAGCGATAGCTGCAAGGAGCATATTTTATAAACGTTGAGCTTTCGGCTGGGGTTATGGTGATAATAGTCAGGTACAGTGAGATAGGGTTAAAATCGAAGCCTGTGCGCATGGAGATGGAGCGTGCCCTTATTGCTCATCTGAAGCGCGTGCTCGGCGAGGTTAAGATAACCCGGGAGTGGGGACGAATCTTCATCCACTCAGACTCTCGCGAAGACGCGGTAAAGGCGAGTCGTGTCTTTGGTGTGGCTTCAACCTCTCTCGCCGAGGTAGCAAGCGCAGATTTTGATGAGCTTATGAAGGCAGGGGTGGAGTATGCGCTGAGGCGAATCTCAAGAGACGACACCTTCGCCCTTCGCGTGCGCAGGGAAGGGAAACACGCATACAGGAGCATCGACGTTGCCAGGGAGCTGGGCAGGCGGATAGTTGAGGCGACTGGCGCTAAGGTGGACCTTAAGGCACCGGAGAAGGAGATTTTCATCGAAATTCGCGGTGACCGCGCCTACCTCTTCGACGAGGTAATCCCGGGTGTTGGCGGCTTACCGTACGCGACCCAGGGTAAAGTGCTCGCACTGGTTAGCGGGGGCATTGATTCACCCGTCGCTGCCTGGCTCATGATGCGCCGTGGCGCTGAAGTGGTGGCTCTGTTCATGGATCCCACGCCTCTCGTGGATGAGCGCACCCCAAGACGAGCGGTTGACTCAATTAAGGCTCTTTCCACTTGGGTGGGAGAGCCGATAAAGACATACCTCGTACCCTATGGCGACGTGCTCATCCAGCTTTTGAAGGTGGAAGACTACCGCATGGGTTGTGTGCTGTGCAAGCGCATGATGTACCGTGTGGCGGAGAAGGTAGCTCAGCGGGAGAAGGCTCTGGCTCTGGTAACCGGTGAGAGCCTTGGACAGGTGGCATCGCAGACGCTTGCCAACCTCGCGTCGATTTCCAGGGCTGCTACCATGCCAGTGCTGCGCCCCCTGATAGGAATGGATAAGGATGAGATAATCTCTCTGGCTAAGAAAATAGGCACCTACGAGATTTCAATTCGTCCTGCCAACTGCTGTCTGGGTCCTCCTCTAAAGCCCGTGACAAAGGCGACGGTAGAGAGGGCAGAAAAAGCTGAGGCAGGGCTTGATGTTGACGCGCTTGCAGAGGAGATGGCGAGTAAGGCGAAGGTGGTGTGGCTCGGAGAGAATAAAACTTAAAATAATTAAAAAAACAGGGGAAGAGGAGGCTTAATTTCTCAGCCTTCTTCCCAGAAGCAGCGGAAGCGCTGCTATCAGTTCCACAAGGGTTGGTCCACAGATGCCCTTCTTCTCTACCTGTGGCTTCTTCTCCTCTACCTTCGACATAGGCGACTGTTTAGCCTCGGGCTCTGGCGTCTTTACAGGTGGTGCCGTCCCTGGTGGAGGCGTCGTCTTCGTCTGCTCTCCGGGAGGTGTCACCGCCGCTGGCTTCTCCTCAGGCTCAGGCGCATGTGCTGGCTCTTGCTTCCTGACCTCGTCTTCCACTTTGGCGAATATGTCCCTAAAGCCAGAGTTCTCCTTTGCAGAGATGGCAAACCAGCTGAAGTAAGGTGCTTCTGCACTGTAGTAAATTGTTCCGTTTACCGACTTCTCCGGCGTGGTGGCAAGCTTCTCCCACTTCTTCGCCTCACCGAGGCGGTACATTGCCACCGTCGCGGGATCAATGTTGTTGTCTTTCAGCCAGCTCTCTTCAACCTTGAAAGTTATCACCGCCTTCTCTATGTAGGTGTTCGGCTTGCTGTACTTTATGAAGAAGTAGCGGCAGAGCCTGCCCGGAACGGGGTCGAAGATTACCCAATCGGGCTTCTTTGAATAGGTGCTGACCCTGATTTTGGTGTAGTGCTGGTCCTGGGCGGCGAGGATCTCTATCCTAGCGATGTTGGGCACGTACTTTTCATTGAAAACAGCCACGTAGCTCTCACCAGCCTTTATCCTGGGAATCTCCACGGTGTTCCTGGGCGCTCCTCCACCGCCTCCGCCACCACCGAAGGAGGGAGGTGGGCTGGCAGTGGTGAAGCTCAGCTCAGCGCTGGCATTGGAGTAGCCCGCCCTGTCGGTGCTGTTTACCACGAAGTAGTACTTGGTGCTGGAGCTCAGACCTGTGAGCTTTATGGTGTGGGAGGTTACGTGGGTGGCGTTGCTCACATTCCGGGTGTACTTCCCGGAGGATGTGCCGTAGAGCACCAGGCTTGTCGCAGGCTCGTCTGTCTGCCAGCTTATCACAGCACTGGTCTGGGTGACAGATGATACGGTGATGTTGGTTATCCTGGGCGGGGTGATGTCCACGCCCATGGGGGCAAAGATGCTGAAGGATGTGAGGTTGGCATACACGTACTTCCCGGCGGTGTTGACGCCGTTGGTGCTGGTTACCTGTACCCAGGCGGTGCCGTTGTAGCGCCACACGCGGAGGGTGCTCTCATTTACTCCGGCGTTGCTGAGGTCGGAGGATGTGTAGCTGAAGTTCACATACACCCAGGCGCTGCTTGTGTTGGTGATGTTGAGGTACTTGCCCAGAGCCCTGTAGCCCGCAGGCTCAAGAGCCGGCTGCGCTGAGGATTTGACTCTGATGTCTCCGCTGAAGCTTAGGTTGACCTTCGCTGCTCCGAAGGTCGCATCAAAAACGCCTGTGGAGGGTGCGCCTGAAACCTCAAAGTCCATTGTGTTTTGAGCGAAGGTGACGAGCCTCAGTGTATTTCCGCTGGAGCTTTCAATTCGTATACCCGTGGTGGAGCCCTTAATCGAGAGGTTGGTCAGCTGGTTGTTGCCGCCGCCCGTGGGGAATAGGACTCCGTAGCCTGCGTTGCCCTCAAGGGTGGAGTTGGCAAGCTGGTTGCCGCTGGAAGCCTTGAAGTATACTCCAACGTAGTTGGAGGTTATTCTGCTTTCAGTAATGTTGTTGCCGCTGGAAGAATTGAGATAGATGCCGCCGTCGGTGTTGCTGCTGACGGTGAGGTTGATGACCAGGTTGGTGTTGGAGTGGTCCAGGAGAAGACCGTGGTTCCTGTTTGAGCCGGCGATGTTGTCCTCAACCACGGTGGAGTTGGAGTTCTCCAGGTGGATGCCGCTCCGGTTGTTGGCGCTGGCGTTGTTGCGCTTTACGGAGTTGAGGTTGGAGTTATAGATGTAGATGCCGCTGTAGTTGTTGTTGCGGAGGGTGTTCCCGTAGAGCTGGTTCTGGTCGGAGGTGTCGATTACTATTCCGTGCTGATAGCTACCAGCAACGGTGTTGTCGGAGACTGTGGTGTTGGTGGAGCTTGCCAGCTCTATGCCGTACTTCCGGCTGCCGCTTATGGTGTTGCCGCCGAGGATATTGTCGCGGGTGCGGAAGAGGGAGATGCCCCAGAGGTTGCCGCTCAGGGTGTTGCTGCTCACGTTGGTGAGGTTGGACGCCTCCAGGTATATGCCATAGTTGGAGTTGGTGCTGAGAAGGTTGTTGTAGAGGGTGTTGCTGTTTGACGTCTCTACAAATATTCCGTTACCGTTGGAGGTGAGATTGTTGCCGGCAACGCTGTTGCTGACGCTGCTCTGGTTCAGGAGGATGCCGGTGTTGGAGTTGTTGAAGAGGGTGTTGTAGCGGAGGGTGTTGTTGCTGGAGGTTTCCAGCAGAAGACCGTCGCCGTTCTTGGTGTCGCGTACCAGATTGCCTTCCACAGTGGTGTCGTTGACGTTCTGGAGGTAGATGCCGGTGAGGTTGCTCTCGACGAGGGTGTTGTTGAGCAGGCTGCTGCGGTTGGAGTTGTCAAACCATATTCCGTAGTCGGAGGTGGTGCTGGAGATGGTGTTGTTATAGAGCCGGGCGTAGGTTAATTTGCTGAGCACCATTCCCGTGGGGTTGTCGAGGAGGGTGTTGTTTTCAATGCGGGTGTTGTTGGATTTGAGAGAGATGAGACCGTAGCGGCTGGCGCCCCTTATGCTGTTGCCGGCTACGCTTACGTCGTCCGATGTGTCAACGACGATGCCATCATAGGTGGTAGTGTTGGTGATGACGTTGTTTATAACCTGGGTGGAGTGAGAGCGGATAAGGTAGATGCCGTCGTTGGCGCTGTTTACAATGGTGTTGCTTTCTACTACGCTGCCTATGGCGTCGGATAGGGAAATGCCGTCGTCTAGGTTGTTCTCAAGGGTGTTGCGCCTTATTACGTTGTTGACGCTTCCGGTTCCACCGACGCTTATGCCAGCAGCACTGTTGCCAGAGGCTACGTTGTCTTCAAGGGTGTTGCCGTCGGAGTCGGAGAGGGAGATACCATAACCGGCATTGAGACTGGCGTTGTTGCCCCGAATTAAGTTGCTGTTGGAGTTCTCAAGGCGAATCGCCGACCAGGTGTTGGAGGAGAGATTGTTGCCCTCTATGCTGCTGTTCTCCACGGAGCGGAAGTATATTCCGAAATGCCAGTCGGTGAGCTTCAGGTTTATCACCTTCACGTCGCCCAGGACGCGGGTGGAGTTGTATACGTACACACCGTAGGTGCCGAAGCCGTCCACGCCGTCGATGGTGTAGCCGGCACCGTCGAATATAACATCGCTGGAGGTTATGTTTATGCACACCTTGGCGGTGCTGTTAATTATGCTGGTGTTTAGCACATAGTAGCCGGGAGAGCTAATGACGGTGCAGGAGCCGACGCTGGTGGCGCCGTGCACCGCCGGCATGAGCACAGCTGCTATCAGTACGAGTCCGAGAGTTCGCAAAACAGAACAATCGCCCTTGGATGTGAAAGACGTCTCGACCATTCCAAGTCCACCTCAGAGTGACTTTAAAAATTCAGGGTTTAGAAAATATGAATGATTTATTTATATTTTGCGTTAAATATGTTTAATTTTAGATAACTTTGTAATACCGTCTGAAATATACTTTTGTAAGAAGTAACATTGTTTTGCGAGATGAAACTTTGTTCCACTTAACGAAAGATGTTTCACTTGCGGCGGAGAGTTCAGAATTTCACCGGGCGGCTCTCGTCCCAGTAATAGTCTATAATCTCTTTCACCCACCTCACGAACTCCTCGTTGGTGGACATGAAGGCGCTGTCGAGATTGGCCCTGCCGCCCCTGTAGGGGAAGTTTATCCCTGCTATCTCGTCGTCCACCACAACGGCGTGCATCATCACCCTGTCGTACTCCCTCATCAGGAACCTCTTCCTGAAGCTCTGAAGCTGGGCTCCGTTTATCCCGTGCTTCTTAATGAACTCCTTGGCGTACTGCTGCCTTATTTGAGTGTATTTGGAGCTGCAAATCCCGCGGTACAGTACCCCCTCCAGCACCTTGCCTCCTACCAGCTCGAAGAACTGGTAGGATGCCCTGTCTGCCAGCAGGTCCACCGTCTTCTCCGCCTTCTGGATGCACATGAGAAGCTCGGTGATAAAGGAAAAGGGATCGGTCACAAACTTGGCACTGCTCAGCACCTTCAGATCGTGTATAAACCGTCTGGGAAGGCAGGAGATGCTCACCCTATCCAGCGCCTCAAGCCAGGCGTTTATCGCACCTATGTTCTCTCTGATCTCCCCGAAGCAGGTGGATATGTAGAAGCCAAGGTTTGTCAGGCGGTACCTGCCCCCATTTTCCTCCACAAGTCCAATCCTTCTGAGGGAGTCCAGGTAGCGCTTTACAGTGGCAAAGGACTTCTCAGCGCCGGCTTTTATCAGGGCGCGCCGGACATCGGCGACGCTTACGGGGGCGTCGTCAAGAATGCTGAGGACGTACAACCTGTTGTCCAGTGAGCATTCCGAAAGGATTTCCTGAAGTGATGCACATGCTTTTGGTCCACCTTTCCCATTCTTCATGGCTATCCATCCAGCATCCTTTTTATGATGCGCCTTCCTCCCCGAACAGGGGCTTTCTATCCGAAAGGTTGCCGAGGTTCAACGCGGCTTTCGCCTGCGTTTGGCTGAGGCGCAGCAGCCACCGGATGTACGGTGCGAATCTAACTTTAATATTGCAGTAAAATATAAAATTTTTCAAAATGTCTGAAAGAAGTAAAAGATAAATGGTCACAAATATACACAGGCTCACTTGAAAATACTCTGATGCCTCTTAAAGAAGATACTTAAAGAATTTGGCATATCTGCCCGTCACCTCAGCGTTCGGTATAAATATATCTATAGTAAAAGAATGATTCATGCCCCTCTACACCCTTCAGATGCCCACCCCGAAGGGCTGCTGGACGGATTTAACCCGGAGCTACGACGTCGTCGCTACAATAATAAGCTTCGCCTGGGTGGGCTACAGGCGCTATATAGCCCTAGTAAAAGCAGAAGGGGAGGAGACGCAGGAATTCCTCCGCGATGTAGAGAAAAGCAGTTCCACAAAGAGCATTTCCATATACTCAAAAAGTCTCAATTCAGTGGTGTTTGAGATTAATGCCATTCGCGTGCTTCCGGTGCATATCTTCGCTAGTGCGGAGATTCTTATGCTCACCCCTATAGTGATAAGGCGGGGCATAGTCAGCGCCAGGGTGTACTCCAACTCCAGGGCGCTGAACTTCCTGCTCGACTCCCTAAAAAAGGTGGGCTACCCATTCAGGATATACAAAGACACCTCGGATGAAGCCTACTCCGATGGGCTAACCAAGAGGCAGAAGTATATTCTCAAAAAAGCTATTCAGTACGGGTACTACAGTTACCCCCGCAGGATAACTTTAACTCAGCTGGCGGAGAAGCTCAACGTCTCCAAATCTTACCTCTCCGAGACTCTGCAGATTATTGAAAGCAAGATGATTAGAAAGCCTGATTTTTAAACACCTGACATGTTCGGAAAAACTACTTAAAGCGACTGGTACAAGTTTTCTTCATAAGGGGGAGGGGGGCCTTATTCTTCCTGCAATTTTAAGCCCAGTATGGCTCGTAAAGCTCCATATAGATGTTGTGCGCTGCCACCGCTCCCTGAGCTACTGCCACAACTAGGAGTTCAAGATGCCCCACGCCGGAGACTATATCGCCAGCGGCGTATATTCCAGTGATGCTTGTGCGCTTGGTGGCGTCGGTCTTAATCCTGCCATCGCTGTCGCAATCCAATCCAAGCCTGGCGAAGATCTCCGTGTTTGGCACGTGCCCTACGGCGAGCACCACAGCGTCGGCGTTGATGGTAAAACTCTCACCATCGCTTCGCAACCTCACCCACTCTACCTTTCCATCGCCACCAATTTCTTCAAGCTCTGTGTTTAGAAGCACCTCCACGCTGCTCTGGCGGAGCCTTTCCACATTTCTCGCAATCGCACGGAACTCGCTGCGGCGGTGCACCAGCGTAACGCGCGCCACCTGCGAAAGCTCAACCGCCGCCTCAACCGCAGAATCTCCACCACCCACCACAAGCACCCGCTTGCCCGCGAACTTCTCAATGTTTGCTACGCTGTAGTAAACCCCCAGGTCGCCGTAGTTGAACTCCGCCTCGCCCGGGATGCCCAGCTCTCTGGGGCGCGTACCCGTGGCGATAACTATTGCCTTGGCGGAATACTCCCCCTCTTCAGTGCGCACCTTTAGCTCACGTGTTATCTCTAACACCCGCTCCCTGCGCATCTCTACGCCATAGTCGTGAGCCTGTTTAACCAGAAGCTCCGCCAGCTCCTTTGCTTTAATACCGGAGGGAAACCCGGGGTAATTGAGCACAAGCTTATTGGGGTAAATTGCAGCCAGAGCGCCGCCAAAGCTTCCGCTTTCAAAGATGGCGACGCGCATACCGCGTTCTGCGCAGAATATCCCAGCGCTAAGCCCTGCGGGACCGCCCCCGACTACGATAACATCATAGCTCTGCATACTTCTAACTCGCCCTCAGTAAAGATAAAGCTTCACCTCATGCTGCGCCACATTCTGGCGATGCCCTCTCTCAGGGAAACCTCTGCATTAAACCCGAGTCCCTCCCTTGCGCGGGTGGTGCTCAGGTAAATCCTTTGCACCTCGCCTTTTCGTGGAGGGGCATACTCCACCTCGGGCACAATGCCAGTAACCCCGGCGATAATCTCAATCAGCT